>NZ_JBEYVP010000132.1:0-1004 GCF_040644035.1 Streptomyces sp. NPDC047042 | reverse complement strand
TGGTTGCTCATGGGTGGAACGTTGATTATTCGGCCGGTTTCACGGGTCGGAGGCTGCAAGTACTGCTCTCGCAAGAGGGCGTGGAAAGCATGATCTCCGGGCGGGGAGCGGTCGGGCACGCTGTTGGGTGTCTGAGGGTATGGCCGTATGGCTGCCTTCAGTGCCGGCCCCGGTAAAGATCTGCTTCGGTGGGTTGTGACGGGTGGTTGGTCGTTGTTTGAGAACTGCACAGTGGACGCGAGCATCTGTGGCCAAGTTTTTAAGGGCGCACGGTGGATGCCTTGGCACCAGGAACCGATGAAGGACGTGGGAGGCCACGATAGTCCCCGGGGAGTCGTCAACCAGGCTTTGATCCGGGGGTTTCCGAATGGGGAAACCCGGCAGTCGTCATGGGCTGTCACCCACATCTGAACACATAGGGTGTGTGGAGGGAACGCGGGGAAGTGAAACATCTCAGTACCCGCAGGAAGAGAAAACAACCGTGATTCCGGGAGTAGTGGCGAGCGAAACCGGATGAGGCCAAACCGTATACGTGTGAGACCCGGCAGGGGTTGCGTGTGCGGGGTTGTGGGATCTCTCTTTCACAGTCTGCCGGCTGTGAGACGAGTCAGAAACCGTTGATGTAGGCGAAGGACATGCGAAAGGTCCGGCGTAGAGGGTAAGACCCCCGTAGTCGAAACATTAGCGGCTCGTTTGAGAGACACCCAAGTAGCACGGGGCCCGAGAAATCCCGTGTGAATCTGGCGGGACCACCCGTTAAGCCTAAATATTCCCTGGTGACCGATAGCGGATAGTACCGTGAGGGAATGGTGAAAAGTACCGCGGGAGCGGAGTGAAATAGTACCTGAAACCGTGTGCCTACAAGCCGTGGGAGCGTCGCGTTGAGTACTTGTACTCAACGTCGTGACTGCGTGCCTTTTGAAGAATGAGCCTGCGAGTTTGCGGTGTGTTGCGAGGTTAACCCGTGTGGGGAAGCCGTAGCGAAAGCGAGTCCGAATAGGGCG
>NZ_JBEYVP010000131.1:0-1032 GCF_040644035.1 Streptomyces sp. NPDC047042 | reverse complement strand
GAGCGCGCCAGCCCGGTGCCGGCGCCGCCGCCGGAGCTGGGCGAGCCGGCGCAGGTGATCGTGCCGATGGAGTTCTACATCGCGCTGTGAGCGTCGCGCGCTGAGCGCGACGCGTGACTTCCGGGCCTGCGCGGTTCGGCGCGGCGAGGTCATCATGCCGGCCTTCCCGCAGTACGAGACCGCTCATGAACTTCAGGATCGCCGTTGCGGCGTGGTGTTGCGCGGCGTCGCTGGCAGTCGCGGCGTTGCCCGCGGCCGCGCAGGCGCACTCGCTCGAATCGGCGGACGTGACGCGCTTTTGGACCGCCTTCGACGCGATCCGCGCCAGCGCCGACCCGGCCGAAAAACGCCGCGCGCTGCTGCGCGAATACATCGAGCCCGGCACCCCGGGCCTGCAGGCGTTCATGCAGGCCAAGGGCTATACGCCGGAGTGCTATCTCGACGCGATCGAACGCTATCCCAAGTTCTGGGCCTCGGTGCGCGCCGGCACCCTGGCGCTGGCCGACAAGACCGCCGACGCGCCGCAGCGCATCGCCGCCTTGCGCAAGCTGTATCCGCCGCTGCGGCCGGCGACGGTGTATTTCGCCATCGGCTGCCTCAACTCCAGCGGCACCACCCTGGGCGACAAGGTGCTGATCGGCGCGGAACTGGCCGGCGGCGGCCCGGACACCGACGTGTCGGAGATGCCGGAACCGCGCCAGCGCAATCTGCGCAACTACTTCGCCACCCGCCCCGCCGACGGGCTGCCGCTGCTGCTGGTGCACGAGCACGTGCACACCCAGCAGAAGGGCCCCGGCCCGACCCTGCTGGCGCAGGCGATCTACGAAGGCGCCGCCGACTTCGTCGCCGAACGCGCCACCGGCAAGCTGCCGCCGCTGGACTACGTGCGTTACGGCCGGCAGAACGAAGCCCGGCTCAAGCGCGACTTCCGCGCCGACATGCACGAGACGTCCTACGCCAAATGGCTCTACAACGCGCCCGACCCGCGCTAAGGCGTGCGCGACCTCGGCTATTACATGGGCTATGCGATCG
>NZ_JBEYVP010000130.1:0-1041 GCF_040644035.1 Streptomyces sp. NPDC047042 | reverse complement strand
GGGGCATCGCCCGCGGCGGCGTCGACGTCGATCTCGCCCTGAGCCTGTCGCGCTTCATGCCGCTGTTCGGCAAGGGCGCCACGCGCGTGCCGGCGCACCATTTCGTCGAAGCGGCGACCGTGCACGACGTGATCCGCCAGCGCGATTTCCAGCGCCGCGACGCCTACCGCGAGGTGCCCGAGCCGTTCGGTCCGCGCCTGATCGCGCTGCAGGATACCGGCAACACCACGCGCCTGAGCCGCGCGGTGGAAGCGGCCAAGATCGAGCTGAGCTCGCACGAGCGCAACCGCGCTGCGCTCGACTACATCGAAACCGGGCTGACCCAGGACGTGCTCGCGCCCGATCTGTCCGCGGCCGCCGAAGGCTTCCTTGGCTTCCTGACCGAACTGCTCGGCGAAGTCGCCGCACAGATCGGCGAACCGCCGCAGGTGGTGTTCCTCACCGGCGGCATGTCGCGCGCGCCCTACGTGCGCGCCGCGGCGCAGCGCTGCTTCCCGGATGCGCAGCTGGTGGCGGGCGATCCGTCGCTGGGGGTGGTGTCGGGGTTGGCGTTCGCGGCTGCCGAGAAATGATTTTTCGGCGTAGCAGCGCATAGCGAAATCGTTTTGGCGTCTGTGGCAATGTAAAAGCATCGGCACGGAGGCGACGATGCAAAAAATCAAGAAAAAGGCCACAGAAAATACCGATGTTCCGGGCGGTAAAGTGCTGGACTGGTTAATACTTCAGTTCAGGCAGCACCCAAAAAGCGCAGTACTGACGACATCGATGCTTTGGGGCGGAATGATAATTCTGCTGCATTTCTATCGCATCGGTTACCTGCCGATACTCGCTTTGCCCGATCTGTTCGGAGTGGTTCTCTCCGCCGCGGCTATGGGCGCACTGCTAGTGCTGTCAGTGTGTTTCATCATGCTGATCCCCGGGCTGGCATTGGTTCATTGGGCCAGATGCGGCATGGGGCCAAGAAAGAATTCAGTTGTTCGTGAGGGGAAGCGGCCGGTCTTCCATTGGCGCTATCAGAACTTCGCCTTATGTACCGTTGCC
>NZ_JBEYVP010000129.1:0-1097 GCF_040644035.1 Streptomyces sp. NPDC047042 | reverse complement strand
CGACCATCGTGCTGTTGATCGGCCTGTTCGCGTTCAAGCGCCGGGTCGCCGCGCGCGAGTGGACGGCGCTGGCGGTGAGCTATGCCGGCGTGGTCCTGGTGATGGTCGAAAACCTGCGCGTGGAAGGCGAGCACGTACTGTTCGGCAGCGCGCTGGTGCTGGGCGCGGCGGTCAGCTACGCGCTGTATCTGGCGATGTCGGGCGAACTGATCAAACGCCTGGGTTCGTTGCAGTTGGTGGCCTGGGCGATGATCGTGTCGACCGCCGCGGTGCTGATCCATTACCTGATCGCGCGCCCGCCGTCGGCGCTGTTCGGCCTGCCGTGGCAGGTGTACGCGCTGGCCGCGGCCAATGCGGTGTTCTGCACCTTCCTGCCGGTGACCTTCACCATGGCCGCGGTCGGGCGCCTGGGCGCGGGCACGGCGGCGCAGTTCTCGGTGATCGGGCCGGTGTCGCTGGTGTTCCTCGGCGCCTGGGTGCTCGGCGAGAAGATCACTGCGATCCAGCTGGTCGGCACTGCGGTGGTGCTGGGCGGGGTGTGGCTGTTGAGCCGGCCGGGGGCGAACTCGGTGCCGCTGCCGGCCGCGGACAAACCCTCGAGCTGAGCCGCGTCGCCGCGGGTTTCCGCCGCGTCGGGCGGCCTGCGAAAAGCGAACAGGCGCCCGCGGGCGCCTGTTCGTTTTCCAAGCCAGCGAAACCTCAGTGGGTCGCCAGCAGCGGCACGCTCAAGGCTTCGTGGAACACCGCGCCGGACAGGCAGGCGTTGTTCTGCAGTGCCGACAGCTTGGTCGCCCGGTCCTTCAGGTCGCCGTAGGTGCGCGGCGTGCCGCTGAAGGGATCGTTCATGGTGAACGTGCCCGGATTGGCGAGGCTGCTGCCGACCGGATTGTTGCCGATCAGGAACCTCGACAGCAGCGAGGTCGCACCGGACGCGCGCGGCGCGATATGCAGGAAGTTGGTGGTCTGGGTCTCGGCGCCATGGCAGGCGTTGCAGGTGTTGAGCGAGAACTTGTTGCGCTCGTCGTTGCCGGCGCCCGGGCCGTTCCAGAACTGCTGCGGCGGCCCGTTCGGCACCGCGCCGGTCAGCATGCGCTGGC
>NZ_JBEYVP010000128.1:0-1101 GCF_040644035.1 Streptomyces sp. NPDC047042 | reverse complement strand
AGAGGGCGTTTGATGTAGCCGAATTGCCCTTTAAAACCTAGTAAGTTCCTCGCCAGGTTGGTGTGTTCTCGTCCGTTATGCGCTTAGCGAGGTTGTCGATCGAGGCGACGTGGATCATGGCTTCGGAGCTGACGGGGAGGGTCTCGTAGTCGCGGGCGAGCCGGCGGTGCATCATGATCCAACCGATACTTCGTTCCACTACCCAGCGTCTTTTCAGGACGTGAAAGCCGCGGGTCCCAGGGTTTTTGTCGACGACTTCGACGTCGATTCCGAGGTTCGCGCCGTGCTCCACGACGGCCTTCTTGAAACCGGCGTCGGCCCAGCTTTTCGTGATGGTTGGGTACGTGTTTTTCGCCTGGTCGAGGAGGCGTATCCCGAGTGCGTTCTCCGAGAGACTCGCAGCGGCGACGGTCACAACGAGGATCAGGCCGATCGTGTCAGTGAGGATGCCTCGCTTCCGGCCCACGATCTTCTTCGCGGCGTCCGTTCCCTGGCTGGTCACGGGCACGTTGGTGGAGGTCTTGACGCTCTGGGTGTCGATGACGGAGGCCGTCGGCTCGGACTTCCGGCCTTCCTTCACGCGGGCGAGGGCGGTGAGGTCGTAATTGAGCTGGGCGAAGATCCCCTCGTCGCGCCAGGCCGCGTAGTAGAAGTAGACGGTGCCATGGCCAGGGAAGTCATGTGGGAGGTATTTCCAGGGAATTCCGGTGCGGTTGAGATAGAGGATCGCGTTGAACACGTCACGAAGATCGACTTTCGCCGGCTGGCCGGTGGGGCGACGTTTGAGGCGGGCATTCCGCCAGGCCGTCAGCGTCGGTTCGATCAGGGCCCATCGGGCGTCCGACAAGTCGCTGGGGTACGGCTTTCGATCACTCACAGCACAGCCTGAGCATAGGCACGCCGGAATCATTCGTTCCGCAGACTGCTGGGAGGTTCTGCTGTATCTCTACGTCAGACGGGTTTTTGAAACCAGAAGCGGATGAGACGGGCGACGAGGCTATCGCCCCGCCAGGCGATGTTCTTCACCTATCGGGCAATCCTCAACGAAATGGGGCACTCGCATAAGGTGCGTACGGGCCTTGACCTGCATAAACGCCCTCT
>NZ_JBEYVP010000127.1:0-1138 GCF_040644035.1 Streptomyces sp. NPDC047042 | reverse complement strand
TCCAGCCAGAACCGCAGCGCGGAGATGATCTCCTCCTGGACCGCCGGGTTCTCGTAGTTGAGGTCCGGCTGGTGGGAGAAGAAGCGGTGCCAGTAGTACTCCTTGCGCACCGGGTCGAAGGTCCAGTTGGAGGCCTCGGTGTCGACGAAGATGATGCGGGCGTCCTGGTACTGGTCGTCCTTCTTGGCCCAGACGTAGTAGTCGCCGTAGGGGCCTTCGGGGTCGTTTCTGGACTCCTGGAACCACGGGTGCTGGTCGCTGGTGTGGTTCATGACGAAGTCGATGATGACGCGCATACCGCGTTGGTGGGCGGCGTCGACGAATTCGACGAAGTCGGCGAGGTCGCCGAACTCGGGGAGGACGGCGGTGTAGTCGGAGACGTCGTAACCGCCGTCGCGCAACGGCGACTTGAAGAAGGGGGGCAGCCAGAGACAGTCGACGCCGAGCCACTGGAGGTAGTCGAGTTTGGCGGTGAGGCCTTTGAGGTCGCCGACTCCGTCACCGTTGCTGTCCTGGAAGGAGCGGACGAGGACCTCGTAGAAGACGGCGCGTTTGAACCACTCGGGGTCCCGGTCCTTGGCGGGAGTGTCCTCGAAGGTGTCCGGGACAGGCTCATTGACGATCATGTTGTGGGTGACCCTCCGATCTGCGGGGTGGACGGTCGCAGGACGGTCAGAATGTGCGCGGGTCGAGTACCCGGTTCCAGGCGCACGTAGTTCGTCCTGCCCCATTGGTAGGTTTCGCCGGTGAGCTCGTCGCGTACCGGCACCGACTCGTGCCAGTCCAGGCCGAGTTGCGGCATGTCCAACGAGACCGTCGCCTCCTGGGTGTGGTGAGGGTCGAGGTTCACGACCACCAGAACCGTGTTCGATCCCCGCCGTTTCGAGTAGACGATCACCGCGTCCTGATCCGCGTGGTGGAAGTGCAGGTCGCGCAGCTGCCCAAGGGCCGGGCTGCGCCGTCGGATCGCGTTGAGCGTGGCAATCAATGGCGCGATGCTACGTCCGTCACGCTCCGCCGACTCCCAATCACGGATACGTAGTTGGTATTTCTCGGAGTCCAGGTATTCTTCGCTGCCCGCGCGCAGCGGGGTGTTCTCGCACAGTTCGTAGCCGCTGTAGATCCCCCAGGTCGGGGA
>NZ_JBEYVP010000126.1:0-1140 GCF_040644035.1 Streptomyces sp. NPDC047042 | reverse complement strand
TCCCCGACCTGGGGGATCTACAGCGGCTACGAACTGTGCGAGAACACCCCGCTGCGCGCGGGCAGCGAAGAATACCTGGACTCCGAGAAATACCAGCTCAGGCCCAGGGACTGGGAATCGGCCGAGCGGAACGGGCAGTCGATCGCCCCGCTCATCGCCGCTCTCAACCGGATCAGGCGCGACCATCCCGCCTTGCACCGGCTCAGGAATCTGCACTTCCACCGGACCGACAACGACGCGGTGATCGCTTACAGCAAGCGCACCGGCGAGGACGCCGTTCTGGTGGTCGTGAATCTCGATCCGCACCACACCCAGGAGGCGACGGTCTCGTTGGACATGCCGCAACTCGGCCTGGACCAGCGGGACGACGAACCGTGTTCCGTCACGGTGCATGACGAGTTGAGCGGCGAGACCTATCACTGGGGCCGCTCCAACTACGTACGTCTGGAGCCGGGGAGGGCACCCGCGCACGTATTGCATCTGCTGCGGTATTCGACTGGAGGCCAGTAACAACGTGACCGTCAATGAGCCTGTCCCGGACACCTTCGAGGACACTCCCGCCAAGGACCGGGACCCCGAGTGGTTCAAACGCGCCGTCTTCTACGAGGTCCTCGTCCGCTCCTTCCAGGACAGCAACGGTGACGGAGTCGGTGACCTCAAAGGCCTCACCGCCAAACTCGACTACCTCCAGTGGCTCGGCGTCGACTGCCTCTGGCTGCCCCCCTTCTTCAAGTCACCGTTGCGCGACGGCGGTTACGACGTCTCCGACTACACCGCCGTCCTCCCCGAGTTCGGCGACCTCGCCGACTTCGTCGAGTTCGTCGACGCCGCCCACCAACGCGGTATGCGCGTCGTCATCGACTTCGTCATGAACCACACCAGTGACGAACATCCTTGGTTCCAGGAGTCCAGAATGGACCCCGAAGGCCCTTACGGCGACTACTACGTCTGGGCGAAGAAGGACGACCAGTACCAGGACGCACGCATCATCTTCGTCGACACCGAGGCCTCCAACTGGACCTTCGACCCGGTGCGCAAGGAGTATTACTGGCACCGCTTCTTCTCCCACCAGCCGGACCTCAACTACGAGAACCCGGCGGTCCAGGAGGAGATCATCTCCGCGCTGCGGTTCTGGCTGGA
>NZ_JBEYVP010000125.1:0-1151 GCF_040644035.1 Streptomyces sp. NPDC047042 | reverse complement strand
TACTGGCACCGCTTCTTCTCCCACCAGCCGGACCTCAACTACGAGAACCCGGCGGTCCAGGAGGAGATCATCTCCGCGCTGCGGTTCTGGCTGGACCTGGGAATCGACGGCTTCCGACTCGACGCGGTGCCCTACCTCTACCAGGCAGAGGGCACCAACTGCGAGAACCTGCCGGCGACCCACGAGTTCCTCAAGCACGTGCGCAAGGAGATCGACGCCCACTACCCGGACACGGTGTTGCTGGCGGAGGCGAACCAGTGGCCCGAGGACGTCGTCGACTACTTCGGCGACTTCCAGAGCGGCGGCGACGAATGCCACATGGCATTCCACTTCCCCGTCATGCCCCGCATCTTCATGGCCGTCCGCCGTGAATCGCGCTACCCCGTCTCGGAAATCCTCGCGAAGACCCCCGCCATCCCCAGCAACTGCCAGTGGGGCATCTTCCTGCGCAACCACGACGAGCTGACCCTCGAAATGGTCACCGACGAGGAACGCGACTACATGTGGGCCGAATACGCCAAAGACCCCCGCATGCGCGCCAACATCGGCATCCGACGGCGCCTGGCCCCCCTCCTCGACAACGACCGCAACCAGATCGAACTCTTCACCGCCCTCCTCCTGTCCCTCCCCGGCAGCCCGATCCTCTACTACGGCGACGAGATCGGCATGGGCGACAACATCTGGCTCGGCGACCGCGACGCCGTCCGCACCCCCATGCAGTGGACCCCCGACCGCAACGCCGGCTTCTCCTCCAGCGACCCCGGCCGCCTCTTCCTGCCCACGATCATGGACCCGGTCTACGGCTACCAGGTCACCAACGTCGAAGCCTCCATGTCGTCCCCGTCCTCGCTCCTGCACTGGACCCGGCGCATGATCGAGATCCGGAAGCAGAATCCGGCCTTCGGCCTCGGCTCCTACACCGAACTCCCCTCCACCAACCCGGCCGTGATCGCCTTCCTGCGCGAGTACAAGGACGACCTGGTCCTGTGCGTCCACAACTTCTCCCGCTTCGCCCAGCCCACCGAGCTGGACCTGCAGGCGTTCAACGGCGCACACCCCGTCGAACTCATCGGCGGAGTCCGCTTCCCCGCCATCGGCGAACTCCCCTACCTCCTCACCCTCGCCGGCCACGGCTTCTACTGGTTCCGGCT
>NZ_JBEYVP010000124.1:0-1172 GCF_040644035.1 Streptomyces sp. NPDC047042 | reverse complement strand
GGCCGCTGGTTTCGCAACTGCGCCCGGAATTCGATGAAGACCGCTTCGTCGCCCAGATGCACCGCCAGATCGCCCAGGGCTGCCGCGCCACGGTCGCCTTCGACGAGGACGGCGCGCCGCGCGCGTTCGCCTGCTGGCGGGTGATGGAAATGCTGGCGGTGGGCCTGCACGTGTACGTGGACGATTTGATCGTCGACCAGACCGTGCGCAGCCGCGGTTACGGCAAGGCGATGCTCGACTGGCTCAAGGCCGAGGCCAAGCGCTTGGGCTGCGCGCGATTGCAGTTGGATTCGGGCACGCAGCGGCAGGACGCGCATGCGTTCTATCTGCGCGAACGGCTGCGGATCGAGGCGTTTCACTTCGGGGTGCAGTTGGACTGACATCGCGGCATTGCGCTGAAGTCTCTGGATCCCCGCCTTCGCGGGGATGACGGCATGGAGCGGCGCGGCGAAACCGACTTGCCGCGAAACCCACCTACCGTCATTCCCGCGAAGGCGGGAATCCAGGGCTTCATCGAGACATGACTCTGAAGTCTCTGGATCCCCGCCTGCGCGAGGATGACGATTAGGAAGAGACGTCGCGAAAGCAGATCGCCGCGTCAGGCAACGACGGAACTACGCACGCACAGCCCTTCGATCGCCCACAATTGCTTTGCCGACCCAGCCCGCCCGGCACGCGCGTTCTGGCGGCGGGCCTGCTAGGGTGGCCCGTGCCCACAGGGGGCGACTACTGCAGGGATGGAGTCGATGACACGCATGCCCGGTTTGCGCGCTGTCTGCGTTGGCGGTTTGTCCCTGGCGCTCGCCGCGCTGCTCGCCGCCTGCGGCGAACCGGCGGCCAATGTCGCCGAGCCCAAGGCCTACGATCGCCTCGGCGTGCAGGTGCAGATTCCCGGCAACTGGAAGCTCGCCGACGACCAGCGCCTGGGCGGCGTGCACTACCTCACCGTGGAGAGCCCGGGCACGGCGGTGTTCATCGCCATGGTCCAGTCCGATCGCAACCGCGAACTGGAAGAATTCGCCCGCAGCTTCTCGGCCGAGGCCGACAAACAGTTGCCCAACGCGCTGGAGCATCAAGGCCGATGTGCCACCGCCGCGCCGGGGACCTGGAGCAGGCCGAGAAGGGCATGCGGCATGTCGGGGAACAGAGCCTGCGCAAGCGTGGATTCCGGC
>NZ_JBEYVP010000123.1:0-1222 GCF_040644035.1 Streptomyces sp. NPDC047042 | reverse complement strand
GACGCCGGTGATGTACATGTGCGGCGCCGGCTCCTGCAGCACCCGCGGCTGCGCGTTCATCGCCTCGACGAACAGCTCCCGCGCCAGGGTCAGGTCGGCGTCGCCCTTGACCAGCACGCCGCAGACCAGGCGCAGATTGCGGTCGGACCAGGACTGGTTGACGATCACGTTGTTGGTCAGCAGGTCGTTGGGCACGATCGCCTCCACGCCGTCGCGGGTGCGGATCATGGTGTAGCGCACGGTCATGCGGGTGACCCGGCCGGACACCGAGTTGCTGACGATGTTGTCGCCGACCCGCACCGACTGCTCGAACAGCACGATCAGGCCGCTGATGTAGCTCGCCGCCAGCTTCTGCAGGCCCAGGCCCAGGCCGATGCCGAGCGCGCCGCCGAACGCGGCCAGGGCGGTGAGGTTGATGTCGGCGGCGGTGAAGATGAGGATGGTGGCGACGATCCAGATCGCCACGCTCATCACCCGCGACAGCGCCAGCACGAAGTTCGGCTGCAGGTTGCGGCTGCGGCGCAGCAGATTGCCGACGCTCTTGTCGGCCCACAGGGCGACGATCGCCACCACCACGCCGCTGATCAGTCCGTTGAGCATGCCGTCGCTGGACAAGGCGATGCCGCCGACCTTGAAGTGCGCCGAATAGACCTTGGCGATCAGCTTGCTGCGGTCTTCGAACAGGCTGAACACCGCCGCCAGCCATATCACCACGGTGACCAGGCGCAGCATGAACTTGAGCAGCGGCGTCGGCCGGAACGCGATCTCCATCAGCGCGCCGAGCAGGCGGATGACCGCGAACAGCCCGAGCATCGAGCCGGCCAGGCCGACCAGCGGATTGGCCAGCACGCCGCCGAACCGGCTCAAGCCGCCGATGATCGCCAGGGTCAGCACCGGCGTGGCCAGGTATTCGACGAACACCAGCCGCTTCGGCCGCTGATGCCCTACCCACTGCTTGAGCTTGCGCGTGATCAGCACCGCGACCGCGATGGCGGCGGCCAGCACCAGCAGATTGATCGCAAGGTCGGTCGGGTTCGACACCACGTCGATGGCGTCGGATACGGCCTCGGTCAGTTCCGGGTCTTTCGCCAGCGTCGGCTTCGGAGTGGCGCTCATCGGTCGGAGGTGTAGTCCGGTTCGAGTGCGGTCAGGGCGCGGTCGCGGCGGCACTGCGCCAGCGGTTTGCCCTTGGCCGAGAGGATGCGGGCGATGCTTTGGTCGG
>NZ_JBEYVP010000122.1:0-1227 GCF_040644035.1 Streptomyces sp. NPDC047042 | reverse complement strand
ACCGAAGGGAAAAGCCCGGAGGAAAGCCCGAGAGGGTGAGTACGAAGGAAGCGTCCGTTCCTTGAGAACTCAACAGCGTGCCAAAAATCAACGCCAGATATGTTGATACCCCGTCCGAGGCCGTCATGGCCGAGGATGAGGTTCCTTTGAAGTAAACACAACAGCGAGGACGCTGTGAACGGTCGGGCTTATTCCGCCTGACTGTTCCGCTCTCGTGATGTGTGCACCCGATTACGGGTAAACATTCACGGAGAGTTTGATCCTGGCTCAGGACGAACGCTGGCGGCGTGCTTAACACATGCAAGTCGAACGATGAAGCCTTTCGGGGTGGATTAGTGGCGAACGGGTGAGTAACACGTGGGCAATCTGCCCTGCACTCTGGGACAAGCCCTGGAAACGGGGTCTAATACCGGATAATACCTTCCCTCGCATGGGGGTGGGTTCAAAGCTCCGGCGGTGCAGGATGAGCCCGCGGCCTATCAGCTTGTTGGTGAGGTAGTGGCTCACCAAGGCGACGACGGGTAGCCGGCCTGAGAGGGCGACCGGCCACACTGGGACTGAGACACGGCCCAGACTCCTACGGGAGGCAGCAGTGGGGAATATTGCACAATGGGCGAAAGCCTGATGCAGCGACGCCGCGTGAGGGATGACGGCCTTCGGGTTGTAAACCTCTTTCAGCAGGGAAGAAGCGCAAGTGACGGTACCTGCAGAAGAAGCGCCGGCTAACTACGTGCCAGCAGCCGCGGTAATACGTAGGGCGCAAGCGTTGTCCGGAATTATTGGGCGTAAAGAGCTCGTAGGCGGTCTGTCGCGTCGGATGTGAAAGCCCGGGGCTTAACCCCGGGTCTGCATTCGATACGGGCAGACTAGAGTGTGGTAGGGGAGATCGGAATTCCTGGTGTAGCGGTGAAATGCGCAGATATCAGGAGGAACACCGGTGGCGAAGGCGGATCTCTGGGCCATTACTGACGCTGAGGAGCGAAAGCGTGGGGAGCGAACAGGATTAGATACCCTGGTAGTCCACGCCGTAAACGGTGGGAACTAGGTGTTGGCGACATTCCACGTCGTCGGTGCCGCAGCTAACGCATTAAGTTCCCCGCCTGGGGAGTACGGCCGCAAGGCTAAAACTCAAAGGAATTGACGGGGGCCCGCACAAGCAGCGGAGCATGTGGCTTAATTCGACGCAACGCGAAGAACCTTACCAAGGCTTGACATACACCGGAAAAC
>NZ_JBEYVP010000121.1:0-1233 GCF_040644035.1 Streptomyces sp. NPDC047042 | reverse complement strand
ACGCCCGCGCCCGCCGGGGGGCTTTCGCCCGTCCCCCCTGACGGCGGATGGGGTGTGGGGGGGGCCCCCGGGCCCGGGGGGCCGGGCGGGGGGGGGGGGCCACGGGCGGGGGTCCGGGGGCTGGGGTCCGGGGCGAGGTCCGGGGCCGAGGCTGAGGACCGGGGCCGAGGACCGGGGCCGAGGCCGGGGGGGGGCCGGGGCCGAGGCCGGGGGGGCCGGGGCCGAGGCCGGGGGGGCCGGGGCCGAGGCCGGGGGGCCGGGGCCGAGGCCGGGGGGCCGGGGCCGAGGCCGGGGGGGCCGGGGCCGAGGTATGGGGGGGCCGGGGCCGAGGTATGGGGGGGCCGGGGCTGAGGTCTGGGGCAGAGCGCCGAGGGCCGAGAGCCGGGGCCGAGGTCGGGGGGCCGAGGGCCGGGAGGCGTCGGGGCGGCCGAGGGTTCGGGGACGGCCGGGAGAGTTGGGGTGGGGGAAGCGGCCGGGGTGGCCGACGTCGATTGACGTCATGACACCATCACCCCCGTGCTCGATATCGGCTACGCCCTCTCCAACCGCTTCCCGGACCCCCCGCAGACCGACTACCGCCGCGCGGACGTCCACGCCCTGCGCCACGACCTGTTCTGCGGAGACGTCTACCTCGCCGACACCAAGGCGGACCGGGAACTGTCCACAGCCTGGGGATGGGTGCCGGTGCTCGACTTCGCGTGGGCGCTGTGCGACATCGTGGAGCAGCTGGACCAGGACCCCGCGGGCTCCCGCGCCTCCCGCCCCCAGTACGCGGAACTGGACTTCACCGAGTCCACCGACCGCATGCTCTTCGAGCGCCGCTTCGGATGGGTGGACATCGAGTCCGACTGGATGCCGGCGGAGGAACCACCCCTCACCTTCTCCCACGCGGAGCTGCGCAGAGAGGCGAGGGACTTCCTCCACGACGTCCTGGCCGACCTGACCGACCTCCACGAGGCACTGGCCGAAAACCCGGCAATCTGGACACTGCAGGCCCGCTTCCCCAGACTCCCGAATTGAACACAAAGAGCAAACGGGTGGGCGGGTGGGAAACCCGACCTGGTCTGACCCGGCGTTACGTCTCACCCCCCGGACAAGCCGAACGAACCGCTCTTCGAGGGCACCCGGCAAACAAGCCGAGACGGGCGGGTGGGCGGGCAAACCCCCCCACTACCCCCCCCGCCCCCCCCAAGGGCCGCGCCAGCCCGCCCGCCCCGGGCGCGCGGGGGCGCG
>NZ_JBEYVP010000120.1:0-1311 GCF_040644035.1 Streptomyces sp. NPDC047042 | reverse complement strand
GCTGCGGCGCGATGGACGACGGCGTCCAGGGCGACGTCGAGACCGGTGTGCTCCATCGGCAGCAGGTCCCGCCCGAGCACGGTGCGGGCCAGTGAGCCGAGCAGTAGCAGGCGGCGCTTGCGGATCTCGCCCGCCCAGTCGGCCTCGGAGACACTGTGGGGCCGCGGCGCCGCGTCCAGAGGGTTCAGCTTTCCGGGCAGGCCCGGCCCGAGCGCGATGGAGGTACCGCCCAGCGACTGTGACACGGTCGTCCATTCCCCTTTCGGGTCACACGGGACGTAGACCCGGTACCCGAAGGCGATCGACCGCAGCGCGAAACTCTTGGCCAGCGCCGACTTGCCCTGCCCGATCACGCCCGCGAGGAGCACGTTGGGGTTGGTGAAGCCCTCGACCTTGCCGTACAGCGTGAACGGATCGAAGCAGAAGGAGGCTTCGGCGTGGACGTCGCGGCCGATGTAGGTGCCTTCGGCGCCGAGGCCGCCTTCGGCGAGAAACGGGTAGGCCCCGCTCGCGGTGGCGGTGGTCATGCGGTGGGTGGGCAGCTTGAGCCGGTTGTGGCGGGAGGACGCGGGGCCAGGCCGGCCGGCGGACGGGAAGAGGGGCGGCGGCAACTCCCGTTCCTCGAGGCTGGCGCCGCCGGTGTGGGCGGCTGTTTCGGCGCGGGCCTTCGCGGTGGCCTCGGCGAGTTGTCGGCGGGCGGCTTTTCGGGAGGCGCGGTCGGTGTGGTGCGGGGTGAACAGGGGGCTGGCGCTGGCGCGGCGGGCGCGGGGCGCGGGCCGGTGGCTCATGGCGGGGCGGCTTTCATGTGACGGCGGTCCGGACGCGGTGCGGGGGTCAGACGACCGGCGAGGCGGTGAACAGAATCGGGCTGCGGTAGCTCTCGCCGTCGCCCGACCGGTCCAGCTGTCTGTAGCCGTCGGCGAGGTAGTGGCAACGGCCCGACCCGGCCTTGTACTTGAGGATTCCGGCCGAGTGGAAGCCGTTGCCGGTGCGACTGATCGTCGGTATTTGCAGCGTCGCCCAACAGGCCGGGGCGGCGGTGGTCAGGGCGGTGGTGTCGGCAGGCGAGGCGAGGGCGGCTGAGGTGGAGTGCTTCAGGGCGCGCGTTGAGGGCCCTTTCGGTGGTGGGGGTTATTGGCTGCAGGTGGTGGTGTGGCCGTGCAGCGGGGTGTTGAGGTCGCTCGAGGTGGTTTTGCGGCGGACGACGTGACCTGCGGCGAGGTGGCGCTGGCAGATGGTCAGGACGGGTGGCCCTTCGGGCAGCCGCTCGGGGTGGCATTCCGTGTCCGTCGGTGTCTTGTCCGCGACGGG
>NZ_JBEYVP010000119.1:0-1314 GCF_040644035.1 Streptomyces sp. NPDC047042 | reverse complement strand
CCCGTCGCGGACAAGACACCGACGGACACGGAATGCCACCCCGAGCGGCTGCCCGAAGGGCCACCCGTCCTGACCATCTGCCAGCGCCACCTCGCTGCAGGTCACGTCGTCCGCCGCAAAACCACCCCGAGCGACCTCAACACCCCGCTGCACCGCCACACCACCACCTACAGCCAGTAACCCCCACCACCGGAATTGCCCTCACCGTGCGCCCTGAAGCACTCCACCTCCGCCGCCGCCCTCCCCTGGATCGCCGGCGCCACCGCCCTGACCACCACCGCCACGGCCTGTTGGCAGACGCTGAAACTACCGACGACCAGCCGCACCGGCAACGGCTCCTACTCGGCCGGAACCCTCAAGTACAAGGCCGGGTCGCGCCGTTACCACTACCTCGCCGACGGCTCCACACAGCTGGACCGGTCGGGCGACGGCAAGAGCCACCGCAGCCCTAATCCGTTCACCGCCTCGCCGGTCGTCTGACCCCCGCCCCGCGTCCAGACCGCCGTCACATGAAAGCCGCCCCGCCATGAGCCACCGGCCCGCGCCCCGCGCCCGCCGCGCCAGCGCCAGCCCCCTGTTCACCCCGCACCACGCCGACCGCGCCTCCCGAAAAGCCGCCCGCCGGCAACTCGCCGAGGCCACCGCGAAGGCCCGCGCCAAAACAACCGCTCACACCGGCGGCGCCAGCCTCGAGGAACGGGAGACGCCGCCGCCCCTCTTCCCGTCCGCCGGCCGGCCTGGCCCCGCGTCCTCCCGCAGCAACAGGCTCAAGCTGCCCGCCCACCGCATGACCACCGCCACCGCGAGCGGGGCCTACCCGTTTCTCGCCGAAGGCGGCCTCGGCGCCGAAGGCATCTACATCGGCCGCGACGTCCACGCCGAAGCCTCCTTCTGCTTCGATCCGTTCACGCTGTACGGCAAGATCGAGGGCTTCACCAACCCCAACGTGCTCCTCGCGGGCGTGATCGGGCAGGGCAAGTCGGCCCTGGCCAAGAGTTTCGCGCTGAGGTCGATCGCCTTCGGGTACCGGGTCTACGTCCCGTGTGACCCGAAGGGGGAATGGACGCCCGTGGCGCAGGCGCTGGGCGGTATCTCCATCGCGCTCGGGCCGGGCCTGCCCGGCAAGCTGAACCCTCTGGACGCGGCGCCGCGGCCCCACAGTCTCTCCGAGGCCGGCTGGGCGGGCGAGATCCGCAAGCGCCGCCTGCTGCTGCTCGGTTCACTGGCCCGCACCGTGCTCGGGCGGGACCTGCTGCCGATGGAGCACACCGGTCTCGACGTCGCCCTGGACGCCGTCGTCCATCGCGCCGCAGC
>NZ_JBEYVP010000118.1:0-1319 GCF_040644035.1 Streptomyces sp. NPDC047042 | reverse complement strand
GCCCAGGCCCACGAACGGACGCACGATGCTGTCGGCGCCGCGGAAGTGGTACTGGCCGCTCAGCGCCACCGGCTGCGAGTCGACGCTGCCGAGCTTGCCGGCGCTGGAGTTGATGCGGTGGCCGAACTTGTCGGCCGAACCCCACAACTCGACGGCGAAGTTGTCGTTGAAGAAGTAGCTGGCGCTGAGGGTCGGAGCGCCGTCGCCGTCCAGGTTGGTGCGGGTGCCGGCGATCTGCGGATTCTTGGTCGGCTGGGTCAGGGCGTAGCCGCCGACGATGGCGAAGCGCTTGCCGCTGGCGCTGTCGGTGGAGGCATCCTGAGCGAAGGCGGCCGGGGCGAAGGCCAGGGCGCCGAGCATGGCAAGGGTCAAATGACGGAAGCGGATCATGGAGTGGACTCCTGTGTTGTTGTGGTCTTGCGTACTGCCTTGGGGGAGGCGGGGCGCAAGTTAGCAACGCATGCATGAACCGAACTTGCCGCGCGAATGCGCGTGAAGGAACTTTTCACGCGACAACCGTGTTAGAGGCCTGTTTTCAAGGCAAAAATGAATGAAATGAACGAGCAAGTAGCGCGCAATAACGTCGCTATCGTGCCGACGTTCGAGTCTGCGCGAACGTTGCTCGAGTTCGCGCTGAAACCCTTATGGCGCAAGAAAACCGCTTGAAAAAACGGGTTTCGTCGCAGATGGACGGCGCATGAACATCGCCCGCGCGGGCTCGATCGCGCGCAGCGCGAACGCACGCGGCGGCGCGCGTGCGATGCCGCGAACGCGCGAGGATTGTTTGAACGGATCGGAAATGCCGCGTTTTCCGGCCTGTTCGGCGCGTTGCCGAAACCCGTTTTCGCGCGCGTTCGCCGCGCGTATGCGCATGACGATGCATGCGCGACGACGCATTGCTTGCAACGCGTAAGCAATATCCAGGCGCCAGGATCGGCACGGCCAACCGCCATGACGAAGGTCATGCCGCCCAAAGGCACGCGCCGCGCCGACGGCGCCGGCCGCAAGCTGGGGCCATTCCACCGTCCAGGACACGACGATGCCGTCTCGCCCGCCCTTCCGCCTGCCGTACCGCCTCGCCGCCGCGGCCGCCGCGATGCTCGCCTGCGGCGCCGCCTTCGCCGATGTCAAGGTCGACGGCCACTGCGAGATCGACAGCCCCTATCAGCTCACCCTCAACGAACGCAGCCTGATCCTGACCCGCCAGGACGGCGAGCCCAAGGCGCTGGTGATGCGCCAGGGCCGGCTGTTCGTCGACGACCGTTGGGTCGCGCTCAGCGCCGACGACTCGCGCCGCCTGGCCGAGTTCGAACGCGGCG
>NZ_JBEYVP010000117.1:0-1321 GCF_040644035.1 Streptomyces sp. NPDC047042 | reverse complement strand
TGAACCGCTCCGGGATCGGTGGAGGCTCTATGCGTTGACTCCAGCCGCCGGTTGGGGCTGGTGTTGAGCGTAGTAGTTGGTCTCGTGCTCGTAGGGCGGGATGTCTCCGATCGCGGTGTGGAGACGCTGGTTGTTGAACCAGTCGACCCATTCCGCTGTGGCCAGTTCGACGTCGGCAAGTCCGCGCCAGGGCTTGCGGGGTTTGATCAGCTCCGTCTTGTAGAGGCCGATCTGGGATTCCATGAGCGCGTTGTCCAGGGCGTCGCCGACGGTGCCGATGGAGGCGTCGATGCCTGCGTCGAGGAGATGCGCGGTGAAGGCGAACGACGTGTACTGACTGCCCGCATCCGAGTGATGAACCAGGCCCGGTCCGGCGGGAGTTCCGGCGCGGTCGCGGCGCCACAGCGCCATGTCGAGGGCATCGAGGACGAGCTTGGCCCGTTTGCTGGTGGCGGCGGACCAGCCCACGATCGCGCGGGAGAACACGTCCACGACGAATGCGACGTAGACGATCCCGGACCAGGTGGCGACATAGGTGAAGTCGGCTACCCACCGCTGGTTCGGACGGGAGGCGGTGAAGTCGCGCCTGAGCAGGTCAGAGGCCCGATCGTGGCCGTCGTCCGGGATCGTGGTGCGGATCTTCTTCCCGCGTCGGGCGCCTTCGAGGCCGAGGTTGCGCATCAGCCGGGCGACGGTGCAGCGGGCCGTCGGTATGCCTTCGCGGTGCAGCTGCCGCCAGACCTTCCGCACCCCGTAGACGCTGAAGTTGGCCGCGTGAATGCGGCTGATCTGCGTCTTCAGCTCGGCGTCGCGCACCGATCGGGCGCTGGGGACGCGATTCTTGGCGGCGTAGTAGGTGCTCGTTGCGATCTTCAGTCCGTGGCTGGTCAGGACGCGGCAGATCGGCTCGACTCCGAACACCTGGCGGTGAGCGTCGATGAACGCTACGAGCGTTTCGACGGCCGGTCGAGCTCGGCCGCGAAGAAAGCCGACGCCGCCTTCAAGATCTCGTTGGCCCGCCGCAGCTCGGCGTTCTCGGTCCGCAGCCGCTTGATCTCCGCAGCCTCCTCGGACGTGACGCCGGGCCGCCGGCCACCGTCGACTTCGGCCTTGCGAACCCAGGTCCGCACCGTCTCTGCGGCGCCGATGCCCAGCTTGGCTGCGACCGCCTTCATCGCGGCCCACTCGGTTGGGTAGTTGGGACGGATCTCCGCGACCATGCGTACCGCGCGCTCACGAAGCTCGGGCGGGTAGGGGGACGGACGTGCCATGGCTCGATCCTCTCAGGGAATCGAGCCTCCATCAGACCCGGAGCGGTTCA
>NZ_JBEYVP010000116.1:0-1384 GCF_040644035.1 Streptomyces sp. NPDC047042 | reverse complement strand
GGTAGCTTAACCTTCGGGAGGGCGCTTGCCACGGTGTGGCCGATGACTGGGGTGAAGTCGTAACAAGGTAGCCGTAGCGGAAGGTGCGGCTGGATCACCTCCTTTAGAGACTAAAGACAGCAAATTGCTCGTCGGACGTCCGCACAAGTGACCTGCACTCAGAGTTCCTCGTCGCCACAGGGTGACGTGGGACCGTCCCGTTTCGATGGGGCTTTAGCTCAGCTGGGAGAGCACCTGCTTTGCAAGCAGGGGGTCGTCGGTTCGATCCCGACAAGCTCCACCACCAGCCAGTCAGTCAGTACATTGGGTCTGTAGCTCAGGTGGTTAGAGCGCACCCCTGATAAGGGTGAGGCCGGTGGTTCGAGTCCTCCCAGACCCACCACCCTGACGGATGAGCGGTAAAACTCTGAATTGCGCACACATAAAGATTTGAAGCATCGAAGGCGTTGAGGCCTACGGTGCGTTCTTTGAAAACTGGAATGTAGCGAGCGTTTTGAGACGGAATGTCCATGACGTGTCGTAGAGGCTAAGGCGAGTGTCGAGAGACACTTTATTAATTGAGTCGTTATATTCGAGTTCGGGCTTTGTACCCCCGAACCCTATGGCTCCGAGGCAACTTGGGGTTATATGGTCAAGCGAATAAGCGCACACGGTGGATGCCTTGGCGGTCAGAGGCGATGAAGGACGTGGCAGCCTGCGAAAAGCGTGGGGGAGCTGGCAACAAGCATTGATCCCGCGATGTCCGAATGGGGAAACCCACCTAGCAATAGGTATCCTGCAGTGAATACATAGCTGCTGGAAGCGAACCCGGAGAACTGAAATATCTAAGTACCCGGAGGAAAAGAAATCAACCGAGATTCCCTAAGTAGTGACGAGCGAACGGGGACTAGCCCTTAAGTTGCATCAGCTTCAGCAAAAGAACCTGGAAAGGTTCGCCGTAGAAGGTGACAGCCCTGTATGCGAAGGGGCTGATGCGATGAAATCGAGTAGGGCGGGGCACGAGAAACCCTGTCTGAATATGGGGGGACCATCCTCCAAGGCTAAATACTCCTGACCGACCGATAGTGAACCAGTACCGTGAGGGAAAGGCGAAAAGAACCCTGGTGAAGGGAGTGAAATAGATCCTGAAACCGTGTGCGTACAAGCAGTAGGAGCCCGCAAGGGTGACTGCGTACCTTTTGTATAATGGGTCAGCGACTTACTGTTCGTGGCAAGCTTAACCGTATAGGGGAGGCGAAGGGAAACCGAGTCTGATAAGGGCGCATAGTCGCGGGCAGTAGACCCGAAACCGGGTGATCTAGTCATGCCCAGGGTGAAGGTTGAGTAACATCAACTGGAGGCCCGAACCCACTCCCGTTGCAAAGGTAGGGGATGAGGTGTGATT
>NZ_JBEYVP010000115.1:0-1430 GCF_040644035.1 Streptomyces sp. NPDC047042 | reverse complement strand
GGTCACGTCCGCTGGAGTGGTGTATCGACGGCCACTCGGTGATCTCCTGTTGAGGCTATGCGGTGAGTTCGGTGGGCAGGACGGTCTCGGCGGTTTCTGACTCGATCGGGTGGAGGCGGGCCTTGGCGAGGAGGTCGTGGCCCATGTAGCGGCGGGCCTCGGTCCATTCGTCGTTCTGTTCGGCCAGGACCGCGCCGACGAGCCGGATGACGGCGGTGCGGTCGGGGAAGATGCCGACGACATCGGTGCGGCGGCGGATCTCTTTGTTCAGCCGTTCCTGCGGATTGTTCGACCAGATCTGCCGCCAGATCTCACGCGGGAAGGCGGTGAACGCCAGCAGGTCGTGCTGAGCGGCGTCCAAGTGGGCTGCTGCCTTGGGGAACTTGGCCTCCAGCGCGTCCAGAACGTGTCGCATCTGGGCCCTCACGGCGTCCGTGTCGGGCTGTTCGAAGACGGTCCGCAGCAGGGTGGCCACCCATGGCTGAGCCGACTTGGGGACCTGACTCAGCAGATTTCGGGCGTAATGCGTGCGGCATCGCTGCCACGACGCACCTGGCAGGACCGCTCCGATCGCGTTCACCAGGCCGGTGTGAGCGTCGGAGACGACCAGCTGAACGCCGGACAGGCCACGGGCGACGAGCGAGCGCAGGAAGGCGAGCCAGCCCGCACCGTCCTCGGCCGTGGCGACGTCGATGCCCAGGATCTCGCGGTGTCCGTCCGCATTGACGCCGACCGCGATGAGCGCGTGGACGTTCATGATGCGGCCGCCTTCACGAACCTTCTGGGTCAGTGCGTCGACCCAGACGAACGTATAAGGGCCGGCGTCCAGCGGCCGGTTGCGGAATGCTGCGACCTGCTCGTCCAGGTGCTTGGCCATCGCGCTGACCTGGGATTTCGACAGCTGGGTGACTCCGAGGGACTCGGCGAGTTTCTCGACCCTGCGGGTGGACACGCCCAGCAGGTAGGCGGTGGCGACCACGCTGATGAGGGCCTGCTCGGCCCGCCGCCTGCGTTCCAGGAGCCAGTGCGGGAAGTAACTGCCCTGCCTCAGCTTGGGGACGGCGAGTTCGACGGTGCCGGCGCGAGTGTCCCACTCGCGCGGGCGATAGCCGTTGCGGTGGTTGACGCGCTCGTCGCTGACCTGCCCGTACTCGGCGCCGCACAGGGCGTCGGCCTCCGCGGACATGAGCGCGTCGGCGAACGTCTTCACCATCGCGCGCAGCAGATCGGGACTCGCCGCGGCGAGGTTGTCCTCGGCGAGGGCGTGCAGGGGCACACTGTCTGGTGCGGTCATCGTGCTGATCTCCTTCAAAGACTTGGTCGTCTTGAAAGATCAGCCGGTGGCCGTTCGTCTATGCGGGCACCATCCCGATGCCGGAACAAACCCCCGGATCAGGTCGAACCCGTACACCACTCCCCTGGACGCAACC
>NZ_JBEYVP010000114.1:0-1505 GCF_040644035.1 Streptomyces sp. NPDC047042 | reverse complement strand
GTTTTCTCTTCGCGGCCGCCCGCCCCCCCCCATGCCACCCGCCCCCCCCCCCCCCCCCCCCCCCCCCCCCCCCCCCCCCCCCCCCCCGGGGCGGGGGGGGGGGGGGGGGGGGGCCCCCCCCCCCCAGGAACGGGATGGGACGGGTAGGGGCGGCGGGGGCGAAAAAATCCCGCCCACCGGACACCACCCCCCACCCTCCACCCCAAATGCGAGGATGACCCCGAACAACGCACCCCCCCGGAGGGCACCGCACCATGACCCAGAAAGTCGCAGTCCTCGGCACCGGCAAAATCGGCGAAGCCCTACTCAGCGGAATGATCCGAGCCGGCTGGGCCCCCGCCGACCTCCTGGTCACCGCCCGCCGCGCGGAACGAGCCGAAGAACTCCGCACCCGCTACGGAGTGACCCCGGTCACCAACCCGGAGGCGGCGAAGACCGCAGACACCCTGATCCTCACGGTCAAACCGCAGGACATGGGCACCCTCCTCGACGAACTCGCCCCCCACGTCCCCGCCGACCGCCTGGTAGTCAGCGGAGCCGCAGGCATCACCACCGCCTCCATCGAGGCCCGCCTCAGCACGGGCACCCCGGTCGTCCGTGTCATGACGAACACCCCGGCCCTCGTCGACGAGGCGATGTCGGTCATCTCCGCCGGCAGCCACGCCAACGCCGAGCACCTCGCCCACGCCGAGGAGATCTTCGGCGCTGTAGGCAAGACGCTCCGCGTCCCCGAGTCCCAGCAGGACGCGTGCACCGCACTCTCCGGCTCCGGCCCGGCGTACTTCTTCTACCTCGTAGAGGCCATGACGGACGCCGGCATCCTCCTCGGCCTGCCTCGCGACAAGGCCCACGACCTGATCGTCCAGTCGGCGATCGGCGCAGCCGTGATGCTCCGCGACAGCGGGGAACACCCGGTGAAGCTCCGCGAGAACGTCACGTCCCCCGCGGGCACGACGATCAGCGCCATCCGCGAACTCGAGAACCACGGCGTACGAGCGGCCCTCATCGCCGCCCTCGAAGCCGCCCGAGACCGTAGCCGGGCCCTGGCCTCGGGCAACAACAGCTGAAGCCGCGACCTCCGGCAGGGCCTCCCGGGGCCCTCCGCCACCGAGTTGACACACCTCAGGGCCGTACGTAGTGTTCTCCGAGTTGTCCGACGTGAGCGCCGACTCCGGTCGGTCCCCGGACAGCCATTCCGCAGGTACCCAGCAACGGTCGACGACTTGTCGTCGCGCCGGTGGCATGTCATTGGCATGCGTATTTGCGAAATGAGGATTCCTCGTTCGAAAGGACGTGACCCCGATTAGCTCGGGGACAGGGAATCCGCTAAAGTCTCACTCGTCGGAACGGCCCAACAGCCGGGAAGACAAGCCCCGCTGACTGGGAATCAGGCCCGAAAGGATCTGATAGAGTCGGACTCGCCGGAAAGGGAAACGCGAAAGCGGAAACCTGGAAAGCGCCGAGGAAATCGGATCGGGAAACGGTCTGATAGAGTCGGAAACGCA
>NZ_JBEYVP010000113.1:0-1676 GCF_040644035.1 Streptomyces sp. NPDC047042 | reverse complement strand
AGGCGACGGCCACCACGAAGTAGACCCACTCAACAGACCGGGGTCGGTCCCATTACATGAGCCGACCCCGGGAACATTCCGTGAGCGCCCACACCGGCACCTCGGTCGGGCACTTCTTGGTCGTCGGCCGCCTCGCCTCTACAGTTTTAGGACTTCCCCCTCGCCCTCCCCGGTCCGCGGCCTCGGGCTTCTGAATGCCCGCTCACGGTTTCGCGGGGACTTCATGTGCGAGGTGGTCATTTCCTGCGCATGCGCATTCACCCACGCGAATCGGGGTTCCTCTTTGCCTTTTTCCCTGCACCAGGGCGACGCCTTGAGCGTCCTTTCCAAATTTCCGGACAACAGCGTCGATTCCGTGATCACCGATCCGCCCTACAACTCGGGCGGGCGGACCGCGAAGGAACGCACGACCCGCTCCGCGAAGCAGAAGTACACCTCTGCCGATGCCCAACACACGCTGCCGGACTTCACCGGCGAGAACATGGACCAGCGTTCGTACGGGTTCTGGCTGACGCAGATCATGACCGAAGCGCACCGGCTCACCAAGACCGGCGGCACGGCGCTGCTGTTCACCGACTGGCGTCAGCTGCCCGTCACGACGGACGCGATCCAGGCGGCCGGCTGGCTGTGGCGGGGCGTGCTGGCCTGGCACAAGCCGCAGGCCCGCCCCCAGAAGGGGCGCTTCACCCAGAACTGTGAGTTCATCGTCTGGGCCTCGAAGGGCGCGATCGACGGCTCCCGCAACCCGGTCTACCTTCCGGGCATCTACTCCGCCTCGCAGCCGTCCGGTTCGGCGCGGCGGCACATCACGCAAAAGCCCGTCGAAGTGATGCGCGAGCTGGTCAAGATCTGCCCCGATGGCGGCACGGTGCTCGACTTCTGCGCCGGTTCGGGGTCCACCGGGGTCGCCGCTCTGCTCGAAGGCCGCGACTTCATCGGCGTGGAGAAGACCGAGCAGTACGCCGCCGTCGCGAATGAGCGGCTCACGCAGTCCCTCCGCGAGACCCTCACCCAGGAGGACCTGGTCCTCACCCCCTGACGCACCAACAGCGTCCATTCCAGCGAGAGTTGGCGCTTTTCGCAATCCAGGCCAATATACCGGACGGAACTCGCCCTTTCTGCGAGTCGGCCTGTTCACCACCGCTTGGCGTGTCCTGCCCATTCCCACGGCCGAGGAGGCCATTGTTTTCATGCCTGAACCCGTAAACCCCCCGGCCGAGGGGGAGCTGGAGCCGGTCCGCCTCCCCGATTCCCACTTGGAGGGGATCGAGGCCAGTGTGCGCCGGCTGATGGAGGAGTCGGCGCAGCAGGCCCGCCAGCTCGACCACCTGGCCTCCCCTCCGGACCCCGGAGGATCCCGGTTCGCCGCCTTCGGCCTACCGGGCTTCGGCGGACCACCTCCGGCGCCGGCACCGGAGCCGCGCCCCATCCTGGATCTGGAGGGCGAGGCGTACGAGGACGAACTCGACGCGCTGTCGGACTGGGTGGACGACTGGCTCCTGCCCGTCTACGGGGCCGAGGTCACCACGGCGGCGCCCTGGTGCCCTCAGTGGCAGGAGCACCAGGACGTCGTCGCCTGGCTGCACGCGCTGTGGATGGCCTACCAGCAGCACAAGGATCCCGAGGCGGGCCTGTCCGGAATGGCGGTGTGGCACCGGGACTTCCTCACCCACACC
>NZ_JBEYVP010000112.1:0-1696 GCF_040644035.1 Streptomyces sp. NPDC047042 | reverse complement strand
GCGCACGCGGCGGCCTGAACGGCAATCTGAACGATCGTCGGGCCGCTGCGTCGGCCCGTGCATTTCAAGTGGCGTTGACAGCTCGACTGGCACACTCCGGCCACGTCGAAGCGGAGGGCGCGGCGTAGTCGGCCCCTTCCGCGCGCGGCCCGGCCGCACGGCGTAGTCCGTCGCCGTTTGGAAGTCCGCATGTCTTCAGTCCTGTCTGCGCGCCGCCGGCGCGCGCGTTTCTCTCGCCTGTGTCCGGCCACGCTCGCGCGCCGCATCGCCGCGCTGAGCTTGATCTGCCTGGCCTTGCCGCTGACCGCACAAGCGCAGTTCGCTACCGGCGGCGCCGGGCGCTTCAAGCAGAACATCTACTGGTTCGACTGGGGTACCGCGCCCAACACCATTGCGCAGTCCGGCGTCAGCGTGACCAATGTGATTCCGCTGTCGGGGCAGGAACTGCGCGTGACCTGCTCGTTGAACAACATCAGCGGCGGCACCGCGCCGTCGCTGCGCATCTACCGGCCGGGCGACTGGACCGGCGACGGCCTGGACGATCTGTACAACATCGGCGGCACCGGCACCGCCAACACCATGGACATCGGCCTGCGCAACAACGTCAACGGCACCACGGTGAACTTCGACTTCACCTGTTCGGCCACGCTCGGCGCGCCCGGGCAGCCGAACCCGCCGGCGTACCAGCTCGAGGGCCTGGTGGTCGCCGATGCCGAGCAATCCTCGAACTCCGAATACCTGCAAGCCACCATCGCTACCAGCAACGCCGGCCAGCCGACGGTGTGGCGGGTCATCGACCGCTTCCGTTCCGCCAACTGCACCAGCAGCACGCCGGCGCTGCTGACCGAAACCGCCGCCACGCGCACCCTGCGTTTCGGCGCGGCGCCGTTTTGTTCGTCCGGCCCCATGGCCGTGGGCTTCATGGAGAACGCCACCAGCGCCAGCGTGCAGTTCTTCGGCGGCGGCGGCTCGGCGGTGGCGCTGGGCGTGGTGGTGGTGGATTCCACCGACCACGGCGATGCGCCCAGCAGTTACGGCGATGCCGTCCATCTGGCCCAGTTCGCCTGGAGCGGCGGTACCCTGACGCCGGGCGTGAGCACCAACGTCAACGACAGCAGCTTCGCCCTGGCCGATCTGGTGCCGCCGAGCACGCGCCTGGGCACCGCGCTGGATTCCGAATCGGCCGCGCAGTACTCGGCCAACGCCGACGGCGACGACTTGCTCGGCAGCGACGACGAAGACGCTTTCGCGGCGCCGCTGGGCAGCGTCATGGCCTTGCCGGGCACCACCTATACATCGCCGCCGATCGCCTGCACCGGGCCGGGCACGGTGCGCGGCTGGATCGACTTCAACCGCGACGGCGACTTCGCCGATGCCGGCGAGGTCTCGACCAACAGCCCGACCTGCAACGGCACCACCACGGTCAACCTCAGCTGGACCGTGCCGGCCGGCGCGAGTACCGGGCGCAGCTATATGCGCCTGCGCATCGCCAGCAATGCTGCGCAGATCGCCGCGCCGAGCGGCTCGGCCAACGACGGCGAAGTCGAAGACCATGTGCTGACGCTCGCCGATGCGCGCATCGCCCTGGTCAAGCAGGTCGACGCGCGCGCCGATGCCGCCGATCAATTCACCGTCAGCCTGTTGCAGGGCGCCAGCACGCTCGCCAGCGCGGCCACCAGCGGCGCCGGCACCAGCG
>NZ_JBEYVP010000111.1:0-1721 GCF_040644035.1 Streptomyces sp. NPDC047042 | reverse complement strand
AACCTCGATTCTTCAGCGGGTTTCGGTCGCTGATCAGTGCGGCTGTTCGCCCGTAATGTCCTCCGCCGTTGGAGGACGGGCCGTCGCGTGACGCCGCGGGGTGCGCCGGGTTCCACGGGCCCGGAGGGCGCGGGGTGTCCTCCTTCCTGGTCCTCGTCGGGGTGTGAGCCGGCCGTCAGGTGGTGGCCGGAAGTTGCGTGAGCCTGTTCCAGCTGGTGGTGAACGCTGCCGCCCAGGGCCAGGTCTGCTCGATGCGGAGCATGCGGCGGCGAGCGTGACGGGCGAGGCGGGCCGGAAGGTGGTAGAGGCGCAGGCGCATCGTGTCCGGCTCGGCGTCTTCGAGGCCGTCCTGGTCATGCAGGGTGAGCAGCCGCAGCCAGGTGTCGAGATCGGCGGCGAGGTTCGCGGCGAGCATCCAGCCTGTGTTGATCTGCCACGACTGTGAGGGCAGATTCGTCAGCCCCATGGCCTTGCCGGTACGGATACGGTCTTCGACCTCGGCGTGGTCGCGGTGCAGGGCGTCGAGGAACTGGATCTGGTGGGAGCCGGCGATGCCCCACATGTGCCGGATGTTCGTGACGGTGATGGAGTAGCGCCAGCCGGTCTTCTGCTCGAAGGCGGTCAGCTTCTTCATGTGCCGCCTCGACGGGCGCACGCGGCGGACGATCAGGCGCATGCCCTCCGGCCAGCCCTCGCGGGTGTTCAGGTAGGTCAACTCCGCAACCTGGTAACCCGTTTGAAGGTCGCCGCCCTGTGTCAGCGAGGTCTCCCAGGCGCTTTCGGGGAGCCTCGCGATCGCCGCCTCGTCCTCGGGCGTGATCTTCCATCCGACCGTGTAACGGACCGTGCGCCGCTTCGTGTTCAGCGCCTCCAGGTGCTGGAGCAGGCCATGGGTGGCGCCCGCGCCGTCGACCCGCACGAGGATCTTCGACTGGGAGGAGTGCGGTATCTGATCCAGCGCGGCGGCCAGGACGCGGACGTGGTCGTCCACGGTGTTCGCCCCTGCGTTGCCCGGGCGGAGTTCCATCGCGAGGCTCTCGCCGGTGTTCGCCAGCCAACTGCCCAGCGGATGGAAGCCGAACGTGCCCTTGAACGTGGCCGCGGCCCCTTGTTTCCGGGACACGCTCGTGATGACCGTGGCGTCCAGGTCGATGACGATCCAGCCTGTCAACCTCCGTCCGGCGACCGTGAGCCACGGGAAGCCGCCGGGCCGCAGGTGGAGCAGCGTCCACACATGCCGGCGCACCCGTCGGCGCACCTTCGCGATCTTTCTCAGGGTCTTGTCGTCCAGCTCGGCCAGCAGACGGCGCATCGTTGAGTCCGAGGCCGCAGGGCCGAACAGGCCCTGGTGGTGAAGCTGAAGCTGCTCGGCCTCCAGCAGGCTCCGCGCCCCGAGCACCATCGCGACAGCGAGCTGGACGAGCACCCCGGCCCGCTCCCGCCACCTGGCACTCGTGCTCGAGGGAAGCACCCCGGCGAGCCCTCGTGTCATCCCCACACGGTCCGCCAGCCGGCGCAGCAGCACCGCCCCTGCATGCCCGACCAGCCCCTTCCCGTCGGCTGCCACGGACAGCCGACGATCCCACCCTGTACGCTCGCTCACCAGAAAGGTGTCCTGACTCCTGCACCGGATACGACCTAGACACTCGCATCCTCGCAGGTCAGCGGCACCTTTCTGCTGTCAGGCCGTCAGCTCACCCAATTCCGCTGAATAACCGGGG
>NZ_JBEYVP010000110.1:0-1759 GCF_040644035.1 Streptomyces sp. NPDC047042 | reverse complement strand
GTCCGCCCGCGGGCCGGCAACGACGTCTACGACGAGGTCGGGCGGAGATTGGGGATGGCGCGCCGCCCGCTGAGCGCGCGCACGCACGCGGCGCGTTCGGGATCGCCGCAGCTGGCGGCCCGAGGACCGGCACCTCGGCCGGGACCACTGCCCTCCGCGATGCCGGGCCTGCCCCTCCCTGCGCACACCCCCTCGCACCGGCACACCCTCTGAGTACACGGAAGTCGCCGCCCATGCCCCGTGATGCTGCGTCGGCAGCAGCCCGGCGCGCGGTTTCCTCGCTCGACTCCCGGATCGAGGCCGCCACCGGTCACGACGTCGACACCCTGTGGACCCATCGCGACTGCGGCGTCCTCGACGCGCCACACATCGACCTGGTCGACCGGCACCGTGAGTTGGCCGAGGCCGAGACGGGCGTGACCTTCTACCGCACCCTCCTGAACCGACTGTCCAGCGGCGAGTTCCCCGTTGATGCCGTCCTGTTCGAACGGATCGACCGCACCGTGGACCAGTTGCAGGACGCTGCCGGCGTCCGGGATGCCGCTGCGCGACGGGTGCTCGCCGCCCTGGAGCCGGTCGAGGCCGCCGCCCGCGCGGCTCCGCGCGCGGCGGCAGAAGCGATCTCGACTGCCGGTCAGGCGGCACTGCTTGCCATCGCCGGCGGCGCCAAGCTCTACGAGCACCTGCTGACCGGCCGCCTCGCGGTGACCGCGGCTTCCGGCACCCGCATCCCCTACGCCGAACTGCAGCGCCTCGCATCCGGCGGTCTCGTGTCCGTCGACACCAGCCGCCCCGTCCACGCCGGACAGCCCGTCACCCTCACCGACGCCGGCCGCGCCGCACTCGCCGCCGGCCGCCGTCCCGCGGTGGGCGGGGCGCAGAAGGCGGCGGCGCGGCCCGGAGCATGGCCGTCCACTCCAGCGCACCGGCGCTGACCCACACCTACCGAAAGGCTCTTGTTGTCCTCCGCTGTACCGAAGCCTGCCCAGGGGAGTGAACCGGAAGTCGACTTCAACGTGGACAGGCTCGATGCCGACGAGCAGACCCTCCTCGACTTCTACCTGCAGATCCAGCTCCGCGAGGACATGCTCGCCCCGCTTGCCGAGCACCACACCACCAGCGGTGCGCACAGCTACTACGTCCTGTTCGACCACACCGCCACCTGGGACCCGGGCGTCCCTCAGTACGTCGCCGTCCACCTGCACCGGCATCACGAGAAGCGGACGTTCGACTTCGAACACGCTGCGCTGCCGCTGCCCTCGATGGCGCAGTCCTGGCTGATCCACCGCGGTTGTCCCGCCGACGGCATCGGCCTCAACCCCGAATTGGGTCCGCCACCGGCGGACGAGGCGACGAGGGCATTGGAACAACGCCTCGCGGCCGACGGCGACCACTACGCACTCGGCTACTCCTACACCCGGGACGACCCGGACGACGCGGTCATCGTGGTGGCCCTGCGCGCCCTGGACGAGCGAGCCACCCCTGAGTTCCGCGTCGTGGTCGACGAGGTCGACGCCGGTGCGTGGACGCACACCCTGCGCGAGGGTGGCTTCGCCACGGTCGAAGAAGCCTTGAAGTGGTGCGAGGACCGGCTTACCGGCATGGCCGGCCCCCTCCCGCCAGTCAGGGCGGCCACACCGGCGACCCGCGCTGGCCTCCCGCCCACGGCATCTGTTCCGCGCCCGCCCGGGAAATCGCGCTGAGCGCCCCAGCCGATGGGCGCGGCGCAACATAGCCGACGATCGCCGGTTGGCCAAAC
>NZ_JBEYVP010000109.1:0-1759 GCF_040644035.1 Streptomyces sp. NPDC047042 | reverse complement strand
GTCCGCCCGCGGGCCGGCAACGACGTCTACGACGAGGTCGGGCGGAGATTGGGGATGGCGCGCCGCCCGCTGAGCGCGCGCACGCACGCGGCGCGGTCGGGATCGCCCCAGCTGGCGGCCCGAGGACCGGCACCTCGGCCGGGACCACTGCCCTCCGCGATGCCGGGCCTGCCCCGCCCTGCGTACAACCCCTCGCACCGGCACACCCTTTGAGTACACGGAAGTCCCCGCCCATGCCCCGTGATCCCGTGTCGGCAGCAGCCCGGCGCGCGGTTTCCTCGCTCGACTCCCGGATCGAGGCCGCCACCGGTCACGACGTCGACACCCTGTGGACCCATCGCGACCGCGGCGTCCTCGACGCGCCACACATCGACCTGGTCGACCGGCACCGTGAGCTGACCGAGGCCGAGACGGGCGTGACCTTCTACCGCACCCTCCTGAACCGCCTGTCGAGCGGCGAGTTCCCCGTTGATGCCGTCCTGTTCGAACGGATCGACCGCACCGTGGACCAGTTGCAGGACGCCGCTGGCGTCCGGGATGGCGCCGTACGACGGGTGCTCGCCGCCCTGGAGCCGGTCGAGGCCGCCGCCCGCGCGGCTCCGCGCGCGGCGGCAGAAGCGATCTCGACTGCCGGTCAGGCGGCACTGCTTGCCATCGCCGGCGGCGCCAAGCTCTACGAGCACCTGCTGACCGGCCGCCTCGCGGTGACCGCGTCCTCCGGCACCCGCATCCCCTACGCCGAACTGCAGCGCCTCGCATCCGGCGGTCTCGTGTCCGTCGACACCAGCCACCCCGTTCACGCCGGACAGCCCGTCACCCTCACCGACGCCGGCCGCGCCGCACTCGCCGCAGGCCGCCGGCCTGTGGTGGGCGGGGCGCAGAAGGCGGCGGCGCGGCCCGGAGCATGGCCGTCCACCCCAGCGCACCGGCGCTGACCCCCACCTACCGAAGGGCTCTTGTTGTCCCCCGCTGTACCGAAGCCTGCCCAGGGGAGCGAGCCGGAAGTCGACTTCAACGTGGACAGGCTCGATGCCGACGAGCAGACCCTCCTCGACTTCTACCTGCAGATCCAGCTCCGTGAGGACATGCTCGCCCCGCTCGCCGAGCACCACACCACCGGCGGTGCGCACAGCTTCTACGTCCTGTTCGACCGCACCGCCATCTGGGCCCCGGGCGTCCCCCAGTACGTTGCCGTCCATCTGCGCCGGCATCACGAGAAGCGGACGTTCGACTTCGAACACGCTGAGCTGCCGCTGCCCTCGCTGGCGCAGTCCTGGCTGATCCACCGCGGTTGTCCCGCCGACGCCATCGGCCTCAACCCCCAATTGGGTCCGCCACCGGCGGACGAGGCGACGAGAGCATTGGAACAACGCCTCGCAGGCGACGGCGACCACTACGCACTTGGCTACTCCTACACCCGGGACGACCCGGACGACCCGGTCATCGTGGTGGCCCTGCGCGCCCTGGACGGGCGAGCCAACCCTGCGTTCCGCGTCGTGGTCGACGAGGTCGACACCGGCGCGTGGACGCACACCCTGCGCGAGGGTGGCTTCGCCACGGTCGAAGAAGCCCTGCAGTGGTGCGAGGACCGGCTCACCGGCATGGCCGGCCCCCTCCCGCCGGTCAGGCCGGCCACACCGGCGACCCGCGCTGTCCTCCCGCCAACGGCATCTGTTCCGCGCCCGCCCGGGAAATCGCGCTGAGCGCCCCAGCCGATGGGCGCGGCGCAACATAGCCGACGATCGCCGGTTGGCCAAAC
>NZ_JBEYVP010000108.1:0-1988 GCF_040644035.1 Streptomyces sp. NPDC047042 | reverse complement strand
GGACGGGGCTTGTGGAAAGTCGCGGGACGCAGCTTCATCGTGCAGCACCTCCTGCACCCCCACGAGCTGGCGCTCTTCGACACCGACGCCCGCATGGAGATTATTGGATCCAACGCCTTCCCGGCCTCTGCGCCCTGAGGCTTGTCCCGGGCGACGCGCGAGCGATCACCGACGACTCGGTACACGCCTCGCGCACCATCCAGGGGCGTAGAGAGCAAGCAATGTGGTCAGAAAGTAGATCAAGGCCACCAGGCTCATTTGACTATTTCCGTCGGCGCTGAAGAACAAAACGAGGACGGACATTACTCCAAAAATGCCCACCCAGAAGGCTACAGGGGTGCACCTGGCTTTAGTATTGGAACTGGCCCACCAGCTGAAGATGACGAACAATACTGTGATTCCGAAGAAAATCTGGAAGGCTGTTTCCCGGAGCGGCGACTCAGGGGCATTCAGCCACATCGTAACGTCCACGTCGGCGGGGCTGTCCGTCTCTGCGATCGCCCTCGGCAGGTGGGCAGCGAGGAAGTAGCTCAGGACCAGGAAGACAGTCTGCACCGCAAGTGCTGCGCACAACGACGCGACAGACATCAGACGTACTGCTGCAGGGATCTCAGAGGCTTTCGCATAAAGAATCCGAAGACCACTGTGTGTTGATCTTGCCCACGTAAACCAGGCATGAAGGGCCATCCCGATGACCGCGACGTAGAGGATGAAACTGTCGGGTCCGAATATTGTCTCCAGGATGGATTTGTAAATGTCATCTGGCTCTACTGGATCTGGCGCAGCCATTCGGTTCCCCCCTGAAGTATTTTCCTCTGACTCGGCGCAACCGAGACACAGTGCCCCTGATTGTGAGCCGCGAAGTAGAAACTTGACAGGAGTGTTTCCAAATGGAGACAAAGCATCCACCGCACGGGGTAACCCTGTGCGCGCCCGTTACCGTTACAACGCCGCCGATAGCAGCAACCACCCGCGCGACAAACTCGCTTGCAACGATGCACGTGTGGCCGCCCTGAAGCACTCGCCTTCCAGCTGCGCCGCACCGCATGCCGTCACCTGCATCGTGAGCTTCACCTGGCACCCGAAGCACCCTGCGCCACCCCGTCCGACAGCGTGCCCGCCAATGTCCGCAACCTCGGCTACGGCTACGGCTTCCACCACGACCATCACGACACCGAAACGCCACGAATGGCTCTGCCCAGCACACCCACAGATCCAGCGGGCCACTACCTACTCGGCCGCCGCATCCTGGACCTGACGGATCAGCTCAACGCCAGCGCGTCGTACGAGGAAGCCGCCTACCTCGTCGACCAGGTCCTGGAACCGACCGACGGACTCCTCGAACGCCTCGCCGAATTCTTCGAGGCAGCAGCCGAGAAGACCAACGAGTCCGGACGCGAGGACGGGTTCGACCTGCACGACGACCTCCAGGAAGCCGCAGCCACGGTGCGCGCCCTCGGCGAAGACCTGCACGTCGTCGTCGACCGGATCCACGCCCTGGCCAGCCCCCCGCGCCTGAGCTGGCAGACAGGCGTGGCCGACCCCCACGCCACCACCCACAGAGTGCCCCGATCCCCGGCCGCCCCACCCCCGTCATCCGCACCGGCTCCCGGCCGTACCCGCTGACCGCGCATCAGGAGCCCATGCCCACCTCCGCCGCCGACCTGTCCGCCTTCGCCACCGCCCTCGCCCAGCACCTGCCCGGCACCTGGAGCAGCGAGGATGAAGCCTTCCCCGCCTTCGAGGACCAGCGGCCGGCCGCTGACCGGCTCTGGGACTGCGACCCCGCCCACACCGCGTTGTGCAACTACGACCTCCATCACGGTGCTCTGCTCCACGGCCCCGGCGACGCGCGGCTGTCCGTCATCGACCGGCCGCGCAACCCGCACCGGTTCCTGGTGGCCCCGCTGAAACCCCAGGGCGTCAGGCGGCACAACGTCCGCGCGACGGCCGACCTGTTGATGGGCATCAGCGTCACCGACGATCCA
>NZ_JBEYVP010000107.1:0-2326 GCF_040644035.1 Streptomyces sp. NPDC047042 | reverse complement strand
ACGAGCGCACTACCGGGAACCGACGAGCGGCCCGCGGGAACATTCCGTGAGCGGATCACACCCCGACGGGAACATTCCGTGAGCGCTGACACCGGAATCCGGCACCTCCCACCGACTTTTTGGTCAACGGCCGATTCGGGCCTACTGTTTTTGAACCGCCCGGCACACACCACCGCCGACTATCTCTCCCTTTGCCTCCCGGAGGTCCCCCTGCCCCGGCAACCTAACTTCCGGCCAAGCCGAGCGAGCGGCAACTCGTCTGCGACCGGCCGACGTACTCGATCGCCCACCCCGGCCCTCGCGCCCCTTCCACGACGCCACGCGCACGCGGCACGCCGGACACCGCACTCGAAGGACCCTGCATGACGCAGCACTACCCGCCCCCGCCCAGACCACCGGACCCCGACCGCCGCCTGGGAGGCTCCCCCGGTTGAAGGGCCTTGCCGCCGGTATCGGCGTCTTCGCCCTCTCCCCTTTCCTCCTCGCCGGCACGGCCATGCTGATGGCCACCAGCAGCGAGGCTGCCCCGACCACCTCCTCCCTCAGTTGCGTGGGCGACATCGACGCCGACACCGTCGTCGAGCAGGTGACCAAGATCCTCAACGGGGCATCCGCCAAGGATGTTCACGTCGAAGGTCTGTCCCTGCCTGCGGAGCAGATCCCCAACGCCCGCACAATCGTGGGCACCGGGATCGACCTCCGCGTTCCAACGAAGGGCCAGATCATCGCGCTCGCCACCGCGATGCAGGAATCCCGGCTACGCAACCTGCCCTCCGGCGACCGTGACTCGCTGGGCCTGTTCCAGCAACGGCCGCGCCAGGGCTGGGGCACCGCCACGGAAATCCGCGACCCCGTCTACGCCTCCACCCAGTTCTACGAACACCTTCTCGCGGTGGACGGCTGGCAGCAGCTGACCGTCACCCAGGCCGCGCAGAAGGTCCAACGCTCCGCCTACCCCGACGCCTACGCACAGTGGGAGGAGCTGGCGACCGCCCTACAAAAGGCGATCGCCGCCACCTTCCCCGACGCCGGCCAAGACACCAGCTCCGCCACGGCATCCTGCGCGGCGGCCGAGAACGGCTCCGGGTACGGCACTATCCCGGAAGGATCGGTGCCGACGGGCTACTCGATCCCGAAGGACGCCGACCCCGCGGCGCGCAAGGCGATCGCCTGGGCGATGGAACAGCTCGGCACGATGTACCAATGGGGCGGTACCTGCACGGCGCCACACGGCCCCGACCCGATGGGCCGCTGCGACTGCAGCTCGCTCACGCAGCAGGCGTACAAACACGCCGGCGTCCAGCTCACCCGCACTACGTACACGCAGATCAACGAGGGCACGACGGTGTCCCCCAAGGCGCTCAAGCCCGGTGACCTGATCTTCTCCCGCGGCAGTGCCACCCGCCCCGAACACGTCGGCATGTACATCGGCTCGGGACTCACGATCGAGGCACCCAGAACGGGAAAACCCGTTCGCATCACGCCGCTCGCGGGCTGGGACATCCTCGCCGCTCGCCGCGTCATCTGATCCCCGTTCGGGAGCCGACAGCCCGACATACCGCCCCTGGTCGGGGATCTCCCCCGGCCTCTTCCACCCCGCAGACGGAGCCCGCAGGACACGTCGTCCTGCTCACCGTCCTTCCCCTGACACACGGAGCACCTCCTTGATATCCCGTCACCACACCCAGCGTGCCCTCGCGGCAACCTCTTTGGGCCTGGCCCTCGCCGCCGGCGGCCTGGCCACCGCTTCCACGGCACAGGCATACGACACCGACTACACCAAGATCTCGTGCAGCGCGGTCAACGTCCGCAAGTCGCCTTCGACGGCAGCCACCACGGTCGGCGTCGCCTACCGCAACGACAAGATCGCCTACGACCAGTGGGTCTACCGGAGCGCCACCAAGACCTGGTGGACCCGGGGCACCGTGACCCGCAAGTCAGACGGAAGGAAGCTGCGCGGCTACGTGATCTACAAGTGCGCAAATCCGTACGGAACCAACGGAGCTCCCACTCCGTCGATCCCGAAGTAGGGCATCCAGGCAGCCGGTTCGGAGCCTGAGCCGAAGCACCGTCGACAGCAGCGCCAGCCCGACCTGTGGCCTTGGCACGGAGCCTGCGTGTCCTCGTCCACGCCGTGACGCCCCTTCGCCAGCCCCGACCTGGTCTGCTGTCTCCCGCACCGCAGCCGCCCCCATATCGAGGCAGTCGCCTCGCCCCTCCCCTTCTTTCTGTGATTCCCGCGCGCCGGGTTCCGGCGTACCCAAGGAGCCTCGTTGCACCTGCTCGACACCGCGCAGTTCCTGGCCTACGACCCCGGCATCACGCC
>NZ_JBEYVP010000106.1:0-2424 GCF_040644035.1 Streptomyces sp. NPDC047042 | reverse complement strand
TTTCCCCAAACGCAAAAAAGCCAACCAATGGGTGGCTTTCTCACTAATTTAATGTCTGGCAGTTCCCTACTCTCACATGGGGAGACCCCACACTACCATCGGCGCTACGGCGTTTCACTGCTGAGTTCGGCATGGGGTCAGGTGGGACCACCGCGCTATTGCCGCCAGACAAATTCGGTTCGTTCCCGTTCAGCGCTTTTCTTCGCTAAACCAGAACATCAATCTTGAACAAGCTGCTGTGTCCGTCACCTTTCGGCTTCTCACCCACATTCGAAAACTATCTCGTCTCTCTAAAACACCTTCGGTGTTGTCAGGTTAAGCCTCACGGTTCATTAGTATTGGTTAGCTCAACGTATCGCTACGCTTACACACCCAACCTATCAACGTCTTAGTCTTAAACGTTCCTTTAGGACCCTTAAAGGGTCAGGGAAGACTCATCTCAAGGCAAGTTTCCCGCTTAGATGCTTTCAGCGGTTATCTTTTCCGCACTTAGCTACCGGGCAATGCCATTGGCATGACAACCCGAACACCAGTGGTGCGTCCACTCCGGTCCTCTCGTACTAGGAGCAGCCCCTTTCAATCTTCCAACGCCCACGGCAGATAGGGACCGAACTGTCTCACGACGTTCTAAACCCAGCTCGCGTACCACTTTAAACGGCGAACAGCCATACCCTTGGGACCGACTACAGCCCCAGGATGTGATGAGCCGACATCGAGGTGCCAAACACCGCCGTCGATATGAACTCTTGGGCGGTATCAGCCTGTTATCCCCGGAGTACCTTTTATCCGTTGAGCGATGGCCCTTCCATACAGAACCACCGGATCACTAAGACCTACTTTCGTACCTGCTTGATCCGTCGATCTTGCAGTCAAGCACGCTTATGCCTTTGCACACAGTGCGCGATGTCCGACCGCGCTGAGCGTACCTTCGTGCTCCTCCGTTACACTTTGGGAGGAGACCGCCCCAGTCAAACTACCCACCAGACACTGTCCGCACCCCGGATAACGGGGCAACGTTAGAACATCAAACATTAAAGGGTGGTATTTCAAGGTTGGCTCCACGCAGACTGGCGTCCACGCTTCAAAGCCTCCCACCTATCCTACACATCAAGGCTCAATGTTCAGTGTCAAGCTATAGTAAAGGTTCACGGGGTCTTTCCGTCTTGCCGCGGGTACACTGCATCTTCACAGCGAGTTCAATTTCACTGAGTCTCGGGTGGAGACAGCCTGTCGTTACGCCATTCGTGCAGGTCGGAACTTACCCGACAAGGAATTTCGCTACCTTAGGACCGTTATAGTTACGGCCGCCGTTTACTGGGGCTTCGATCAAGAGCTTCGCCTTGCGGCTGACCCCATCAATTAACCTTCCAGCACCGGGCAGGCGTCACACCCTATACGTCCACTTTCGTGTTTGCAGAGTGCTGTGTTTTTGATAAACAGTCGCAGCGGCCTGGTCACTGCGGCCCCCCTTAGCTATTAACCATGGAGGGCGCACCTTCTCCCGAAGTTACGGTGCTATTTTGCCTAGTTCCTTCACCCGAGTTCTCTCAAGCGCCTTAGAATTCTCATCCTGCCCACCTGTGTCGGTTTACGGTACGGTCTGCGTAAGCTGAAGCTTAGGAGCTTTTCCTGGAAGCGTGATATCAGCAGCCTAGCCCTAATGGGCCGGTCCTTAGTCTCAACGTTGCCCCCCCGGATTTGCCTAAGGGGACCGCCTCAACTCTCTCACCAGGACAACCAACGCCTGGCCTGCCTAACCTTCTCCGTCCCTCCATCGCACTTACGCGAGGTGCAGGAATATTAACCTGCTTCCCATCGACTACGCATTTCTGCCTCGCCTTAGGGGCCGACTCACCCTGCGTCGATTAACGTTGCGCAAGGAAACCTTGGGCTTTCGGCGTGCGGGCTTTTCACCCGCATTATCGTTACTCATGTCAGCATTCGCACTTCCGATACCTCCAGCAGACTTCTCAATCCACCTTCATCGGCTTACGGAACGCTCCTCTACCGCGCATACAAAGTATGCACCCCAAGCTTCGGTTCATCGCTTAGCCCCGTTAAATCTTCCGCGCAGACCGACTCGACCAGTGAGCTATTACGCTTTCTTTAAAGGGTGGCTGCTTCTAAGCCAACCTCCTGGCTGTCTGTGCCTTTCCACATCGTTCACCACTTAGCGATGAATTTGGGACCTTAGCTGTGGGTCTGGGTTGTTTCCCTTTTCACGACGGACGTTAGCACCCGCCGTGTGTCTCCCGGATAGTACGTACTGGTATTCGGAGTTTGCCATGGTTTGGTAAGTCGCAATGACCCCCTAGCCATAACAGTGCTCTACCCCCAGTAGTATTCGTCCGAGGCGCTACCTAAATAGCTTTCGAGGAGAACCAGCTATCTCCGGGTTCGATTAGCTTTTCACTCCTAATCACA
>NZ_JBEYVP010000105.1:0-2904 GCF_040644035.1 Streptomyces sp. NPDC047042 | reverse complement strand
GGGAGAGACGCGATGACATCCACGAAGCGTTCCTCGGCCTCGCCACCTGTCTGATCACCCACCGCCACGTCCAACGCCTTTGTTAGGACCTCTAAGGCCGGCGCCGGGCTGAACGTGGACGAGTCCGAGAACGCGGGCCCGCTCGGCGCTGTGGCGCAGGTGGTGCACAGGGACATCGGTGAGGGTGCGGTCCAGCGCGCGCAGCGGGAGGGGGCCGTTGTCGTCGATCTCGGTGATCAGGCGGATAAGGGCGCGAGAGGACAATGCGGCGTGGGCGGGCTGGAGGTGGGTCGTGGAGACGGCGGTCATCGGCGCGGTCCTCCGGCCGGGAGTGCCGCCGTCGGGCGGGCGGGGACTGCGTGCGAAAAGAGGCCGCCGTGCTTCCAGGCCGGTGATGGGCTCTGGCGGGCTGTGGTCGGCGCGGGCGTGGCGGTCGGGGCGGGAAGCCTCGACGGGTTGCTGACCCACTTCTGTGCCGCGGGCATGGCCTCCGGCCGTCCCCAGACCGGATGGTGTGCGGCCTGCCTCAGGGGCTGTCCTGCGGACCATGCGGACAATGCGCCGAGGATGGGCCCGAGACTGTCGCCGGCGGCGGACAGGCGGTAGGGCTGCCCGATGCCGTCGGTGTCGACGAGTCCGTCGGCGACGAGCTGGCGCAGCGGCGGGTAGACGTTGGTCCAGTCGCTGTCGGGCATGACCATCCTCGCCAAGGACCTGCCGCTGCTCTCCCCCCGGGCCTTCAGAACCCACAGGAGCGCGGCGGCGTGCCGCCGGGTCAGGAGCGTGAGGCCGTCCTCGATCTGCTCGATGGCGGGCAGCGGCCTCTCCGGCTTCTCCAGGTTCTTCTCAGCCCAGGTAACGATCAGCGGCAGGACCGGCAGCAGCGCGACTGCGCGGTCGGTGTGGCCGTAGGTGACGTGCCGGGTCGTGTGCTCGGTGCGCTGGACGAGGCCGGCATCGCACAACTGCCCCAATTTGAGATGCAGTTGGCCATTGAGCAGCCAGGACACCTTGCGCGCGATCTCCTTGTAGCGCAACGGCTGCCCGTCGAGGGCGAGCAGGATCCGCGCGTTCCAGCGCGGAGTGATCATGGCGAGGGCCTGGGAGACCCGGGCGATGTCGGCGTCGGTGTCGGGCGGCAGACCGGTGAGGGCCAAGGGAGCAACTCCTGGATGACGGAAGAGGGGTAGGCCCGCAAGGGGTCAGCGGCTCGGAGCGGTGCTCGTCGCCGCCATGGCGGGCGCGGCGATGGTGGGCGCGGGGGGTTGCGGCCGGGGTCGGGTGAGGTGACGCGGCCCAGGCTCTGGAGCACGGTCAGACCCGTTGCGGCCTGGACGTCTCGGACGGCGACCGCTTCGGCGAGCCGGCGGGCGCAGTCGAGAACGTGCGAGACCTCGTGTGCGCCGATCTGGTGGTCGGGATGGACGAGTTGGGCGAGCCGGTCGCGGTGGGAGGTGATGCTCCGCTCGGCGAGGGCGAGGCTGTGGTGCAGGCCGAGGAGAGCGGAGAGCATGCCGGGCGGCTGGTCCTGCGCGTGGGTGGCGAGGTCGGCGAGCGGGGCGCCGTGCAGGTCCTCGATGCGTCCGGCGATGTCGGTGGACGTCGGGTGGGACAAGGCCGGCGGCTTTACGGCCGGCGGGTGGGGGCCGCCCCGGCACCCGGGGGTGCCAGGACGACGACAGCGGCGGGGGGCAGGGTCGTGGTGAGCGTCGGCTGTGTTCTGCGGACAGGCCGGGAGGGCTGGAGCGGGGCCAGCATGGTGCGCAGCAGGTCATCGATCGCAACGCAGTAGCCCTCGCGGGCGTCGAGCGCCGCGTCCAGCCACAGCGCGTCCATCCGCAGGTCCTCCGCGGACAGTTCACCCATGTCTCGATCCGGTGCCATGGTTTCGTGGACGCGGTCGCGGACCTGGGCGACCTGCTCCTTCCTCGGCCAGGGCGAGGAAGGACCGCAGCTCCAGCGCGCGGCCCAGAGCCGGGGAAGCATCGGGGTGAACGGCCGTCCCGTACAGCTCATCGAGCGGAGCGTCGAAGACCTGCTGCAGGCGGCTGTCCACGGAGCTGGGCCTACGCTCGGTATTCACCGCGTCACGCCCTTTGCAGCCTGCGGAGCGTTGGCCGGCCGGGGCGGGGCGCTGGTCGGTACGGCCTGGCCTGGGGTGGCGCGGAAGCGGGCCAGCCGTTCGGCGGCGAGGCCCTGCTTCCCGGGAGCCGTCGGGTCGAGATACCACCGCACGGCCTGAGCTCGCCCGTCGCGCGCGAGTACGGCTGCTTCGACGCGGCGGACCAGGGCATGCGTCGGGTCGAAGACGTGGGCGGGCTCGGTCTCCAGTACGGCCAGGAGGTCGTGCTCCGCGCGGTCGAGGACCGTCTGGGATTCCAGGAGAAGCCCGTGCCACTTGACGAGGTCGGTGGCGTCAGGATTGGCGGCCGGCGCCTCGGTGACGGCGGCCTTCAGCTGCTCCATGCTGAGCCCGAAGCGGGATTCGATCTGTTCGGTGAGCACGTCCACGACATCGACGGTGCCGTCGGTTATCTCGTCGGACAAGAAAACTCCTTGGCGGCAGGGCACACCGGCCCCATTGGTACGACAATTCAAAGAAGTGGCCAACTCGGCTTAATTGCTGACCGGTTGCTGCCGTGCGCTCGTCAGGAAAGACACATGCGGACGTCGCGGTAGACATATCGGCCGGACGCCCAGCCCTTGACCCTGGTGGTCTTGTCGGTGACGTACACCCACTTCGCACCCTTGGTGGTCTTGTGCACCGTGAACCGATGCGACGGGTAGAGGATGCCGGCAGCGGTGGACGCGGTCGTGGCCGTCGAACGGATGGTCACGGCGTGGGTGCCGTGGACCGCCCAGGGCAGGTACGGGTTGCTGGTGCACGACGATGCGGGCGCCGCC
>NZ_JBEYVP010000104.1:0-2918 GCF_040644035.1 Streptomyces sp. NPDC047042 | reverse complement strand
TGTCAGCGCTCACGGAATGTTCCCGTCGGGGTGTGATCCGCTCACGGAATGTTCCCGCGGGCCGCTCGTCGGTTCCCGGTAGTGCGCTCGTGATGTTCGTCGTGGGGACGGCGAACGTTCGGCCGTAGTTGTCAAGATCCAGTCCTCTTCCCGTACATGATCATCCGCTGTCAGCCCTGGTAGCTGGGGAGCGGATGACGAGGAGGACGTTCTACGTGATCGATATAACCGAGATCCTGGTGCACTGGTACGCCGGGCGGTCGCAGCACGATGTCGCGGGCTCGCTCGGGGTGGCCCGCAAGACGATCCGCCGCTACGTGGAGCCGGCGATCACCGCGGGGTTCGTGCCCGGCGGGCCGCCGATGACCGAGGCGGACTGGGCGCCGCTGGTCCGCGAGTGGTTCCCTCACCTGACTGACACCAGGCTGCGGCAGGTGACCTGGCCGGAGTTCGACAAGCACCGGGAGTACATCGCCGAGATGCTGCGGGCCGGGGTGACCAAGGCGACGATCCACCAGCGGCTGCGCGACGAGCACGGGGTGACGGGGTCGGTCGCCTCCTTCAAGCGGTACGTCGTGGCGAACCTGGCCGAGGACGCGTTGCGGGACAAGGTGACGGTGCTGCGCGCGGACCCGGATCCGGGCTTCGAGGCGCAGATCGACTACGGGATGCTGGGCTCCTGGACCGATCCGCGCACCGGGGGCTCGCACCGGATCTGGGCGTTCGTGATGGTGCTGTCGCACTCGCGGCACATGTTCGTCCATCCGGTGATCAGCCTGGATCAGGCGTCCTGGACGGCCAGTCACGTGGAGGCGTTCGCGTTCTTCGGCGGCGCCCCGGCCCGTCTGGTGCCGGACAACCTGAAGACCGGGGTGGACAAACCCGACCTCTATGACCCGAAGCTGAACCGGGCGTATGCCGAACTCGCGGCGCACTACGGCGTCCTGGTAGATCCCGCTCGCGCACGGAAACCCAAGGACAAACCAAGAGTTGAAAGACAAATGCCATATATACGTGATTCCTGGTGGAAGGGCCGGGAGTTCACGTCGTTGGTGGAGATGCAGGCTTCTGCGCTGCACTGGTGCCGCCAGGTCGCCGGGGTGCGCAAGCATCGCGGGCTGGACGGGCGGGCTCCGGCGGAGGTGTTCGATACGGTCGAGGCCGGCACGCTTCTTCCGCTGCCGGCCTCGGCGTTCACCCTGGCGCAGTGGTCGCGGGCCAAGGTCGCCCCGGACGTTCACGTGAAGTCCGGGAAGGTGCTCTACAGCGTTCCGTGGAAGCTGATCGGGCAGCACGTCGACATCCGCGCCACGGCGACGGTGGTGCAGATCTTCCACCACGGCGAGCTGGTGAAGACCCACGTCCGTGCGGACAAGGGGCGCCGGACCGATATCGCGGACTACCCGCCGGAGAAGATCGCGTTCCAGACGAAGACGCCGGCCTGGTGCCAGGAACGCGCCGAGCAGGCCGGTCCGGCCACCGCCGCGGTGATCGCCGACCTTCTTCAAGGCCAGGCCCTGCACCGGCTTCGGTCCGCGCAGGCAATCTTGGGCCTGGCCGGCAAGCACACCGGTGCCCGCCTGGAGGCGGCCTGCCGCAAGGCCGCCGCGGCCGGCGACCCGTCCTATCGCACCATCCGCAACATCCTGGCCGCAGGGCTTGAGGACATCGAGCCCGAGCGGCCGACCGGCGACGCCGGAGCCCCGGCGTTCCTGCACGGCCCCGACACGCTGTTCGCCGACGTCATCGCGTTCCCCGTCCCTACCTCCGGGGCGACGGACGACCGCCGGAGCGAGTCCGGGCACGGCGAGCCGACCGGCACGGCCAACTGACCATGACCGGACACCCCCACGACGACGAGGACGTCGTCCACCTGCCCCGACCGATCGCCGAACGCATGGCCTGCTGGCTGCGGCAGCTCGAGTCTTTCCTCGACGACTGCGGTCCGGACACCGCCGACGTTCTGGACGACCACTTCGGCTTCGAGCCCGCCGCCGAGTCCATCAGCGCCGTGCTGAGCATCGACGCCGACATCTTGCAGGCCGCGCTCACCGCCACGACACCACCACAGGAAGCGTGACCCGCCATGACGATCCTCCGCCCCGCACTGGCTGACAGCCTGCGCACCCTGAGACTGTCCGGGATGCTCGAGACCCTGGACGCCCGCCTGGGCCAGGCCCAAGGCGGCGACCTGGGCTACCTGGAGTTCCTCCAGATTTTGTGCGACGACGAGATCACCCGCAGAGAGCAGCAGAGCATGGCCCGCCGCCTGCGCCGCGCCCGCTTCGACGCCGAAACCACCCTGGAAGGCTTCGACTTCGCGGCCTCACCGAAGCTCCCGGCCGCCCAGATCCGCGACCTGGCCGCCTTGCGCTGGCTGCACGCCGGAGAGTCGATCATCCTCTACGGAGCCGTCGGCGTCGGGAAGACCCACGTCGCCCAGGCCATGGGCCACCAGGCAATCCGGGCCGGAGCCGAGGTCCGCTTCCACAAGACCAGCCGGATCCTGGCCGACCTCGCCGGCGGACATGCCGACCGCACCTTCGACAAGCGCCTGGCCCAACACGTCAAGCCCGACCTGCTCATCCTCGACGACTTCGCGATGCGTGAGTTCACCCCGACCCAGGCCGACGACCTCTACGAGTTGCTCTCCCAACGCGTCGCCGAAGGCCGCTCGGTGGCGATCACCGCCAACCGCGCACCCCAGGACTGGTATCCGCTCTTCCCCAACCCCGTCGTCGCCGAATCGCTCCTGGACCGGCTGATCAACACCAGCCACCAAGTGTTCATGAACGGCCCCTCCTTCAGGCCGAACAAGCGCCCCAAGGCGACGGCCACCACGAAGTAGACCCACTCAACAGACCGGGGTCGGTCCCATTACATGAGCCGACCCCGGGAACATTCCGTGAGCGCCCACA
>NZ_JBEYVP010000103.1:0-2966 GCF_040644035.1 Streptomyces sp. NPDC047042 | reverse complement strand
GTGCGACGATCGCGCCAGCCACCGGCCGCGCATCGCTGCGCCGCTGGCCGATCCACTCGGCCAACGCAGCCAGGGACTGACGCTCGAACGCATCCTTGACGCTCAGATCCAGGCCGTAGCGTTGGTTGATCTGCACGATCATGCGCGTGGCCAGCAGCGAATGCCCGCCGAGACGGAAGAAGTTGTCTTCGGCGCCGACCGGTTCGCTGCGTTCCAGCAGTTCCTGCCACAGCGTCGCCAGCACGCGTTCGGTTTCGGTCTCGGGCGCTCGGTACGCTGCGGCGACCGCGCCGCCCAGCGAAGGCAACGCTGCGCGGTCGACCTTGCCGTTCGCGGTCAGCGGCAGGCTTGCCAGTACGGCAATCGCGCTCGGGCGCATGAACTCGGCCAAGCTCTCGCGCAGCGCCTGTTGCAGTTCGTCCACCAGCGCGGCGTGGGCGGTCTCTGCTTCGTTGCTGGCGACGAACGCGACCAGACGTCGATCATTGCCATCGCCCTGGATCGCCGCGGCGGCGTCGCTGATCCGCGCATCGCGCTTGAGCTGGGCTTCGATCTCGCCCAGTTCGATGCGGTAGCCGCGCAGCTTGACCTGTTCGTCGCGGCGGCCAAGGTATTCCAGCTCGCCGTCGTGGCCGCAGCGCACCAGGTCGCCGCTGTGGTACAGGCGTTCGGCCGCGCCCTGACCGAAGCGGTGTTCGCGGAAACGGCTGGCGGTCAGCGCATCCAGGTTCTGGTAGCCGCGGGTCACGCCGTCGCCGCCGATGCACAGCTCGCCGACGGCGCCGGCGGGAACCGGTTCGTCCAGCTCGTTGAGCACGTACAGGCGGGTGTTCTGGATCGGGCGGCCGATGGCGACTGCGTGACCGCAGCGCTTCAGGTCGTTTTCGTTGCGCACCGTGTAGATCGAGCAGCCCACGACCGTTTCCGTCGGGCCGTACTCGTTGACGTACTCGGCGTTGGGCAAGCGGTCGCGTTGCCACTTGGCGACGGTCGCCGTGGTCAGCTGTTCGCCGCCGATCACCAGGCAGTGCCGGCGTTCGCTCGGGCCGGTGTGCGCCGGGTAGTTCGCGTACAGACCGTCCAGGTGCGCTGGGGTCAGCTTGAACAGCCAGTCGTGGCCGTCGTCGAACAGGTAGTGGCTCAGGCCGGCGAACAGCGCGCCGGCTTCGGACGGCAGCACGATCAAGCGCTTGCCCGCCAGCAGCGGAGCGAACAGCGTGGTGACGGTGGCGTCGAAGCTCAACGGCGTGCCCATGACGGCGCCGCGGTGATGCGGTTGCAGATAGCTTTGCGCGTGATCGAGATAATTCACGACGCCGCCGTGCGGGACCAGCACACCCTTGGGTTGGCCGGTTGAGCCGGAGGTGTAGATCACGTAGGCCAGATGCTGTGGCGTCAGGTCCGCTGCTTCCGGCGTGCTGGACGGATAGCTCGCCAGCGCGGCTTCGTCGTCCAGGCGCAGTATTTGACCGCTCCAAGCCGAACAACGCTCCACCAAACTACCAACACTCAAGATCGACTGAACGCCGCTGTCGCTACACATGTAGGCCAGACGTGCATCGGGATGTTCGGGCTCCAGCGGAAGATACGCACCGCCGGCCTTCAGGATCGCCAGCACACCCACCACTTGTTCCAGCGAGCGCCCGACATGCAGGCCGACCACGCTGTCCGGGCCCACGCCCTGCTCGCGCAGCGCATGTGCGGCGCGATTCGCCCAGGCGTCGAGTTCGGCGTAGCTCAGCTCGCGGTGCCCATCGGTCGCGGCGATATCGTCCGGCGTGCGCCGAACCTGCGCTTCGAACAACGAATGCACGCTGCGGTCGCGCGGGTAATCCTTGCCGCTGCGGTTCCAGGCCTGCCAGCTCGCCCGCTCTGCCGCGGTCTGCATCGGCAGCCGGTATACCGGCGTCTCCGGCGCATCCAGCGCCGCCGACAGTAAGGTTTCGAAGTGCGCCGACAACGCTTCCACCGACGCTGCGTCGAACAGCGCCGTCGCGTACTGCCAGCTCAGACGCATCGCGCCTTCGTGTTCCCACGCGGTCAGTTCGAGGTCGTACTTGGTGGTATCCGCCGCATACGGCAACGCCGTCACCCTCAGCTCCGGCAGTTCCAGACGACGCTGTGCGGTGTTCTGCAGGGTGAACAGGATCTGGAACAGCGGACTGTGGCTGAGGCTGCGCTCCAGCTGCAGGCGCTCCACTACCTGATCGAACGGCACGGCCTGTTGGCCGTAGGCGTCGATCACGGTAGAGCGCGTGTTCGCCAGCAACTCGTCGAAACGCATCGACGGCGCCAGCTTCGTGCGCAGCGCGAGGTTGTTGACGAAGCAGCCGACCAGCGGCTCGACTTCGCGCTGCAGACGACCGGCGACCGGCGTTCCGATCACCACGTCGCGTTGATCGCCGTAGCGGCCGACCAGCAGCGCCAGCACCGACTCCAGCAGCATGAACGGGGTGACGTCGCGGGCTTGGCAGAACACGCGCACGCGCTGCATCAACTCCGGCGGAAGCTCGCTTCGGTGGTTCGCACCCTGCGCCGACATCTGCGCCGGACGCGGGCGGTCGCTCGGCAGCGTGGTTAGTTCCGGCGCCGAGGCCAGTTGTTGCGACCAATAGTCGAGCCCGTCGGCCAGCGTCTTGACCTGCGCCTGTTGCCACAGCGCGTAGTCGGCATATTGCACCGGCAGCGCCGGCAGCGACGCGGGCTGGCCTTGGCTGTGAGCCGCGTACAGCGCGCCGAACTCCTCGACCAGCACATCCATCGACCAGCCATCGGCGGCGATGTGGTGCAGGGTCAGGATCAGCACGTGCTCTTCATCGCCCAGCGCGATCAGCGTCGCGCGCAGCATCGGGTCGCGGCTCAGGTCGAAGGCATGATCCGCCGCGGCCCGCACCTGCTCGGCGAGCCGCGTCTGCCGCTCGCTGTCTTCGCAGGCGCGCAAGTCCAGATAGCCGCTCAGGGCCAGG
>NZ_JBEYVP010000102.1:0-3490 GCF_040644035.1 Streptomyces sp. NPDC047042 | reverse complement strand
TCGACGGAGTCGGCCTCGGCATCGACTTGTCCGCGGCGGGCGCGTTCGTTGGCGTCGGCGATGATCGCCGCCTTCTTGCGCTGCACGTCGCGCATTGCGGACTCGAGTCCCTGCGGCACGTAGATGAGGGAGAGGGCGCGGCGGACTCCGGCGGTGAACATGAGCCCATGCAGGAAGCCCGCCGAGGTTTCGGTGCGGGGCCAGTCCTCGACCCAGTAGGTGGCGTGCCGGGCGGAGTCGGTGGCGTGGCGGTCATACTCCTCGACTTGGACCACGGGCCCGGCGGCGGCCGGGTCGGCTTCGGCCCGGCCGGAGGGGGACCACTGCTGCAGCGCGGACAGGGCCCGCGGATCGTAGGCGGTGCGGATGACGGCGGCGATTTCCCGCGCGGTGAGCCATCCGGTCACCGTCAGTCCGGCGCTGCGCGCGGACTGGGCGATGGCCGCGGTGGTCTGTTCCAGCACGGTGAAGGCGCCGGGCAGTCCACGGCCGGCCTGGTTGATGAGGCGCTTGGCGGCCTTGAGGTCGAGGGAGATCGCCAAGTACGTCTCGTGCGGGGCGGCGGCAGGTCCTGCGGAGGAGACCAGTTCGCTGTAGACCTGTCCGGCGAGAGGGGTTTCGGGGTGGCCGTGCCGGCTCCAGTGGCGGGTGAGGGTGTCGCCGCTGTCGGGCACGGTGCGCTCCAGGACCTGGATGGTGGCGACGTGTCCGGTGCGGGCGATGCCGGCCAGGGCCCGTCCCCAGCTGCTGACGTTGTGGTTCTGGGTGGCCGGGTCGAGCAGCGCGAAGGCGCGTGAGGAGACGTGGGCGACGGCGGTCAGGGTCTGTCTGTGCGGGTCGTGCACGGCCGCAGCGCCGTTGGCGGAGTCGCCGGGGGTGACCACTTTCAACGAGGCGGCGGTGCCGGGTAGATGCAGCACGCCGTCCTGGCGGGGCCGGGAGAGCGGCCGGGCAAGCCAGAGGGTCTGGCCGGTGCGGCGGCGGTGGGCGTAGCGGGCGATGACCGGCGCCCAGTCGATCAGGGAGCGGCCGTTGCGGCGCACAGCCACGAGGGCGGCGGCGACGGTCCAGACCGGGGTCAGGACGAGTGCGCCGAGGAGCCCGGTGGTCACCACGGTGATGAGGAGGAGCGCCAATGCGGCGGAGACGAGAGTGAGTTGGGGGAGGGAGAGGCCCAGGAGGATGCCGCGCCGGGAGCGGTGCGGGAATTTGACCGTGATCGGGGAGACAAGTTCAGACAATGAGCCGGTTTCCGGTGGGGCGCGGGGCCGGGACGGCACACCCGGAGGTCGGGAGCGGGGTACCGTCCCAGCGCAGGGGGCGGGTCAGAGGCCGGTAGGCGAAGGTGGCTGCGCGCCGGTTCCGGTCGAACTGCTGGAGTTCGGGGACGGCGCGGTGCCCTGCGGCGGCGGAGCCGTGGCCGACGGGGAGGATTGCCATCCCCCCGCCTGGCTGGCTGCGGTGCCGTGCCCTGAGCTGACTGTGCTGGGGCTTGCGCCCATCTGGCTGCTGGTCTCGTCGGTGACATGGGTCGGTGGGGGTTGCACGGCCTTCTCCAGAGCGCTCCTGGTCCCCTCGCTGCCGGACGACGGTCCTCCTGAGCTGCTGCCTTCGTTGCCGGCGTTCGGCGTTGGGTGGGAGGCGATGTCGCCGGGGAAGCCGCCGGGCACGGAGTCCGGACCCTGGGGCGCGGCGCCCGCTCCGGCCGCGGCCCCGCTGGCCCCGCCGGTGGCGGCCATGGCGGCGGCCTTGCGGCCGGCGCTTTCGGCGTGCTGGCGGGCGATCTGCGCACCGGCTCCACCGGAGCGGTGCAGTGCCTCGGCGTCGGAGCCCTCGGACGCGGCCCAGTGCACGAACTTGAACGTGGCGTACGGGCACAGCAGGACCAGAGTGAGGATGACGATGCCGGCCATCACGTCGGCGAGGGCGGCGATACCGTCCTTGGCCTCGGTCTTGCCCATCGCGGCGATCCCCAGGACGAAGATCACGGTCATCAGAAGCTTGCTGACCACGAGGGTGGCGGTGGCTTCGATCCAGCCCTTGCGCCAGCGCCGGGCGACTTCCCAGCCTCCGCCGGCTCCGGCGAAGACGGCGAGGGTGACCATGACGAGGATGCCGACCTTGCGGACCATCATCATGCACCAGTAGAGGACGGCGCCCAGGGCGGCGCCGACGCTGACGAAGACGCTGACGAGCCAGCCCAGGCTGGACAGGGTGGCGATCTGGTTCACCTTGACGATGCGCCTGATCGCCGTGGCGATGTCGAGGTTGGCGGCTTCGAACAGGCCGTCGCTCAATGCGTCGACGACTTCTATGGCGACGGTGGTGAATGCGATCGCGGTAAACGCGAAGATCACACCGACGGCGGTGCCGGTGAATGCCTGGGTGAGCGCCTGGCCGTCGCGGCGGATCGCGGCGCGTACCAGTTGGGCGCAGAACGTGGCGACAAGGACGACTAGGCCGATCGGCAGGATCATCTCGTAGTTGTCGCGGAACCACCCGGCATTCAGGTCGACCCTGGTGGTGGTGGCGACGGCCTCGGCGGCCAGGTCGGCTGCGGCGGCGGCGAGTTCGCCCGCCGATTTCGCCATCCAGTTGCCGATCGCCGCGCCGGGATCGGAGGCGAAGGAGGCTGCGTCGCCGACGGCACAGAGAGTGCCCGCGAGGGGGAGATCACAGAAACCCAAAGGGGAGTCACCCCTCCTTTCTCAGATGGGCCGGCGCAGGTCAGGGCACGACACTGGGAGCGATGGACACCAGAGAGCAGTCGGCGTTGGGGCGGCACTGTACGGCGAGGGTGATCGAGCGGTCCTCAGCGCCGGCGCCGCCATCCTTCCAGGCGATCTGCTGCTTGCCGGTGACGGTGACGGCATAGATGTACGCCTCGGTGATCGCCGACGGATCGTCCGACAGGGCTTGTTTGAACGCGGAGGGGTAGTGGGCCTCGGACACGGCGGCGGTGGCGTACTGATCCTGGTCCGTCATCCGCGACCACAGCACCGGATCCGGTACCTGCGTGGTGAGGGAGGACCAGTCGGCGTACTTGGCCTCCGCCGTCAGCCACGCCTTCATGCCGGTGAGCTGCTGGTCACGGCTGGTGGTGCGGGTGTCGTACGACCACAACATGGCTGCGGCGGCCTTGGCGAAGGCGACCGGGTCCGCCACCGGTGGAGGCGTCGCCACCGCACCGGTCCCGTCCGGCGCCGCCGAACTGGCCGACGAGGAGGTGCTGCTGCTCGGCGGGAAGGACGGAACGGCAGCCTGGCTGTCGCCGGGGGTGGTGCGGCCGGTAAACAGGGCGCCGGCGCCGGCGAGGGCCACCAGGACGCCGAGACCGGTCGCGATGACCGTGATGCGCTGGCGGGTCGACCAGCCGAGTCCGTAGCCGGACAGGAAGAGGAATCGTTTCGGCATCAATGGACCTGCGACCCCAGGGCGGAGAAGAACGCCACGACCCCGTTCGCGGCGCCGAGACCGAGGGCGGCGCCCG
>NZ_JBEYVP010000101.1:0-3493 GCF_040644035.1 Streptomyces sp. NPDC047042 | reverse complement strand
CGGGCGCCGCCCTCGGTCTCGGCGCCGCGAACGGGGTCGTGGCGTTCTTCTCCGCCCTGGGGTCGCAGGTCCATTGATGCCGAAACGATTCCTCTCCCTGTCCGGCTACGGACTCGGCTGGTCGACCCGCCAGCGCATCACGGTCATCGCGACCGGTCTCGGCGTCCTGGTGGCCCTCGCCGGCGCCGTAACCCTGTTCACCGGCCGCACCACCGCCGGCGACAGCCAGGCCGCCGCTCCGTCCGTCCCGCCGAGCAGCAGCACCTCCTCGTCGGCCAGTTCGGCGGCGCCGGACGGGACCGGTGCGGTGGCGGCGCCTCCACCGGTGGCGGACCCGGTCGCCTTCGCCAAGGCCGCCGCCGCCATGTTGTGGTCGTACGACACCCGCACCACCAGCCGTGACCAGCAACTCGCCGGCATGAAGGCGTGGCTGACGGCGGAGACCCAGTACGCCGACTGGTCCTCTCTCACCGCGCAGGTACCGGATCCGGTGCTGTGGTCGCGGATGGCGGACCAGGACCAGTACGCCACCGCCACCGTGTCCGAGGCCCACTACCCCTCCGCGTTCAAACAGGTCCTGGCGGACGATCCGTCGGCGATCACCGAGGCGTATATCTACGCCGTCACCGTCACCGGTAAGCAGCAGATCGCCTGGAAGGAGGGCGGCGCCGGCGCTGAGGACCGCTCGGTCACCCTCGCCGTGCAGTGCCGCCCCAACGCCGACTGCTCCCTGGTGTCCATCGCTCCCCGTCTCGTGCCCTGACCTGGCCCGAGCCCATCTGAGAAAGGAGGGGTGAATCCCCCTTTGGGTTTCTGTGATCTCCCCCTCGCGGGCACTCTCTGTGCCGTCGGTGACGCAGCGTCCTTCGCCTCCGACCCCGGCGCGGCGATCGGCAACTGGATGGCGAAATCGGCGGGCGAACTCGCCGCCGCCGCAGCCGACCTGGCCGCCGAGGCGGTCGACACCACCACCAGGGTCGACCTGAATGCCGGATGGTTCCGCGACAACTACGAGATGATCCTGCCGATCGGCCTGGTCGTCCTTGTCGCCACGTTCTGCGCCCAGCTGGTACGCGCCGCGATCCGCCGCGATGGCCAGGCCCTCACCCAGGCATTCACCGGCACCGCCGTCGGTGTGATCTTCTCGTTCACCGCGATCGCCTTCACCACCGTCGCCATCGAAGTCGTCGACGCATTGAGCGACGGCCTGTTCAAAGCCGCCAACCTCGACATCGCCACGGCGATCAGACGCATCGTCAAGGTGAGCCAGATCGCCTCCCTGTCGGGCCTGGGCTGGCTCGTCACAGTCTTCGTCGGCGTCGGCGCCGCGATCGGCGCCTTCCTCTACTGGGGCGTGATGATGGTCCGCAAGGTCGGCATCCTCGTCATGGTCACCCTCGCCGTCTTCGCCGGAGCCGGCGGCGGCTGGGAGATCGCCCGGCGCTGGCGCAAGGGCTGGATCGAAGCCACCGCCACCCTCGTCGTCTCCAAGCTCCTGATGACCGTGATCTTCGTCCTGGGGATCACCGCGATGGGCAAGACCGAGGCCAAGGCTGGCATCGCCACCCTCGCCGACGTCATGGCCGGCATCGTCATCCTCACGCTCGTCCTGCTGTGCCCGTACGCCACGTTCAAGTTCGTGCACTGGGCGGCCTCCGAGGGCTCGGACGCCGAGACCCTGCACCGCTCCGGCGGAGCCGGTGCGCAGATCGCCCGCCAGCACGCCGAACGCGCCGGCCGCAAGGCCGCCGCCATGGCCGCCACCGCCGGGACCGGCGGGGCCGCGGCTGGAGCGGGCGCCGCTCCCCAGGGCCCGGACTCCGTACCCGGCGGCTTCCCCGGCGACATCGCCTCCCACCCCACGCCCAACGCCGGCAACGAAGGCAGCAGCTCAGGAGCACCGTCGTCCGGCAGCGAGGGGACCAGGAGCGCTCTGGAGAAGGCCGTGCAACCCCCGCCGACCCATGTCACCGACGACACCAGCAGCCAGATGGGTGGAAGCCCCAGGTCAGGCGGCTCCGGGCGCGGCGCCGCTGCCGGCCAGGCGGGTGGATGGCAATCTTCCCCGTCGGCCACGGCTCCGCCGCCGCAAGGCGCCCCGCCGTCCCCGGACTCCAGCAGTTCGACCGGAACCGGCGCGCAGCCGCCTTCGCCTACCGGCCTCTGACCCGCCCCCCTGCGCCGGGACGGTACCCCGCACCCGACCTCCGGGTGTGCCGTCCCGGCCCCGCGCTCCACCGGAAACCGGCTCCTTGTCTGAACTTGCCTCCCCGATCACAGTCAAATTCCCGCACCGCTCCCGGCGCGGCATCCTCCTGGGCCTCTCCCTCCCCCAACTCACGCTCGTCTCCGCCGCATTGGCGCTCCTCCTCATCACCGTGGTGACCACCGGGCTCCTCGGCGCACTCGTCCTGACCCCGGTCTGGACCGTCGCCGCCGCCCTCGTGGCTGTGCGCCGCAACGGCCGCTCCCTGATCGACTGGGCACCGGCCGTCGCCCGCTACGCCCACCGCCGCCGCACCGGCCAGACCCTCTGGCTGGCCCGGCCGCTCTCCCGGCCCCGCCAGGACGGCATCCTGCACCTGCCCGGCACCGCCGCCTCGTTGAAAGTGGTCACCCCCGGCGACTCCGCCAACGGCGCTGCCGCTGTGCACGACCCGCACAGCCAGACCCTGACCGCCGTCGCCCACGTCTCCTCACGCGCCTTCGCGCTGCTCGACCCGGCCACCCAGAACCACAACGTCAGCAGCTGGGGACGAGCCCTGGCCGGTATCGCCCGCACCGGACACGTCGCCACCGTCCAGGTCCTGGAGCGCACCGTGCCCGACAGCGGCGACACCCTCACCCGCCACTGGAGCCGGCACGGCCACCCCGAAACCCCTCTCGCCGGACAGGTCTACAGCGAACTGGTCTCCTCCGCAGGACCTGCCGCCGCCCCGCACGAGACGTACCTGGCGATCTCCCTCGACCTCAAGGCCGCCAAGCGCCTCATCAACCAGGCCGGCGGCGGACTGCCCGGCGCCTTCACCGTGCTGGAACAGACCACGTCCGCCATCGCCCAGTCCGCGCGCAGCGCCGGACTGACGGTGACCGGATGGCTCACGGCCCGAGAGATCGCCGCCGTCATCCGCACCGCCTACGACCCCAGGGCCCTGTCCGCGCTGCAGCAGTGGTCCCCCTCCGGCCGGGCCGAAGCCGACCCGGCCGCCGCCGGGCCCGTGGTCCAAGTCGAGGAGTACGACCGCCTCGCCACCGACTCCGCCCGGCACGCCACCTACTGGGTCGAGGACTGGCCCCGCACCGAAACCTCGGCGGGCTTCCTGCACGGGCTCATGTTCACCGCCGGAGTCCGCCGCGCCCTCTCCTTCATCTACGTGCCGCAGGGGCTCGAGTCCGCGATGCGCGACGTGCAGCGCAAGAAGGCGGCGATCATCGCCGACGCCAACGAACGCGCCCGCCGCGGACAAGTCGATGCCGAGGCCGACTCCGTCGA
>NZ_JBEYVP010000100.1:0-4060 GCF_040644035.1 Streptomyces sp. NPDC047042 | reverse complement strand
GGCGTGATGCCGGGGTCGTAGGCCAGGAACTGCGCGGTGTCGAGCAGGTGCAACGAGGCTCCTTGGGTACGCCGGAACCCGGCGCGCGGGAATCAGAGAAAGAAAGGGGAGGGGCGAGGCGCAACTGCCTCGATATGGAGGGCTGGCAGTGGCAGGAGACAGCCGGGCCGGTCGGGGCCGGCGAAGGGGCGTAACGGTGTGCACGAGGACACGCAAGCTTCGTGCCAAGGGCACAGGTCGGGCCGGCGCTGCTGTCGACGGTGCTTCGGCTCAGGCTCCGAACCGGCTGCCGGGGTGCACTACCTAGGGATCGACGGAGTGGGAGCTCCGTTGGTGCCGTACGGATTTGCGCACTGGTAGATCACGTAGCCGCGCAGCTTCTTTCCGTCGGACTTGCGGGTCACGGTGCCCCGGGTCCACCAGGTCTTGGTGGCGCTCCGGTAGACCCACTGGTCGTAGGCGATCTTGTCGTTGCGGTAGGCGACGCCGACCGTGGTGGCTGTCGTCGAAGGCGACTTGCGGACCTTGACCGCGCTGCACGAGATCTTGGTGTAGCCGGTGTCGTATGCCTGTGCCGTGGAAGCGGTGGCCATGCCGCCCGCGGCGAGGGCAAGGCCCAAAGAGGTTGCCGCGAGGGCACGCTGGGTGTGGTGACGGGATATCAAGGAGGTGCTCCATGTCTCAGGGGAAGGACGGTGGGCAGGAAAACGTGTCCTGCGGGCCCCGTCTGCGGGGCGGAAGAGGCCGGGAGTGGGTGATCCCCGACCAGGGGCGGTAAGCCGGGCTGCCGCGTCCCTGTAGGTTCCGATTTGAGATGTCGTCGGACGCGCTGCTGACCTGGTGCTTTGTGTGGCTGTCCGGACGGTTTGTCGGCGGATTCGTCCAGCCGATCTGTCGGATTCCTCAGGCGAAGCGGCTCGGAGAGACGACACCGCCAGATCGCCTGGACGGTTGACCTGCGGGTTTCCGGCTCTCGCCGACAGGCCGACGGCAGAACGGTCGGACACCGACAAGTCTTTTCGGAACCTACAGTCCCGAACGGGGATCAGATGACGCGGCGAGCGGCGAGGATGGCCCAGTCCGCGAGCGGCGTGATGCGAACGGGTTTTCCCGTTCTGGGTGCCTCGATCGCGAGTCCCGAGCCGATGTACATGCCGACGTGTTCGGGGCGGGTGGCACTGCCGCGGGAGAAGATCAGGTCACCGGGCTTGAGCGCCCTGGGCGAGACGGCCTTGCCCTCGTTGATCTGCGTGTACGTAGTGCGGGTGAGCTGGATACCGGCATGCTTGTACGCCTGCTGGGTCAGGGAGCTGCAGTCGCACCGGCCCATCGGGTCGGGGCCGTGCGGCGCCGTGCAGGTGCCGCCCCACTGGTACATCGTGCCGAGCTGCGCCATCGCCCAGACGATCGCCTTGCGGACCTTCGGATCGGCGTCCTTGGGGATCGAGTAGCCCCTCGGCACCGATCCTGCCGGGATGGTGCCGTACCCGGAGCCGTCCTCGGCCGCCGCGCAAGACGCCGCGGCAGAGCTGGTGTCCTGGCCAGCGTCGGGGAAGGTGACGGCGATCGCCTTCTGGAGGGCGGTCGCCAGCTCCTCCCACTGTGCGTAGGCGTCGGGGTAGGCGGAGCGTTGGACCTTCTGCGCGGCCTGGGTGACCGTCAGCTGCTGCCAGCCGTCCACCGCGAGAAGGTGTTCGTAGAACTGTGTGGAGGCGTAGACGGGGTCGCGGATTTCCGTGGCGGTGCCCCAGCCCTGGCGCGGCCGTTGCTGGAACAGGCCCAGCGAGTCACGGTCGCCGGAGGACAGGTTGCGCAGCCGGGATTCCTGCATCGCGGTGGCGAGCGCGATGATCTGGCCCTTCGTCGGAACGCGGAGACCGATCCCGGTGCCCACGATCGTGCGGGCGTTGGGGATCTGCTCCTCGGGCAGGGAGAGGCCCTCGGCGTGAACATCCTTGGCGGATGCCCCGTTGAGGATCTTGGTGACCTGCTCGACGACGGCATCGGTGTCGACGTCGCCCACGCAACTGAGGGAGGAGGTGGTCTGGGCGGCCTTGCTGCTGGTGGCCATCAGCATGGCCGTGCCGGCGAGGAGGAGAGGGGAGAGGAGGAAGACGCCGAGGCCGGCGGCCACGCCCTTCAACCGGGGGAGCCTCCCAGGCGGCGGTCGCGGTCCGGTGGCCTGGGCAGGGGCGGGCAGTGCTGCGTCATACAGGGTCCTTCGAGTGCGGTGTCCGGCGTGCCGCGTGCGCGTGGCGTCGTGGAAGGGCGGCGGCCGGGGCGGGCGATCGGGTGCGTCGGCTGGTCGCAGGCGAGTTGCCGCTCGCTCGGTGCGGCCGGGAGGCACTAGGTATGCCGGGGCAGGGGGACCTCCGGGAAGCAAAGGGGGGATAGCCGGCGGCGGTGTGCGCCGGGCGGTTCAAAAACAGTAGGCCCGAATTGGCCGTTGACCAAAAAGCTGGCGTGAGGTGCCGGATTCCGGTCCTTCGGTCGGGCACTTCTTGGTCGTCGGCCGATTCGCCTCTACAGTTTTAGGACTCTCCCCTCGCCCTCCCCGGTCGGTGGCCTCGGGCTTCTGCATGCCCACTCATGGCTCCGCGGGGACGCTCTACGTGCGAGGCGGTCATTCCCTGCGCATGCGCATTCACCCACCCGAATCGGGGTTCCTCTTTGCCTTTTTCCCTGCACCAGGGCGACGCCTTGAGTGTCCTTTCCAAGCTGCCGGACGACTGCGTCGATTCCGTGATCACCGATCCGCCCTACAACTCGGGCGGGCGGACCGCGAAGGAACGCACGAGCCGGTCGGCGAAGCAGAAGTACACCTCTGCCGATGCCCAGCACACGCTGCCGGACTTCACCGGCGAGAACATGGACCAGAGGTCCTACACGCTGTGGCTCACTCAGATCATGACCGAGGCGCACCGCGCCACGAAGAGTGGTGGTACCGCGCTGCTGTTTACCGACTGGCGTCAGCTACCTGCCACCACCGATGCGTTCCAGGCTGCGGGGTGGCTGTGGCTGGGCGTGCTGACCTGGCACAAGCCCCAGGCCAGGCCGCAGAAGGGCAAGTTCCGCCAGGACTGCGAGTACATCGTATGGGGTGCCAAGGGCAAGATCGACGGCTCGCGTAATCCGGTGTATCTGCCGGGTCTTTACAGTGCGTCGCAGCCCTCGGGCAAGGCCCGCAAGCACATCACGCAGAAGCCCGTCGAGGTGATGCGCGAGCTGGTCAAGATCTGCCCCGAGGGCGGTACGGTGCTCGACTTCTGCGCCGGTTCGGGGTCCACCGGGGTCGCCGCTCTGCTCGAAGGCCGCGACTTCATCGGCGTGGAGAAGACCGAGCATTACGCCGCCGTCGCGAATGAGCGGCTCACGCAGACCATCCGCGAGACCCTGGCCCAGGAAGATCTGGTCCTCACCGCCTGACGCACCAACAGCGTCCGTTCCAGCGAAAGTTGGCGCCTTTCGCCATCCAGACCGATATCCCGGGCGGGCCTCGCCTTTTCTGTGAGCTGGCCTGTTCGCTGCCGCTTGGCGTGTCCTGCACTTCCACGGCCGAGGAGGCCATTGTTTCATGCCTGAACCTGTAGAACTCCCGGCCGAGGGGGAGCTGGAGCCGGTCCGCCTCTCCGATTCCCATTTGGAGGGGATCGAGGCCAGTGTGCGCCGGCTGATGGAGGAGTCGGCGCAGCAGGCCCGCCAGCTCGACCACCTGGCTTCGCCTCCGGACCCCGGAGGATCCCCGTTCGCCGCCTTCGGCCTGCCGGGCTTCGGCGGACCATCCCCGGCGCCGGTACCGGAGCCGCGTCCCATCCTGGATCTGGAGGGTGAGGCGTACGAGGACGAACTCGACGCTCTGTCGGACTGGGTGGACGACTGGCTCCTGCCCGTCTACGGGGCCGAGGTCACCACGGCGGCGCCCTGGTGTCCGCAGTGGCAGGAGCACCAGGACGTCGTCGCCTGGTTGCACGCGCTGTGGATGGCCTACCAGCAGCACAAGGATCCCGAGGCGGGCCTGTCCGGAATGGCGGTGTGGCACCGGGACTTCCTCACCCACACC
>NZ_JBEYVP010000099.1:0-5282 GCF_040644035.1 Streptomyces sp. NPDC047042 | reverse complement strand
GACCTGCTCACCGCCGGCGACGTGGGATCCCGCGGACGCGCCCTCGCCGAAGGACTCCTCGCCGACTGCTCTACCCGCATCATCTACCGGCAGGAAACCGACCAACTCCACGCCGCAGCAGCTCTGCTGGGCCTGACCTCGGTGGAAACCGACGCGATCTCCCACCTCAACCGCGGACGGGGCTTGTGGAAAGTCGCGGGACGCAGCTTCATCGTGCAGCACCTCCTGCACCCCCACGAGCTGGCGCTCTTCGACACCGACGCCCGCATACACCACGGATCCAACGCCTTCCCGGCCTATGCGCCCTGAGGCTTGTCCCGGGCGACGCGCGAGCGATCACCGGCGACTCGGTACACGCCTCGCGCACCATCCAGGGGCGTAGAGAGCAAGCAATGTGGTCAGAAAGTAGATCAAGGCCACCAGGCTCATTTGGCTATTGCCGTCCGCACTGAAGAACAACACGAGCACGGACATTAATCCAAAAATGCCCACCCAGAAGGCCACAGGGGTGCACCTTGCTTTGGTATTGGAACTGGCCCACCAGCTGAATATGACGAACAATACTGTGATTCCGAAGAAAATCTGGAAGGCTGTTTCACGGAGCGGCGACTCAGGGGCATTCAGCCACATCGCAACGTCCACGTCGGCGGGGCTTTCCGTCTCTGCGATCGCCTTCGGCAGGTGGGCAGCGAGGAAGTAGCTCAGGACCAGGAAGACAGTCTGCACCGCAAGTGCTGCGCACAACGACGCGACAGACATCAGACGTACAGCTGCAGGGATCTCAGAGGCTTTCGCGTAAAGAATCCGAAGACCACTGTGTGTTGATCTTGCCCACGTAAACCAGGCATGAAGGGCCATCCCGATGACCGCGACATAGAGGATGAAACTGTCGGGTCCGAATATTGTCTCCAGGATGGACTTGTAGATGTCATCTGGCTCTACTGGATCTGGCGCAGCCATTCGGTCCCCCTGCAGTATTTTCCTCTGGCTCGGCGCTGACCGAGGCACAGTGCCCCTGATTGTGAGCCGCGGAGTAGAAACTTGACAGGGGTGTTGCCAAATGGAGACAAAGCATCCACCGCACGGGGTAACCCTGTGCGCGCCCGTTACCGTTACAACGCCGCCGATAGCAGCAACTACCCGCGCGACAAACTCACTTGCAACGATGCACGTGTGGCCGCCCTGAAGCACTGAGTGGTGTGCATCGTGAAGTGGCAGGTCGCGGGCCTGGTGTGATTCCGTGCCCCGGTGCTCGTGCTGGTCGCGCGCGGCAGTCTGCCGCGTAGATCATCGGGCAGGGAGGTCTTCGCGGGTTCTGGTCCGCTCCGGCCCGCGAGGCTCCTACGCTCCCGTGCATGGTGGACCCCGAGGTGCTGGAACGGATCGCCGCGCGCCGCGCGGAACTGGACGGGCTGGAAGAACAGCTGGCCAAACAACTGGACCAGGTGAGGGCCGAGCGGGACGAACTCACGGTCGCCGAGCGGGTCCTGGCGCGGCTGACCGAGCAGATCGCCGGGGAGCGGGCTGCCGTCGCACCGGCGACGGCGCAGGTCGGCGGGCGGGCGGTGCTGCTGGTCCCGCACCGCGGCGACAGCGTTGACGAGGCCGCGCTTCCCGACGACTACCGCCGGATCCTGGCGATCGTGCGGGCCGCCGCCGGTCCGGTGCAGGTGCGGGCAGTGGGCGAAGAGCTGGGCCTTCAGGCGGAGGCGCGCGGGAAGCTGGAGCCGTTGCGGGCGAAGCTGGTCAAGCTCGCGGACCGCGGCTGGCTGCACAAACGCGCCGACGGGAAGTTCACCGCACGGCTGTAGCGGTGCTGGACCGGCACGCCGCAGTGGCGTAACTGGAGGGCCCCCGACGGCAGTTGAGTTTGGTGTGAAGAAAAACAACAGCTTCGCCGAGGGCCCCGACGGTCTTGTCTACACCGCCCGACTGCCGCTGTCGAGCACGACCTTGAACTGGCTCGCCGACCTGATACGCGACCACCTGAAGAAGATCGGATCACGGTGGCGGACCCTGTCCGCCGGAAAGATCGCCGGGATCGTGCTGGCCGTGCTGCGCTGTGACCAGAGGCCCGGCGACCTGGCTGGCGGGAACGGGGTGCACCGCACCACAGTGTCCCGGTGGGTGCGGGAAGTCGTCGGCCTGCTGGCCGCCCGCGCCCCGCGCCTGGACCGCGCGCTGAAGAAGATCGCCCGATCGGGTGGCGGGGTGGTCCTGCTGGACGGCTCCTTGATCCGCACCCGCCGCCGCACCGGGACCGAGAACCGGAAGAACTACTCCGGCAAGGACAAGTGCCACGGCCTGCTCGTGATCGCGCTCACCGACGACAAGGGCCGCCTGGTCTGGGTGAGCGCGGTCCGGCCCGGACGCACCTCGGAGATCACCGCCTGCCGCCACGACAGGTTGACCGCCCATCTGCGCGCGGCCGGCCTCGGCGCGGTCGCCGACTTGGGCTTCGTCGGTCTCGACGACGGCGGCCCGGACGAGGACCCGGCGGTGATCACCGGCTACAAGGCGGGCCGCAACCGGCCCCTGACCAGGGGCCAGAAGCTGTCCAACAAGGCGCTGGCCGCGGTCCGGGCCCCGGTCGAACACGGCTTCGCGCACCTGAAGAACTGGCGCGTGCTCGGCAAGGTACGCACCGACCCGAGGTGGGCGACGGCGCTGGTGAGGGCCCTGCTGGTCCTGACGAACCGCGAAGTCTCCCGGTGACCGACGATCTTCGCTGAAACATGACGGGCACCCACGGCACCGGGCTGCCGCCTGCCGTCGAGTGGCGTCTGTCCAGGGCACCGTCTCGTACGTGAACGGCCGGGATCCCCTGGCGTTACCTCTGCTCGGCTTCCGGCACGGGCTGCCGTGGTGGTAGGTTATAGGTCGACCACTAATGCAGGAGTGAAGATGACAGTCAAGGAAGACGGCGCGAACCGCCTCACCGCCGCGCAGCACGCCGTGGCCGAGCACCTGCGCCTGACCGCCGCGGGACGCACCGACGAGTGGGTGAAGCTGTTCGCCCCGGACGCGGTGCTCGAGTTCCCGTACGCGCCGGCCGGTGTGCCGCGTCACGTGACCGGCCACGACGCCCTGGTTGCGCACATGAGCAACTTCCCCGAGACCTTCGACGTGGAATTCGTCGGCCTGGCGTTCCACGACACCGTCGATCCGAGTCTCGCGATCGCCGAGTTCCGCTCGAAGGGCATGGCACTGCCGACCGGCAAGCCGTACGAGCAGGAGTGCATCTCGCTCGTGCGCACCGACGAAGACGGGCTCATCACCCATTACCTGGACTACTGGAACCCGCTGCTGGCGATCGAGGCACTCACGCCTAACGACGCGCCGTCCGAGCCCGACCGCGGCGTCACTTTTGGCAGCTGAGTGCGGCCGGTGTTTGACTGACGCCCATGCCTGCCCCCGGTACCAGCACGAAGAGCGACGAACGGCGTCGTGTCCTCACGGCCGCCGCGATCGACTGCTTCGCGCAGAAGGGTTTCTACGGCACGACGACGCACGAGTTGGCCGCGAGCGCCGGCGTCTCCCAGCCATATCTCTACCGCCTGTACCCGAACAAGGAAGCACTGTTCGCCGCGGCGGTCGACCACGTGTCCGTGGTGATGACCGAAACCCTGCTCGCACACTCGCCGGCGGCAGACGGGGCCGAACTGGCACCCGCGGCGGCCCTGGCAGCGGCGCGTGATGGCTACGCCGCGCTCGTCGCGGACCGCACCATCCTCCGGTTCCTCATGCACGCCAACTGCGCCGTCGGCGAGCCGCTCGTAGCAGAGGCCGTGCGCCGGTGCTACGCCAAACAGGTCGACACCGTCCGGCAACTGCTGGGCGACGACGACGCCGTGCGGCGCTGGTTCGGTGCCGGAATGCTCGACAACGTGGTCGCCGTGCTGGGTCTGGCCGACATCGATGAGCCGTGGGCGCACGTCCTCGCCGCTCGATGACCCGGCACCGGCAGTTCGGCCACGACAGCCCCGAGTCTTCCTCGTAGGCCAGCTCGGCCGGTGGGACTCGGCTTATTCGCCCAGCCGCGGGCAGGCTTCTTCCGAGCCTGCCTCCTCCCGGGCGGACGTCGGGGCGACGGCCGTGGCGCTCTCCGCCGCGGCGCGGTCCTGCTCGGCCAGCCGGTTCAGGGCCCGCTCGGCGATCACGAGCTCCTGCCGCGGCGCAGCAGGGCCCAAGGGCGGCCCCGAACGGCATGTCAAACGATCTTCACCGTGGACACTCGCCGACAGCCAGCGTGAGCGTCCCGCCCGCCCCTCACACCAGACGCGCGACCTGCAACTTCACGATGCACACCACTCACTCGACTTCCAGCTCCGCCGCACCGCATGCCGTCACCTACATCGTGAACCTCACCTGGCACCCGGAGCACCCTGCGCCACCCCGTCCGACAGTGTGCCCGCCAAGGTCCGCAACTACTGGTACGGCTACGGCTTCCACCAGGACCAGCACGACACCGAAACGCTACGAATGACTCTGCCCAGCACACCCACAGATCCAGCGGGCCACTACCTACTCGGCCGCCACGTCCTGGACCTGACGGATCAGCTCAACGCCAGCGCGTCGTACGAGGAAGCCGCCTACCTCGTCGACCAGGTCCTGGAACCGATCGACGGACTCCTCGAACGCCTCGCCGAATTCTTCGAGGCAGCAGCCGAGAAGGCCAACGACTCCGGACGCGAGGAGGGGTTGGACCTGCACGACGACCTCCAGGAAGCCGCAGCCACGGTGCGCGCCCTCGGCGAAGACCTGCACGTCGTCGTCGACCGGATCCATGCCCTGGCCAGCCCCCCGCGCCTGAGCTGGCAGCCAGGCGTGGCCGACCCCCACGCCACCACCCCCGGCGTGCCCCGACCCCCGGCCGCCGCACCCCCGTCATCCGCACCGGCTCCCGGCCGTACCCGCTGACCCCGCATCAGGAGCCCATGCCCACCTCCGCCGCCGACCTGTCCGCCTTCGCCACCGCCCTCGCCCAGCACCTGCCCGGCACCTGGATCAGCGAGGATGAAGCCTACCCCTCCTTCGAGGACCAGCGGCCGGCCGCCGACCGGCTCTGGGACTGCGACCCCGCCCACACCGCGCTGTGCAACTACGACCTCCATCACGGTGCTCTGCTCCACGGCCCCGGCGACGCGCGGCTGTCCGTCATCGACCGGCCGCGCAACCCGCACCGGATCCTGGTGGCCCCGCTGAAACCCCAGGGCGTCAGGCGGCACAACGTCCGCGCGACGGCCGACCTGTTGATGGGCATCAGCGTCACCGACGATCCA
>NZ_JBEYVP010000098.1:0-5458 GCF_040644035.1 Streptomyces sp. NPDC047042 | reverse complement strand
ATCCGGTAGGACTCGCCGTAGCGCCGCCGCAGGTCACGGGCGACGGCCCGGGACACCCCGGGGTCGTCGTCCACGGTCATGATGACGGTCCGCGCGGCGTCCGCGGCCTGTGCCACATCTCTCCCACCCCGAGTGATGTGATCCGCTACTCGGTCCATGCCGCGATCCTTTCCGCGATCGCCTCGGGGGCCTCGATGTGCAGGAAGTGGCCGACGTCGGGGACGATCTCCAGCGTGTGCGGGGCGGCGAACCGGTGCCGGTCGTCGATCTTCGGGGGGAGGATGCCGCCGTCGTCGGCACCGTGGAGCTGCAGGAGGGGCACTGTGATCGGCTTGGACGTGCGGCGCAACACCCCCAGCATGCTGGGTCGCGTCATCTGCCGGTAGTACTTCAGGGGCGCGGGCATGCTCGCCCGCAGGTCCGTGTGCAGCTCCGCCTGGAGAGCTGGGTCGAGCGAGAGGCCGGGTGACCACTGACGCCAGAGATGGTCGATGAGGGCGAGATCGCGGGCGCCGGCCAGCCAGCCGGTTCCCGGCAGTTGAAAGAGCCCCATGTGCCAGCTCCGGCGTAGCTGAGCGGGGCGCATCAGGGTCAGGAACGTGCGTGGGTGGGGGATGGCGAGGGTGACCGCGCGTTCGATCCGCTCCGGCGCGGTGGCGACGGCATCGTAGGTGAGGAAGGCGCCCCAGTCGTGGCCGATCAACTCCACGGGTCTGTCCGGGGACCAGCGGTCGATCAGCGCGAGCACGTCGCCCGTGAGGGAGGCGAAGTCGAACGGCCCCGCGGTCGGGGACGGCGCGTAACCGCGCAGCCAGGGTGCGAGGACGTGACGTCCTTGGCGGCCGAGCTCGGCGAGGAAGGGCTTCGCGGTCGGCGGATGGTCCGGGAAGCCGTGCAGGACGAGCGTCGGTCGACCATCGGGGTCACCGCCCTGCAGCGCGTGGAAGGTGCCGTGTGGCAGGTCGAAGGTGACGTGTTCGAATTCCATGAGGGTCAGCCTTTTCCAAGAGCGGTCGGAGGGGAGACGCTGATGTTGGGCGGGGTCAGCCGGCCAGTCGGTTGAGCTTGCGGACTTGTTGGTCGAAGGCGCGCGAGGGCACGAACCGGCGCAGGAGGCTGACGCGTCTGGCCATCGGGCCGGCGGTGTACCGGAGCTTGGGCTTGGCATCGGTGGCGGCCGCGACGATCACCTTCGCGACGACGTCCGGGTGGTCGGCGTTGCGCACGGCCGTGGCCAGCACGTCCCGGGAGACCTTCCGCTGTGCGGCGTAGAGGGGCAGGGGTGAGTCGGGTGCCATGCTGCTCGCCTCGAAACTCGTGCTGGTGTAGGCCGGTTCGACCAGCAGCATCCGGACGCCGTGCTCGCGAAGCTCGTGGTCGACGGACTCGGAGTAGCCCTCGACCGCGTGCTTGGTGGCGGCGTAGGCGGCCATGAAGGGGGCTGGGATCAGACCGAGTACCGAGGAGACGTTGACCACGCGGCCACTGCCCTGGGCGCGCATATGGGGCAGCACCGCGTTGGTCATCCGCATCAGGCCGAAGACGTTGATGTCGAAGACCTCCTTGGCCTGGTCGATCGAGCTCTCCTCGCCGGCGCCGACCGCGCCCACGCCCGCGTTGTTGACCAGGACGTCGATCCGGCCGAACCGCTTGATCACCTCCCCGACCAGGGAGCGGACCGAGTCGTCGTCGGCCACGTCGAGATCGAGGAACGTCACCCCGGTGAGTGGCTCGGCCTTCGCCGCGTTGCGGCTCGTGCCGACCACCGCGAAGCCGGCGCGCATGAGGGCGCGCGCCGCCGCCCGTCCGATCCCGGAGGAGGCGCCCGTCACGAGGGCCACGGGGGAAGTCGTCTGCATGGTGGTTCCTTCGGTTGTGTGGCCATGACCGACACGGTGCGCATCGGTCCCGCAAGCCCGGACCAAGCCGGTCCGGGTGAGCTCAGAAAGTTATGTACTGAACAGTCGGAAACCTAGATGGTTCTGTACTGACTTGTCGAGAAGGGTGGGTCGGACGTACCTTCGGTGCATGGCCAGACCACGAAGCTTTGACCGCGACCACGTCGTGCACGCCGCCGAGCGGCAGTTCCGCGCCTCGGGCTACAACGGCACGAGCGTCGACGACATCAGCACCGCCACCGGCCTGGGCCGGGGCAGTCTCTATGCCGCGTTCGACGGCAAGCACGGCGTGCTGCTGGAGGCGATGACCGGCTACTTCTCCCGGCTGGGGCAGGGTCCGCCGAAGATGCTCGCCGGACCGGACGAGGGCGCCCTGGAGCGACTGCACACGTACCTGCTGCGCGCCGTCCACGGAGTGCCACTCGCCCCCGACGTGCCCCCCGCCGACGACCGGACGGAGGCGGCCTGCTTCGCCGCCAAGATGGCCCTGGAGATCGGCGCCTCCGACCCCGAGGTCAAACGCCTGGCCCACGACTGCTTCACCGTGGTCAGGACAGCGGTGGCCGACTGCGTGCGAGCGGCACAGCGCCACGGCGACCTCGACCCCGACGCGGATGCCGACGACCTCGCCTACCTCCTGCTCACCGTCATCCGCGGCAGCGATGTCGTCGGCGCGTACGGCCACAGCCCCGACCGCCTGACCTCCATCGCGGAGACCGCCTTCGCCCTGCTGCCCCGCCCGCGCCACACCTGAGAGTTGGGAAGGGGGCGGCCGGCCTCGTCGCACAGGCCTCTGCCGCGGTTGCCGGCGATCGTACGAAACGGTCTCGATTCCGCCGGTCCCTTGGGCGCCGCCGACGGGCAGGCAATCATGACCCCATGCAGCGGCCCCGCCCCCGCCTCGACCCCCGCCTCCACGCCCCCGAGTGGTTCACGGCCGACGACTCGACCCTGAACGTCGCACTGGTGTACCCGATGCAGGGGCCCGCCGGGATTTTCGGCCCCGCGTGCGAGGCGTGCGCGCGGCTGGCCGCCGAGGAGGTCAACCGGGCCGGGGGAGTGCTGGGCAGGGAGCTGCGGCTCCTTGAGGTCGACGGGGGCGCCGATCCGCAGCGGGTCGCCGGGGAGGTCGAGGCGCTGGTCGCGACCGGTGTGGTGCAGGGCGTCACCGGCTGGCACATCTCCTCCGTACGGCAGGCCGTGGCGCCCCGCGTCGCACACCGGGTGCCGTACGTGTACACGGCCCTGTACGAGGGCGGCGAGCGTACCGAGGGCGTCTTCCTGGCCGGCGAGACGCCCGCCGGGCAGTTGCGGCCGGCGATGCGGCTGATCGGCGAGGCGCGGGGCGTACGGCGCTGGTTCGTCGTCGGCAACAACTACGTGTGGCCCCGGCAGACCGCCCGCGCCGCACGCCGGTACGCGCGTGAGAACCGGGGACGGGTGTGCGGGGAGGCGTATCTCCCGCTGGGCACCGAGGACTTCACCGACGTACTGCGCCGCATCGAACACGCCGACGCCGACGGGGTGTTGATGCTGCTGGTGGGCAGTGACGCGGTCCGTTTCAACCGCGCGTTCGGCGCCTTCGGGCTCGACCGGCGCTGTGTGCGGCTGAGCACCCTCATGGACGAGAACATGCTGCTGGCCAGCGGCCCCGAGGCCACCCGCGACCTGTTCAGCACGGCCGGGTTCTTCGCCTCCCTCGCCAACCAGGACACCCTGGACTTCCACGGCAGTTACGCCGCCCGGTACGGCGTCGACGCCCCGGCCCCGGGCAGCCTCGGCGAGTCCTGCTACGAGGGTGTGCTGCTGCTCGCGGCCCTCGTGGAACGCGCCCGCACCCTGGACGTGTCCGCGATCGGGGCGGCGGCCGAGGCGGTGTCGTACGAGGGGCCACGCGGCCTGCTGCGACTGCGCGACCGGCATGTACGCCAGCGCATCTACCTCGCGGAGGCGGACGGCCTGGACTTCACGGTCCTAGCCCAACTGGACAACGGAAATTAGACACTTCCGTCTGCACAGCCCTTTCCGAGATCCTTCCGTGTTCCTTCCGAGATCCTTTCGTCCGGAAGTATTAATGCAACAAAAATAGCTCCGCTGGAAACTGCGCATCAATTCGACCGCAACGCATCCGAAACAGTCGACTCGCAGGCTGTGGACCGCACTTCTCCCGTCTCGTCCCCTTCTCCCCAAGGGCGGTTCTGCATGTCTGGGCTCAGTTTCAGCAGGCGTGGTCTGCTGGCCGGAGTGTCCGCGGTCGGCGCGTCCGCCGCTCTCAGCGCCTGTGGCGCCAAGACCGGTTCCGGCACGGCGTCCGACGCCGGCGTCAAGGCCGACACCTCCGGCAGCACGGTCAAGGTCGGTCTGCTCAACTCGCTGTCGGGCACGATGGCCATCAGCGAAGTCACCGTCCACAACTCGCTGTTGCTCGCCGTCAAGGAGATCAACGCGGCCGGCGGTGTCCTGGGCAAGAAGCTGGACCCGGTCAGCCAGGACGGCGCCTCCGACTGGCCGACCTTCGCGGAGAAGGCAGAGGCCCTGATCAAGGACGACAAGGTCGTGGCCACGTTCGGCTGCTGGACCTCGTCCAGCCGCAAGGCGGTCAAGCCGGTCTTCGAGCGGTACAAGTCACTCCTCTTCTACCCCGTGCAGTACGAGGGGCTCGAGGAGTCGCCGTACATCTTCTACACCGGCGCGACCACCAACCAGCAGATCGTCCCGGCGCTCGACTACCTGAAGAAGCAGGGCCTGACCAAGCTGTACCTGGTCGGCAGCGACTATGTCTTCCCGCGCACCGCCAACAAGATCATCAAGGCGTACGCGGAGGCCAAGGGCATGAAGGTGGTCGGCGAGGACTACGCGCCGCTCGGCTCCACCGAGTTCAGCACGATCGTCAACAAGGTCAAGGACTCCGGCGCGGACGCCGTGTTCAACACCCTCAACGGTGACAGCAACGTGGCCTTCTTCAAGGAGTACAAGTCCTCCGGGATGACCGCGAAGAGCATGCCGGTGCTGTCCGTCTCGATCGCCGAGGAGGAGGTGAAGAGCATCGGAACGCAGTACCTGGAGGGCCAGTTGACGGCCTGGAACTACTACCAGACGACTCCGGGCGCCGCGAACACCAAGTTCGTCGCCGCGTATCAGGCCGCGTACGGCAAGGGGAAGCCGACGAGTGACCCGATGGAGGCCGCGTATGTCTCGGTGTACCTCTGGAAGGAGATGGTCGAGAAGGCGGGGTCCTTCGATGTCGCCAAGGTGAAGGCGGCGTCGGACGGTATCGCGCTGGCCGCGCCCGAGGGGGAGGTCACCGTGGACGGGGCGAGCCAGCATGTGTACAAGACGGCTCGGATAGGCAAGGTGGGGGCCGACGGCCTGATCACCGAGGTATGGAACTCGGGCAAGCCGATCAAACCGGACCCGTTCCTGAAGGGCTACGACTGGGCGTCGGGCCTGTCCTGACTTTTCCTCGCCCCCGCCGCCCCTACCCGTTCCCATCCCTGGGGGCTGCCGCCCCCAGACCCCCGCTGGGTATTTCAGCCCCTCCGGCGTTTGAGGAGCGGGGT
>NZ_JBEYVP010000097.1:0-5479 GCF_040644035.1 Streptomyces sp. NPDC047042 | reverse complement strand
CGGCCCGTGGTGCTCTGCCTCGTATGCGGGGCCCCCGCCCTCCGGGCCCCGGCCCCGGGGGCCCGGCCGCCGGCCTCCTGGCCAGGGCCTCCCGCGCGGGGGCCCCCGGCCCCCCGGCCGCCTTCTTCGTTCACCCCTGCTGCGGGTGACCCGGTTGCGGAGGCTGCTGCTGGGGCGGCTGGAAGGGCTGCCCGGGCTGCGGCGGGTAGCCGTACGGCTGCTGCGGAGGGTACGGCTGACCGGGCTGCGGCGGCGGCGCGTACTGCCCGGGCTGGCCGGGCGGCGGTGGGTACTGGCCGGGCTGGCCGGGCGGCGGTGGGTACGGGTGGCCCTGCCCCGGAGCCGGGGGTGCCGCCGGATACGGCTGCCCCGGAATCTGCTGCTGGTGTCCCGGCATCGGCGGGGCGGCGACCGGCGGCGGATTGCCGTCGGACGTCCACAGCCCGTGCATCTGCTGATGCCGTACGAAGTCCTCGGCGACCATGGCGGCGAGGTTGAAGTACGCCTCGCGGACCTTGGGCCGCATCATGTCGAGGTCGACCTCGGCACCGGCGGCGAGGTGCTCGTCGAAGGGCACCGTGACGACACCGCGGCAGCGCGTCTCGAAGTGGGAGACGATGTCCTCGACCTTGATCATCTTGCCGGTCTCGCGCACACCGGAGATGACGGTGATGGACCGTGAGACCAGATCCGCGTAGCCGTGCGCGGACAGCCAGTCCAGTGTCGTACTGGCGCTGCTGGCGCCGTCCACGGACGGCGTCGAGATAATGATCAGCTGATCGGCGAGGTCGAGGACGCCCCGCATGGCGCTGTAGAGCAGGCCGGTACCGGAGTCGGTCAGGATGACCGGGTACTGCTTGCCCAGGACGTCGATCGCGCGCCGGTAGTCCTCGTCGTTGAAGGCCGTGGAGACGGCCGGGTCGACGTCGTTGGCGATGATCTCCAGCCCGGACGGCGCCTGGGAGGTGAACCGCCGGATGTCCATGTACGAGTTGAGGTACGGGATCGCCTGGACGAGGTCACGGATGGTGGCCCCGGTCTCGCGCCGCACACGGCGGCCGAGCGTACCGGCGTCCGGGTTGGCGTCGATGGCGAGGATCTTGTCCTGCCGCTCGGTGGCCAGGGTCGAGCCGAGCGCGGTGGTCGTGGTCGTCTTGCCGACACCGCCCTTGAGACTGATCACGGCGATGCGATAGCAGGACAGCACCGGCGTGCGGATCAGCTCGAGCTTGCGCTGCCGCTCGGCCTCCTCCTTCTTCCCGCCGATCTTGAACCGGGAGGGCGCGGCTGCCGGCCGGCCGCTCTTCGCCTTCTGCTTCTTGTTGTTGAGCAGCCGGTCGGAGGACAGTTCGACGGCCGCGGTGTAACCGAGCGGCGCTGCACCGGGGTTGGTCATCTGGCGCTGGTCGTGCTGCATCGGCTGCGGCCAGGCGGCCCCGGTACGCGGATCCACGGGCGGCTGCGGCCCGGCGGCCTCCGGCGCGGGCCGACCGTACGGCTGCGGCGGCGAGAGGGGACCGGCCTGCCCCGAAACCGGCGGCGGCGACTGAGGCCCGGCCTGCGGCTGAGCCCCGTCGGCCTGCTGCGGCACCTGAGGCTGCGGTGGCGCCTGCCGCGCGGCCGCCTGCGGGAAGGGGAAACCGTACCCACCGGGCACCCCGGGGACAACAGGCTGCCCCGGGTGCGGGAAGCCGTAGCCGGGCGGCGGAGGAGCAGGCGACCCGGCGGGCGATGGAAACCCGTACCCGCCCTGAGGAACCGGCCCGGGGACGGGCGGCCCGGTCGGCGCGGGTGCCGGCGCCGGTGCGGGGCCCGGCGGCACGGAGTCGGGGGCCGAACCCGGGGGAGTGGAGCCGCCCGGGGTGGCGGGAGCCGGGGGCTGAACGTCGGACTGGGGGGAGCCGGGGCCGGCGGGGGCCGCGGCGCCGGGGGGCGGGAAGCCGTATCCGGCTTGGGTGTTGGGGGCTGCCGGGTTCGGGGCGGGTGCTCCCGGGTGGGGCAGGTTGGGGTTGTTCTGGGGGTTGGGGGTCGTGGGTGTGGTTGCTGGCGCGCCGGGGGGCGGCGGGAATCCGTACCCCGCTTGGGTGGTGGGGGCTGCCGGGTTCGGGGCGGGTGCACCGGGGTGGGGCAGGTTGGGGTTGTTCTGGGGGTTGGGGGTCGTGGGTGTGGTTGCTGGCGCGCCGGGGGGCGGCGGGAATCCGTACCCCGCTTGGGCGTTGGGACCTGCCTGGGCCGGGAGGGGTGCACCCGGGTGGGGCAGGCTGTGACCGCTCTGGGGGTGGGGGAAGCCGTAGCCGCCCTCAGGGCCCGTGGTGTCGGTCGGCGTTGCCGAGGGCGACCCGGCGGGGGAGGACCCCGGCGCGGGGGCAGGGGTGCCCGGGGCCGGCGCACCTGGGGTCGGGACGCTGTGTCCGGCCTGGGCGTCGGGCCCCGCCGGGTTCGAGGTGGGTGCTCCCGGCGGAGGGAAACCGTAACCGCCCTGGGGGTTCGGGGCGGGGGTTGGCGCACCTACGGGCGAAACGCTGGGCTCGCCCTGGGGGTTGGGGCCCGCTGGGCCGACGGCAGGCACTCCCGGTTGGGGGAGGCTGCCACTCTCGGGGCTGGGGGCCGTGGGTGCGGGTGCAGGCGCTGGTGCGCCGGGGGGCGGGAATCCGTATCCGGCTTGGACGTTGGGGCTTGCCGGGGCCGGGGTGGGTGCGCCCGGCTGGGGGTAGCCGTAGCCGCCCTCGGGGTTTGGGACGGGGGCTGGGGCGCCAGGGGCTGGCGTGCCGGGCGCGCCCTGGGCGTTGGGGGCTGAGGGGCTCGGCGTGGGCGTTCCCGGGTGGGGGAAGCCGTAGCCGCCCTGGGGGTTCGGGGCGGGGGCCGGTGTGCCGGGCTCGCCCTGGGCGTTGGGGCTTGCTGGGTTCGGGGTGGGTGCTCCCGGCGGAGGGAAGCTGTAGCCGCCCTGGGGGTTCGGGGCGGGGGCCGGTGTGCTGGACGCGCCCTGGGCGTTGGGGGCTGCCGGGGCCGGTGTGGACGCTCCGGGGTGAGGGAAGCCGTAGCCGGCCTGCGGGGCCGGGGCGGGCGCGATGCTGGGCTGGCCCTGGGGGGGTGTGCCTGCCGGGTTCGGGGTGGGCGTTCCCGGATGGGGGAAGCCGTAGCCGGCCTGCGGGGTCGGGGCGGGCGGTACGCCGGGCTGGTCCTGAGGGTTCGGGCTCGCCGGGTTAGAGGCGGGTGCTCCCGGGTGCGGCTGGTTGGGGTCGCTCTGAGGCATGGGTGCCGGTGCGCCGGGGGGCGGGAAGCCGTATCCCGCCTGCGCGTTGGTGCCCGTCGGGCCGGCGGCGGGCGTGTTCGGCGGAGGGAAGCCGTAGCTGGTGCCGCCCTGGGGGTTCGGGGCCTGCGGCCGGCCGGCCGGGGGCGGGAAGCCGTACCCCGCCTGGGTGTTGGGGGCCGGAGCCGCCTGCGGGGGGAAGCCGTAGCCGGCCGGCGGTGCGCCAGGGGTCGGGGACTGCGCGGTCGGGTGCGGGGGCGGGAAGCCGTACCCCGCCTGCGGGGTGGCAGGAGCCGGTGGCGACGGCGGGGCGTTCCAGGCGGCGGGCGCGGGCTGCGGGGCCTGCGGCTGGAAGGGGGGCTGCGCCGACGGTACGGGCGGCTGCAGGCCCGGCACGGCGGGCGGCTGAGACTGCTGACCCGGCGCCGGGGCGGTCGACGCAGCCTGGGGCTGGACCGGCGCTGCTTCCGGCTGGGGGTTCTGCTGGGCGGGCCACTGTCCCGCCGGAACCGGAGCGGCCGGCTGGAACGACGGAGGCAGCGGCGGCAGGCCGCGCTGAGTGGTCGACGGGGGCGCCCACGAGGGCGGCACCGTCCCGGGCGCGCCCTCGGGCAGCGGGGGCAGGTTGAGCGGGGCGCTGGGCACCGAGTCCCGCGCGGGCGCGGCCGGTGCGGAGTTCCGTACGTCATCGTCCGTGTCCGCCGCAGCCAGCGCGTCTTCGGACTCGGTGGCAGCCTCGGGCTCGGGGTCCTCGGCGTCGGCGACCACCGGTTCGGCGGCTACAGCTTCCTCAGGCTCCACGGCGACGTGCTCGGCGTTCGCGGTGTCCTCGGTCTCCGTGTCCTCGAGCTCGGCCGCCTGCGGCGATACGGAGGCATCGGCGGCGTCCTGATCCTGGGACTCGTCCACCCGGTGATCGGGAACGGCGTCGCTCGCGTCTTCGGCGTCCGTACCCTCCGTACCCTCGTCCACCTCAACCTCAGCGGAGGGCGCGACCACGTCGTCCACGGACTCCGGGACACTCGCCGAGACTGCGACAGCCTCGGCCTCGACGTCCACCTCGCCGGAGTCGTCGGCGTCGTCGGTCACGAGTACCGGCTCGGCATCGCGCTGCGCGGCGGCAGGGGTGATGCGCATCGTCGAGCCGCTCTCCAGGTCACCGTCTCCCACCGCGTCCGTCGGCGGAGCCGGAGGGGTCCACTGGGCCTGGAATCCGCCCACGGGAAAGCTGGGGACAGCCGTGGGGCTCGCGGGACCGCCCGGAGCCGCCGACTGCGGCACCGCAGGCTGGAACCCACCACTCACCGGCAGCCGGGGCACACCGACAGGACTCACGGGACCAGGGTCAGAAGGAACGGAAGAAGCAGGCGCAGCACCGGGGACGGAACCCTCCGCACCCACACCCGCACCCGCACTCGACGCCACGTCCGCGCCGGTACCTGCATTCGCATCCGCGTCACCGGACGACCCTGCGTCCGATTGGACATCCGGTTCGACATCCGGTTCGGCCTCCGACTCGACGTCAGATTCCGTACTCGTCTCTTCCCGCGACGCCCCCGACCCCCCCGACGCGTTCTGCGTGTACCAGGCAGGCGTCGCGTAATCGATGGTGAACTCGCCCGTCATCTCGCTGGCGGACTCCGCGTCGGACTGGTCATCGCCGGGTGTGGCCCAGCCCCCGCGGATCCCGTCCGGATCGCTGTTCACAATTCCTCCTGGTGTGGTCGAGCACCCTCTTGTTGTGCTGGCCGACCATTTCTCGTCTGTATTCGTCTCGTCCGCGGCCGGCTTTCCCGTGGGTTGTGTCCACATCGTCCGGCGTCGGGCGGTGGAGGTCGTCCGATCTGTCCGGCTCTCCCCCCGGTACTCCACCCAGCCTAATCACCACGGCCCCCGCCCCGGCAGGCCCGTCCGCCCCTCAGCGACCGTCCAATACGTCACAGCCTGACCGGAACCGAATCCAGCTGCTCTCGAACCGCCTTCCAAGGCAAGAGAGTTGACAGGACCGGCACTACATCCGCCCCACCGGTTCCCCAACCTCACATGCATAGTAGGCGGCCCCTCTGACAAGTCCCCTCGCGAAAAACGGCAAGAAAAGAGGGGTGGGGGGGGGGGGGGGGGCCCCCCCCCCCCCCCCCAAAAAAAAAAAAAAAAAACACAAAAAAAAAAAAAAAAACCCCCCCCCCCCAGAGAGGCGCAGGGCGAGGGGGCCGCGGGGCGCCCGCGCCC
>NZ_JBEYVP010000096.1:0-6354 GCF_040644035.1 Streptomyces sp. NPDC047042 | reverse complement strand
ATCGCCTCGATCAACTCCTGGCACCTCGTGCAGAACATCCCGAACGCGCAGCTGCTGATCTACTCCGACGCCGGGCACGCAGCGCACTTCCAGTATCCCGAGCGGTTCCTGAAGCACGCCCTTCAGTTCCTCGACGAGTAAACAGCCGCAGAGCTTCGGTGCAGTCGCCGACGCGTGGGGCATGCCTTTCCCGGGCCATGCGGTCACCGGAGATCCAGCGTCTGCACCATCCGCTCGTCGGAGAACTCGATCTCCGCATCGAGTCCTACGGGCTCCGAGGTGAGGCGGCTGTTCTGTCACGCCCCGACGCCCCGACGACCCGGACATCGGCCAGGTCGTCGTCGGGCGCGGTCGCGGTCCTCGCGGCGCTGCTCGACCGTGCGGACGTCCGGTGTTCGGCCTCCGGGACGCGGTGGTGCGCCATGAGTCGGGCGTGTTGCCACCTGGTCCGCGTTCGCCCGAAGATTGGTCAAGACCTCTTCAATCCTCCCCGGCACCTCTGGTGAACACATCGGACGGGTGGGTTCACTGCGCTCCATGGAACATCTGACGACCCGCGGACGACCGCGCCGTACGGCGCTCGCGCTCGCCGCCGCGGCCGCCTCGCTCGGACTGACCCTGGGCGCGGCCTCGCCCGCCGGGGCCGTGGCGGTGCCGGCCGAGTTCGGCACCGACTACCACGACCCGCTCACCGCCGCCCCGGCGATCGCGACGCCGCACACCAGGTCCTGCTCGGTCACGGTCGCCGAGGCGAAGTTCAGGGACTTCACCCCCTACACCGGCACCTACACCCCGCCGACCGGCTGCGGCACCCCGGGCCGCTGGTCGAAGGTCGTGCTGCGGATGGACGGCAGTGTGGCCGGGCGGCAGTACGACCGGCTCGGGTACCTGGACATCGGAGGCGTCGAGGTCTTCCGTACGTCGACGCCGGAACCGTCGCAGGACGGCATCGACTGGTCGGTCACGAAGGACGTGACGCGGTACGAGAAGACGCTGAGCGGTGAGCAGTCCGTCGACATGCTCATAGGCAACGTTGTCAACGACACCTACACCGGCGTCCTCGATGTCAGGGTCACCCTCACCTTCTACGCCCCCGAGCCGGGCCGCACCGCATCGGCCACGCCGGCCGGCTCGGCTCCCGACCAGGTCATCCCGCTCAGCGACGCCGACAGCGTGACAACCGGCGCCTCGCTGACCGTGCCCCGCAACTCCGAGCGGATCCTCGCGGAGGTGTACGCGACCGGATCGGGCGGCGGCTGCGAGGAGTTCTGGTACTCGGCGGTCACGCCGTCGGCGTCGTACTCCTGCCAGGGCGGGGACGACGGCCCCTACCGCGAGGTCGAGGTCAGCATCGACGGGAAGGTGGCCGGGATCGCCTCGCCCTACCCGAACGTGTGGACGGGCGGCTGGTCGCCGTACCTGTGGTCGGTGCTCCCGTCGCCGACCGCCTTCGACGTACGACCGCTGGAGTTCGACCTGACCCCCTTCGCCGGCGAGCTGAACGACGGCAGGGCACACACGGTCGACGTGTCGGTGCTCGGGGTGCCGAGCGGGCAGACCGGCTGGAGCGCGCCGACGAACATCCTGGTCTGGCAGGACGCCCACAAGTCGGTGGTGAAGGGCGGTCTGACCTCGTACAGGACGTCGTCGGCGTCGCCGAAGGTGACGAACACGTACGAGGACGGCTCCCTGCGCAGCCTGGTGACGGCGGGCGCGCACAGCCTGAAGGTCTCCGGCTACCTCGACACCTCCCACGGCCGGGTCACCACCACGGTCGACCGGTCCCTGACCACGGCGATCACCCACCACTGGACCCCGGACGAGAACACCGACAACCAGACCGGCCGCTGGACGGACGCACAGAAGGTCACCGTGAACGGCCACACCTCCCGCACCGACCGCACGTACACCCTGGACGGCCGTGCGACGATCGACAGCGGCAACCGGCTCCGCGTGATCATGTCCATCGACGACCACGCCCGCACGGACGGCGTCCTCAGCGACGACAAGTACGCCGGAGACGCGACGTTCACGCTGGGCGTGGCCCGTGAAGACCGGCACGCCGTGGCGACGACGAGCGAGCGATACCGGCTCCGGGGAGCCGGGGTGTGCTACGACCACACGCTCGCCACGGAACAGGGCGTCCTGACGAAGGACGTACGACGCTGCTGACGGAGGACGACGAAACGCGCCCGAGGGCGTGACGCGCCGCCGCGGCGCCGCCGTCTGCGGGACGGCGGCGCCGCATCATCGTTCCGCTGCCGGTACGCGCGTTGCGATCCGGGGTCCGCGAATGTACTCACGCCGAGACGCTCACCCGTTGCCGCTCCGCCTCCGCGAGGCGAGCCGAGCGTGACCGGGCTCAAATTGGCCTGGACAACAAACCCGACCGTGCGGACCGGAGTCACCCGTCCTGGAGCAGAGGGAAACCCCGCGGGTTCTGCTGGAGGTGCGTGACCTGGCGCGGAATGAACTCCGCGATCGTGAGACCGACGACGTCCGCCGCCCGGTCGAGGTCGGCGACGATGCGTTGCACCCCGCCGCTGGTGAGCCCGCCGGGTACGGATCCGAGGCCCAGGCCGATCTCGTCGCTGTCGACGCGACGACGTCGAAGTGGATCGCGACGGGGGAGCAGCCGGTGGCCGCGAGCCAGTCGGGAGCAGCTTCTGCACGTCGGGGTCGCCGTGGCCGGTGAGGGCAGTGACGGGTGACGGCCATCCAGATCGTCGTCCTGGGCATCACGGGCCACGCGGCGGCGGAGGCGGGGGTCCTCCGCCGCGCGGCCACGCGGCCTGAACTTCCCATCATCAGCGGTGAGTTGCGCCCGCATCACAGCAGGCGACCACCAGCCCTCCGGATGTCCTGGTTCCGTCACGCGACAGCCATCACGGGGTCTCACCAGCAACCACGTACCGCCTACCGCGCTCTCCTCCGACAGCACCGGAGCGGACCACACCTCATGAACCTGAACCATCAGGACAGGAGCACCTCATGGCAACTAACACCCCCCGACGAAACGCCCTGCTGGGCTGTGCGGCCCTGGTCGTCGGTGCCCTCACCCTCACGGCCTGCGGGGGCAGCGCGACAACGGACGGTTCCAGTTCGCAGTCGAAGCCCCAACTGTCCCTGGCCGCCGACTCGGTGACCACGAAGTCCGCTCGGGCGGGGACAGCCTCGACCACGGCGGCCGGTCTCGACTACGTCGCGCTGGGCAGTTCGTTCGCCGCGGGCCCGAGCATCCCGCCGCTGCAGTCGAGCAGCGGGGCGGCGGCGTGCAGCCGGTCGTCCGACAACTACGCCGGCATCGTGGCCCGTGACACCAGGGCGAACCTGACGGACGTCACCTGCAGCGGCGCCACGACGGCGAACATCCTCACCACCAAGCAGGGTTCGCAGCCGCCGCAGATCAACGCCGTGAACAGCGGGACCGACCTGGTCACGATCACCATCGGCGGCAACGACGTCAACTACCTGGGCAGCATGGTGACGTACTCCTGCCAGAACAGCGGCGGCACGAACTGCGGCACCGTGAACCAGGGCGCGATGAACACCGCCCTCGGTTCGGTGGGCCAGAAGATCGAGAGCGTCGTGAACGCCGTCAAGGCCAGGGCCCCACGGGCACGCATCCTCCTGGTGAGCTACTCCACCCTCCTGCCCGACACCGGCGGCTGCACCGGCGTACCGCTCACCGCCGACCAGCGGATATTCGAGCGCACCGTCGCCTCCCGCCTCGCGCAGGCCTACATCGACACGGCGAACCGCACAGGTGCGACCCTGGTCCGCTTTGCCACCGCCAGCCACGGCCACGACGCCTGCGCGGCCACCCCGTGGGTCGAGAAGTACAAGCCGGCCTCGGGCCGCACCACGTACCACCCGAACGAGGCCGGTATGAAGGCCGCTGCCTCCTTGGTGAAGTCCGCGCTGGGGTGAGGCCCGGGCCACCGCTACCCGTACGAGTTCCGGATCAGTGGCGCGACGCCCTCCGGCCACGCATCCGGGTACACGAACCCGACCGCGACCGGTGGCGGCCACCAACCCCGGTGGGCAGACTCACCACCCTGGAACCATCCCAGCCGTATTGACGTGCAGGTATCGGGAGTGGCTGGGAGCTGGGACGCTGTCCCGGTTCGGGGCAGGCCCGCACAGGCCGACGGATGGATGCGAGTACGGACCACATGGATGAAATCCACGACGACGTAGCGGAGTTCGCGTTGCTGCTGACGCGCCTGAAGGAGCGCACGGACCGCAGCTACGCGGCGCTGGCACGGCGTCTGGACATGAATGCCTCCACGCTGCACCGCTACTGCGCCGGAGGGGCGGTCCCCCTGGACTTCGCCGGGATCGAGCGGTTCGCCGGACTCTGCGGAGCCTCTCCCGAGGAACGCGTGGAGTTGCACCGCCGGTGGATCCTGGCAGTCGCGGCACGGCAACGATCACGCCCGTCCGACGCCCGGCGGGCACCGACGCGCCAAGACCCCACGAGCACTGCGGCACCGGCCGTATCCACGAGCCACCACACCCCGGCGGACGAGGCGCCCGAACCCACCTCGCCTGCCGCCCGGCGCCCGGGGCCCACCTCGCCTGCCGCCCTGCACCCGGGGCCTGCTTTGCCTGCCGCCCGGAACCCGGGTCGTACCTCACCTGCTGTCCCGCGGTCCCGCGCCGGGCGCCCCCTACGACGGCCCGCCCGATCACTGGCACTGGCGGCCTCGCTCGCCGTCGCGCTCGCCGGCCTCACCGCGTCCGCTGCCGGACCTCCCTCCGGTGGCGGTGGCGGTGGCGGTGGTGGTGGCGGTGGGGCCTCGGCCTCCGCCCGCACCACACCGAAACCTTCGGTGTCGGCCACACACGGCGGTGGCAGCCCGCAGGAGAACCGGGCGAGCGCAGGCACGGTCCCACCGCCGGCCCCGCTCACCTGGACGGCCAACTCCCATCTCTGGCAAAGCGAATGCGCCCATGACTACGTCATTGCCAAGCCGCCGCAGCAGGTCCCGCCACCGCCGACCCCGCAGGACGCCGAGGCGTGGGCCGTGTCCCAAGGGGCGGTGCACGGGCGCACCACCGATCTGCGGATCTCGGTGCAGGGCCGCGGCTCTGCCGCAGTCGTCCTGGAGGCCCTGCATGTGCGCGTGGTCGATCGCACCGTCCCCGCCGTCCACCTGGGCACCGCCTACTCCATGTACGAAGGCTGCGGTGCCGTCCTCGTCCCCCGCCACTTCTCCGTGGACCTCGACGCGCGCCGACCCCTGGCCCGTTCGATGCCGGGCAACGAGTCGGAGAGACCGACCCCCGCGATCGGCTTTCCGTACCAGGTGTCCCTGCGGGAGCCGGAGGTCCTGCTGCTCTCCGCGCACACCGAGTCCTGCACCTGCGACTGGTACCTCGAACTCGACTGGTCCTCACAGGGCCGCACCGGCACGATGCGCATCGACGACCACGGCCGCGCGTTCCGCACCACCAGCATCAAGGGGCTACCGCTCTACTGGTACCGCAACCCCCGCGGCTGGGTCCCCATGACCTGACCGCCACAGCCGCCGCCGACTGGGAAGCGGTCCCTCGGGGTCCGTCACTTCGACATGATGAAATCCAGGGCGAAGCCGGGAGCGGTTGTCCAGTAGGTGACACGCTGGTAGTCGTTGGCGTACAACGTCTCGACGGGCATGGGGACATCGATCGGCTTGCCCGCGCTGCTGCCGGGCTTACGGCCCTGAAGGCCGAGGGTGATGCTCTTCGCCTCGTACTCGTCCATGGGACCGTTGACGAGCAGACCGGCGTATGCCTCCTCACCCGGAGCGAGCGTGACGGGCACCCCCGGGTTCGGGTCGCTCTCCTCGATCACGCGGGCCGTGTTCCGCCCGGCGCCGAGCCGCACGAGAGGGTAACGGTAGAGGTTGCACTTCTTGCCGCCGGTGTTCTGGACGGTGAGGAGGAGGTGCCTGGCGTCCTCGCTGTCCGCGGGCTCCTTCAGGGCGGACACCCCGAGGACCTCCTGAGAGCAGGTGGCAACAGTGCCCTTGTCGCCACTGCCGCCACTGCCGCCCGAGCGATGGGTCACCACATCCGCGGCCTTCCCACTGATCGTCTGCGGCCCGGTGGTGGAAGCCTGTGCCGCCACACCACACCCAAGAGCCAGGACGAGACCCGCGGCCACGGCCACACGGCGACCCACAGGAGACTTCACGTTCATATGCGCGTTCCTTTTCTGCTGCTGCTGCTGATGATCGGTACGAGGTCGCACGCGCCCGCGGCCCGGCATTGCGGTTGCGTCCAGGGGAGTGGTGTACGGGTTCGACCTGATCCGGGGGTTTGTTCCGGCATCGGGATGGTGCCCGCATAGACGAACGGCCACCGGCT
>NZ_JBEYVP010000095.1:0-6476 GCF_040644035.1 Streptomyces sp. NPDC047042 | reverse complement strand
CGCTTAAGACTTTACGCATCCGCAGCGTCCCCGTCAGGTTTTACGCGTCATCTGGGTATGGAAAACCCTGCATCCGTAAAACCATTTAAGCAATCATCCCTGGCCAGCCCCACATGCCAGGGAGGCAGCGCACACAGCTCGTTGGGCTGGGCACAGACCGGCGTGAGCGATGGCCGGCGGCCCGGCCGAAGATCCCGCGTTGCGTTCTACGGTGGGACGGACACCGCTGCACCCACCGCAATCAGTACGGCGGATGCTGCGAACCGGCCAGGGGTGTGGATCGCATCGTGTCCGGTGATGACCACTGAGGGGACCCCCCTTCAGAACGTGTCAACGGCCGGCTCCGGAGGGTTATCCACAGGCCGCCGCAGGGGCGTCCGTAGCGTCGTACGGTGCTGCCGGAGCTGATCACGAGCACGGGGGTACGTGATGACGTACAGGGTGGATTTGGCAGTCCGGGTCGAGGACGCGCTGGCTGAACTGCCGGGGGAGGGGCGGCAGGAGGTCATGGAGACGATCGCGCAGGCGCTGGTCCGGAGGGATGCGTGGCCGGAGCCGGGCGGCTGGGAGGCGGCGCTTTGGTTCGGGCCGCGGACGTGGGTGGCCTTCATCGCTTCACTGGACGGAATCGACATCGTCAACATGGGGTGGGCAGGCTGACGGACCCTCGCCCCGTACCGGGGTGGAGCGGCACGCTGTTGGGCTGCGGCTGGCTCTGGACAGCGACTTGGAGACGCGGAGAATGGCTGCAGCCCCAACCAAGAGGAGCGCTCACCGAGTTCGTCGGTCGGCAAAGGGCGGTGTCGGCTGCGGGGTGAGGTCGTCACGCAGCCGTACGAAGCGGACCGGATGCCGGTAGCGACCCGCGTCGATGGCGGTGTCGGCGACGGACTCGGCGGCTAGGTCTGGGCTGGCGGGGTGGCGCTCCATCACTTCGCGTCGCCCCTCCTCCGGCAATTCGGTCAGCGTTTCCTCAATCTGAAGCCAGAGCTCCACTCTGTACAACACCGCACACTCCCCGTGCTCGTGACCAACGGAGAGAGCACCGCACGACGGTCGCGAAGATCACGAGCGTACCTGTGGATAACTTGGCCGCCGCCCTAACCCGGGGCCTGCACGCTGGTTACATGCCCGAATTGATCGACAGTGAGGGCCACGCGTTCCTGCTTGTTTGAAGCGATCAACACCAGCCAGACGAAACCCCACACGAGGCAGGTGACGATTGTCAAGATCGCGTGCAGCACGTGGTTTACGGGTTCCCAGCGAGCCATCACGACCTGGGTGGGCGAGCGCGACTCCAAGCGCCAGCCCCTCGCGACGTAGCCGTTGACCGTCCAGTCGAGATTGATCGCTCGCTGTTCCGCGCTCAGCGGCTGATCCGGCTGGGCACCTATCGGCTCTCGTGGCGGTGGGTGCAGCGGCGGAGGCCCGTCCTGATTGCCCCACCCTTACCACTTAGGACTTCCCGGCATCAAGACCACCCCACTCTCCGGGGCCACCACCACGCCAGTCGATCCACGCCACCGTCGCCACCTCGGCCGGGTCGACTTCGAGTCCGGCCCGCCGCAGGAACTCGGCGACGTCGGAGATGTTGTGCGCCAGACCGAGGATCTCGCCGTCCACGCGCACACGCCGGCCGCCCGTCGGCGACGGCGGATGCACGACCACGCGAATCGGTCCAGCCATGCCTTCAGGATCATCCGGGCGGTACGCACCTGCACCCTGGCCGCTCATTCGAGGATCCCCAGAGCTGTGTCCGGTCGGCAGAACTCGCAGGGGTGGAAGAACCGCGCGTCCTTGCTGAGCGCCCCCCGCGCTTCCTCGGCGGTGAGGCCGGTGACGGGCCGAGTCGCCATGACGCAGCCGCCGACGTGGATGGTGCAGCCGAGCGGATGCCCTTGGTGGGTCGCCTGCTCGGAGATGTACGCGCTCTTCGGCCTCGGGGGTGGTTGGGGACGTTGCTGCGGGGTGGGAGCAGGCTCGGCTGCGGTGAGGGCGCGGTGTACGGCGTCGCGCTGGAGTCGCAGGTAGGTGGCGATCGTCTCGTTGGCTGCGAGCTGATGGTCGAGGTGCGACAGGATCGCGCGGAGGCGCCGTGGATCCGGAGGCAGCTCGTTCATATGTTCGATACTAGCCAACGAACTCGCGCATGGTTGTGTGATGTTTGTTCCGTGACCTATCGCAGCGAAGGCTGAGTATTGTCACCGAAGGTTGAGTGACGCAGAGGCGGGCCGGGACTCACCGGGCGGCAGCTTTCAGCTGGGCCGGGCTGCGAGGAGTTCACGCCGGTCGGGCTGTGGTTGTAGAGGGTGCCGAAGGAGACGCCGAGCAGCTTCGCGATCGGCTCGATGTTGTTCTCCGGGTTGGGCAGCATGTCGCGGGCGCCGTAATGGACGTCTTAACGATCGGCGGAGCCGATCTGCGAGGGGCCGGTGGCGATGCCACCGGCCCCTCGGCGCTGTGTCGGCGAGTGAACGAGCCGACAGTCGCGGGGCCCTCGCGGCAACGCGGCCGACCACGACGATGTCCCGAAGCCGAAGGGGGAGCCCACAGACAGACGGGATGCCTGAGTGCTTGGCACATGAGGCGACACCAAGAATCACCTCGTACGCGCACGGGGCGCAACCGTGATTGAGACGGCCGCGGTGCAACGCCCGCAGCGTCATGGCACTGACCTGCGAAATCCGGGTGTGCGAAGTTCTGGATCCACAGCGGCCAGTCTGAGACAGGAGTGGGCCTATACCCCGGCGTAGGTAGAGAACGGGTCTTCGTACCCGCGGGGGTGCGTCAACATCGTGGAAGGTCACTCGTGTGGGCGACGGCAACCGCTTGTGCGCAGAGGCCAGTTGGGGAGCCCGAACAGACACCGAACGGGAGAAATCTATGTCTCACACCATCCATGCTGCCTGCGTGGTGCCCGGCGACCGGCCGCTGACCGGTCCTGAGGCGACCGTCGTTGTGGTCGTCCTGGTTCTGGCCGTGCTGCTTGCCCTCGAGGGGATGCCGGCCTTGTCCGTCCTGGTCCTGCTCGCCGAAGCGACGGACACGGGCGTGCGCCTGGTCCGCCGGGCGCGCTCCGGCAAGCAGACCGCAGTGGAGGGCTGAGCGATGGGACGACGGGAGAACCCCATCGCCCCGTGCGACCGGGAGCTGGAGAAACTGGTCCGCTGCCTGCGCGATCATCGCAGCCGCGCGGGCCTGAACTACAGGGAGCTCGCCGCGCGATCCGGGTGCAGCGCCTCGACGCTGATCCGGGCCGCGTCCGGTGAGCAGATACCGAAGCTGAAGACGGTCCGGGCCTACGCCGCAGGGTGCAGCGCCGACCCCGGTGAGGCTGAGCGGCTGTGGAAACGCGCCCGCTACCGGGCCGTCCGCGGCTGCGAGGAGCCCGTTCCGCACCCCCGGTACGTGCGGAACTTCGCGGAACTGCACGCAGCGCTGGCCGACATCTACCAGAAGGACGGCTCGCGGCCGTACCGCGAGCTGGAGGCGGCCAGCGACGGTGTCCTGGCCCACGCCACCGTCGGGCGCTTCCTCCGCCAGGAAGGTGGACGCCCCACCCGCCAATTCGTCAGGGAGTTTGCCATCGCCTGCGGGGCGAAGGGGATGGCGCTGCGCGAGTGGGAACAGGCGTGGGACCGGGCCGAGGAGCAGCGGCTGGGTGGCAGACCCGCGATCATGGCACATCGCCGGGCCTCCGAAGGCGTGCTTGCGGACGGCCGTCCGGTGTTCTTCCACTCGGACCCCGAGCGCACCCCCGACGGGCAGGAGGTCCGGCGTATCACCCTCACCCGCCCGCAATCGGACGGCCATGACGTCACCAAGCTGATCCGGGTGATCAAGAGGATGTCCACGTCCTGCCTTGTCTGCATGCAAAACACTCCGGCGTCCGGTTCTGTGCCGCCGCCGGCCCGGTCCCCGCAGCCGGTACGCCGGAAGATGGCGGTCACGGCGGCCTCAAGGGCCATCGGAGCAGGTATTGGGGGACCGAGCAGAGCGCCGTCGCGACTGGGGGTGAAGACCGTCAGCAAGAGTCTCGGCGGTACGGCGATCGTCGCGTAGCGACATTTCCCGCCGGAAGCGTAGTCAACGGCTGGTTTGCCCCGTTGAGGGCAATGGGGCAAACCAGTAACCGGGGTGACATGCGGTCAGGTGAGTCCGGCGGATGCGTTGTCGTCCCATTCGGCGGCGGAGCGCCGGTAACCGGGCCCACTCTGCCCAGCGCCCAAGGGCGGAACGCCTGCTTCGACGTCACCAACCGCCGGGGCTCCTTGCTCGGATCCTTCCCAATTTGGGGGGCTGTGCGGCGCGACACGGTAGGTGTGACGCGAGTCCGGGAGAACGACGGGAGGGGCGGCGGGGCCGGACCCGGACCGGCCTCGTGCCACGCGGAGTTGGCCCGACAACCACCTGCGCCGCACCCTGTGGCGCTGTCCCCGGGGTGCCCGACCGGGGCGGCGGCGCCGCGTTGTCCACAGGCACATACGTTCCCCCACAGCCCCTATACCGTGACGCCTCTGTGGATCACAAGGGGGCGTTATGCACAGGCACGGCACGGTGTTCGAGGAGCTTGCCGTCGAGGTGATGGCCGAGCTGCCGACCGACGAGGCGCGGCACGAAGTCCTCGCGCTCGTCGACATCGCACGACGGCACCCGTACGCCTTCCCGGACGTACGGGACACGGGCTCGGTCGAGGAGATCCGGGAGGCGTTCGGCTCGCGGTGGATCCAGTACATGCCGCGCGCGGGCGCGATCGAGGTCCGCGAGATCGGCTGGGCTGGGTGACCGGATTCGAACCGGCGTCCTCGCGATTTTGGAGACCGCGCGCGTCGACCACTGCGCTACACCCGCCCGCCGGGATCGTAGCCGCGCAGCTACCTGCTTGGACTCGTCGGTGCTCGGGCATCCTCAGCGGTCTATGGGCTGCACTGCGTCCAGGCCCGTGTCACGCAGGATGTGCTTCACCGTGTCGTCCAGGGTGCTGCCGGCGTCGATGACCGCCTCGATGCCGCCGGGCAGCAGATCCCGTTCGCGGTACCACTCCCGCAGATGCTCGTCGGTGACCTGGGCCAGGTAGTCCAGGTCCGGCTTCGTCGAATGCCGACGGAGCGTCTCCTGCAGCGGCACATCCAGGTAGTAGCAACGTGAGGTGCCCCGGTGGTCGCGCACGAGATCCTCCAGCATCACGGCGTACCGGTCGGCGTACAGGATGCCCTCGACGACGGTGTGGAATCCGGCGTCCAGCGCGTAACGCGCTGTCGCGTCGATCAGGCCGATGTTGGCTGCGCCGGGCCGATCACGTTCGCGCAGCACGACACGGCGCACGTTGTCCTGCCCGACGATGGCCAGGTTCCTGCCGAACTGCTCACGCAGGCCATATGCAACCGAGGACTTCCCCGAGGCGCTGTTCCCGCGCAAGACAATCAGCCGCGTCACTTCAGTTCCCACCATCACGATGGGCACCATAGCGACGGCCGCCGACATTGATGCCGCATCTTGCGGCCGGGGAAACCGGAGCGGGCCCCCGTGCTGTCGGCAAGGCGGCCTCCGCGGCAGGCCACGGCATCACCGGATCGCGGCCCGCTCCATGACATACCTCCCGGAGAACGGGACGTCGGCCTGGTCCAGCTGGAAACGAAGGCGAACGTCGTCTGCCCATTGCCCGGTGTCGGCGTCGCTCTCCTGCCACCGTCCTTCGTCAAAGGCCAGCGTCCGCGGCCCGAGCAGGACTCGTGGGAACAGGGACCGGCTCGGCACTCGGGGAAGCACCTCGACGGTGTCCAAGCGGAAGGCGGGCACCTTGAATCCGCACAGATCACCTTCATGGAACAGCACGGATCCGTGGCCGGAGAACCAGGCGACGAGGCTCGAGCGAGCCAGGTTGCAGACAACCGGGACGTCAATGGTCCCGGACGCGCTGTCGCAGTCCTCCTCCTCCACCTCCGGCGCCACCAGGAGGAGCCCCCGGGGGATCGGCTGGGTCTGCGGGTCGGCTGCCGAGCCGAGGAACATCAGGGAGTTCCGGGATTCCGGGCTGGCCATGTCTTTGACCATGACACGCACCGCGTCCCAGCCGTCCAGGCTCTGGGCATCACGGTAGGCCGCCGCGCACCGGGCCAGATCGCCCAAGCTCTCGAAGTACGTCACATCGAGAGGCGGTCCGTCGCGGTCGTCGAAAGAGAAGACCGACTCGGGGTGGCAGGTGGTGAGGAAGTCGATCAGGACCGGATGGTCGTCAAGGAGAGCGTCGCTGTCCGGGTCGGCGAGCGCCTGCATCAGGTGCACGTACTGACCGTCCCGTTCGACCCGGGTGGAAATGGTCAGGGCGAAGCCCGCAGGGTAGACGTAACCGAAGTGGTGCTCGTTCGCGGTACGCAACACCTGTGGGCGCTCACGGAATGTTCCCGGGGTCGGCTCATGTAATGGGACCGACCCCGGTCTGTTGAGTGGGTCTACTTCGTGGTGGCCGTCGCCTT
>NZ_JBEYVP010000094.1:0-6585 GCF_040644035.1 Streptomyces sp. NPDC047042 | reverse complement strand
TGCAGATCCTGCCCTCCTCGGAGCTGGCGACCTTCAAGCGGCACTGGCCGGTGCGGCCCAGCTTCTTCCACGGCGGTCTGAACTACGGCGAACTGGCCCCTGCCGACGGTGGCCGATGACGGGCCCGACCGCCCACCGGATCACCGCGGACGGCGTGGAGTTGGCCGCCTACCAGTGGGGCGCGTCCACGGCTCCCGCGGTGGTGCTGGTTCACGGCTATCCGGATACCAGCGCCGTGTGGCACCCGGTCGCCGAGCGGCTGGCCGACCGCTTCCACGTCACCGCCTTCGACGTGCGGGGAGCCGGTGCCTCCCACCGGCCCAGGGGGCTGCGCGCCTACCGGATGTCCCGCCTGGAAGCCGACCTGGAGGCGGTTCTCGACGCGGTGAGCCCCGACCGCCCGGTGCACCTGGTCGGACACGACTGGGGATCGATCCACTCCTGGGAGTCGGTCACCGGCACCCGCTTGCCCGGGCGGATCGCCTCGTTCACCTCCATCTCCGGCCCCTGCCTGGACCACGTCGGCCACCTGATCCGGGCCCGCGTCCGGCCACGGCATCCGGATCTGCGGAAGATGCTGCGGCAGGCCGCGCGGTCCTGGTATATCGCCTTCTTCCACCTTCCGCTGTTGCCGGCCCTGACCTGGAGAGCACTGGGACACCGCTGGCGCGCCTTCCTCACCGGCTCCCAACACATGCCCGGGCACACCGCCTACCCGGCGCCGACACTGGTCCGCGACGCCGTGTCCGGCACCGCGCTCTACCGCGCCAACATGCTGCCCCGCCTGCTGCGTCCCCGGGACCGGCCGACCACCGTCCCGGTTCAGCTCATCATCCCCACGCGCGACTTCTGCGTCACCCCGGTGCTGTCGTACGGAGTGGAGCACTGGACGCACCAGATACAACGGCGCCCGATCGACGCCGGGCACTGGGTTCAGCTCAGCCACTCCGAGGAGGTCGCCTCCCGGATCGCGGAATTCGCCCACAGCATCGAAGACGGCTCCGGCCGCACTCCGGACCACATCGCGCACCCGATCTGACAGACCAACAGGCCGGCAGCACTGGACGACTGCCTGACCGCCCCTCCCCACACTTCGATCGCTGATGGAAGAGGAACCTGTCATGTTCCGAGCCGCACATGCCCACCAGAAGAGTCCGTCCGAGCCCATCGACCACCACGACCTGGTGCTGCAACCCCGGGACGTCACCTTCGACTGGAGCGCCACCCCGCTGCACTGGCTGCCGGGCGAGCCCTTCGCGACCCACACCATCGATGTGCTCCACCTCATGCTCCCCGAACTCGAACGCTGGTTCGTGCGCACCTTCGAGCAGGCACTGCCACTGATCACCGATGACCGGCTGCGCGAGGACGTACGCGGCTTCATCGGCCAGGAAGCAGTGCACGCCGAGGCGCACCAAGAGGTCCTGGAGCACCTGCTCACCAAGGGGCTGGACCCGGCCCCGTACACCCTGCAGTCCGAATGGATCTTCCGAAGGGTGCTCGCAGACCGGCCGGAGCTGACACCGGCCGCCGCACACGCGCACCTCCTCCAACGGCTCGCCCTCATAGCAGCCTTCGAGCACTTCACCGCGTACCTGGGTCACTGGATTCTCAGCAACGGGCACCTCGACCAGGCCGGCGCGGACCCCGCCATGCTGGACCTGTTCCGCTGGCACGGCGCGGAGGAGGTCGAACACCGTTCAGTGGCGTTCGACCTGCTGGTGCACCTCGATCCCCAGTACCGGCGCCGAGTGGTCGGCATGCTCGTCACCGCTCCGGTGCTGACCCGGCTGTGGATCCGCGGAGTCCGCTTCCTGATGAGCGCCGACCCCGAACTCGACGATCGGGTCAAGGCCCGCTTCCGCGACTACCTGGCCGCGGCCCGCAAGGACCTGTTGCCCCCGCCGGGCGCGTTCACCCGCTCGGTGCTGCGCTACTTCCGCCCCGGCTACCACCCGACCCAGGAAGGCTCGACCCAGCAGGCGATCGCCTACCTGGCGGCCTCCCCAGCCGCCCGAGCGGCTGCCCGGTGAGCCGACGATCACTAAGGCACCCCATGGACATCAGCACACCCGTCACCCGGCCGCCGGACCTGTACGGCAGACCGCGCGGCGACTCCTTCATGCAGAAGCTGGCGGCCTTCAGCGACCACGCGGTCACGCGCCTCGCGCGGCGCAGCACTCCTCCTGGGCGCCCGCCGGCCACCGAGACGCCGGTGATCCGGGAACTGGTGGTCGCCACCAGGCACCAAGAAGCCGAAGATGTCATCTCCCTGCGGCTGGAAGCACCCGACGGGGCGATACTCCCGCCCTGGCAGCCCGGCGCCCACATCGAACTGCGCCTGCCCTCCGGCCGCAAGCGGCAGTACTCCCTGTGCGGCGACCCCGCCGACCGCTACCGGTACCGCATCGCAGTGCGCCGCATCGCAGGCGGCAAAGGCGGTTCGGCCGAGGTGCATGACACCCTCGAAGACGGTGCGCGGGTTGCCGTCACCGCGCCCCGCAACGCCTTCCCCTTCGCTGCCGAAGCATCCCTCCTGCTCATTGCGGGCGGCATCGGAATCACCCCGATCCTGCCGATGGCCCGGGAAGCCGCCCGACGCGGGCTGGACTGGAGGCTCGTGCACACCGGCCGCAGCCGCGCCTCGATGCCCTTCGCGGCAGAGCTGGCCGAACTCGCAGCCGCAGCCCCTGACCGGGTCCTCGTCCGTCCTGACGACGAGTCCGGCGTACCCAAAGCAGCCGAGTTGTTGAGCTCGAGCCCGGCGGCGGGTGCGGTGTACTGCTGCGGGCCCGCGCCCATGATCGACGGCGTCCGGCGCGCGTTCGGTGCCAGCAGCGCGTCAGCCCTGCACTACGAGCGGTTCGCCCCGCCCCCGATCACGGACGGCCGCCCCTTCGAACTTCAACTGGGCGACACCGGACGGGTTCTACCGGTGCCGTACGACCGCTCCGCCCTGGATGTTCTCCACGAGGCCCTGCCGGACCTGCCGTTCTCCTGCCGCCAGGGGTTCTGCGGCACCTGCCGAGTACAGGTGGCATACGGCCATGTCGATCACCGTGACCGTCGCCTCACGGCCACCGAACGTGCGGAGGGCGCCATGCTGCCCTGCGTCTCGCGCGCACCGGAAGGAGAGCGGTTGGTGCTGGAGGTGTGAGCTGTGGCCAGGCGCCCGTAGAGCGCGGCCATCGCCCCGAGGACCCTCAGCGGCAGCGTCGATATCCGAACCCTTGGCGCGACCCAACGAATGGACGATGAGACGGCCGGGGGCACTGGCCAGTTCCAGCAGCAAGTCGCCGCCAGACGGAGAAGTGCCCGGCGGGCAGTTCGGCATAGCCGCCGTCAGCCAGGCCGTCGATCTGGGGCGCGATCCCAACCGAGTACCAGGAGGCCCTGTTGCCGCAGTCGCTCGCGTCCTCTGCGTGGAACCAATTCGCTGTCACCGACGTGTGACTGCCTATCGCACGGGGTCGCCGGTGGCTCTGTTACGGCGGATCAGCAGGTGGTGGCGGCCGGACCCAGCGATTGGCAGATCGATGTGGGCCCGGTCGCAAAAAGAGCGCTGTCCCTTGCCTCTCGCCCCGGCGGACAGCTTCCACCAGGCCCGCTTGGGGAGCTTCTTGGCCAACGCGTCAACTCGGAGCACTGCCCTTGGCCGGTCGGCGGACAGGCGCTTGGCCGCTTCGCATGCTTGAGAGAGGAACGCGCTTACGGGGCGTACGAGCACCGTGACTGTTCCTACCGCCGCTGGAAAGCCGGGCGGGCGAGGCGACGGCTCATGACCATGATGAAAGCCTCCTCGCTGCTGGCGGGCAGCGTCTCGAAGTTCCGCACCAGGCGGCGTGAGCGCATCAGAGCACCCCCGCCTGCGCTTCCCTTACCCAGCGTCTCGGCAGTGACACGAACCCTGCCACGAGACGAGGTCGCGCGTTGTTTGATTGGGTCTGAGCCGACCAGCAGCAGTCTTCGCCGGACCTATGTGGTGCCGGCTAGTCGCCACCGGCACCACGTTCCGATCAAAGGCACCCAGGGGTAGGGACCTCGATGAGGGTCACACCTGACGCGCCAGCGCCCTCAAGAAGTCGACTGTCTCGTGATCGCGGTTGGTCGACTCGTCCGGGGTGGTTCCATACTCGTGATTCGCGCTCAGCTTGACGATGACCACCTCGCGCGAGGGGTCCACGTAGACGAACTGGTTGTAGACCCCGATGGCGCTGAACTCGCCGTCGTCGCCGGCTGGCAACCACCACTGGTAACCGTAACCAAGTCCGAAGTGGTGGTCGCCGACGATCGGCTTCCCGGGCTCCAGGTGAGGCGCCTGAACTGTCGTGGACGTGCGGACCCATTCGGCTGGAACGACCTGCGCGCCGTCGACCTGACCGCCATTGCGGTACAACTCGCCGATGCGCGCGAAGTCGCGTGCCGTCAGGTTCAACATGGCGAAGGTGGCCTCGGCGCCCTCCCCGTCGACGATCCAGTACCCGGGCGATTGCATCCCCAGAGGCTCGCAGAGCTTCTCCTGCATGTAGTCGGTCACCGACCTGCCCGTTGCCTTGATGAGCAAGAGTCCCAGCGCCTGGGTGTCACCCGAGCTGTAGCGGCAGATCGTTCCGGGCTCACTTTCGCGGGACATCGCTCCGACGAACGACTCCAGCGAGCCCGTCCCCGTCATGGCGAGGGAGAGACCGTAGATGTCCGATTCGGGATCGCTGTAGTCCTCGTTCCAGCGGGCGCCCGAGGACATCTGCAGTACGTCCTTGATCGAGACTCCATCGTAGGCCGAGCCAGGTTGCACGCTCAGGTAGTCGCTCATCAGGTCATCGACGCCGGCGATGTGTCCCTCGTCGATCGCAATGCCGACAAGGGCGGACACAAAGCTCTTGGCGACTGACGCCGAGAGCCACGGCACCTGCGTACCTCCGGTCAGCGCATAGCGCTCGTAACGCACTTTGCCGGCCTGCAACATCAACAACGCCGAGGTGTCGGTCGCGCTGAAGAACTCCTCGAAGGTTCGGTCCTCGCCATCGAAGACGTAGGTCGTCGGAGCCTCCACAGGTTCACCGGCAGGCCACTCGCGAGGCTGGCTCGACGGTTCCATCCGCGCAGACGGGAGGATCTCCGCCATCCGCGCGAAGTTCTCGTGTTGGGGCGCGCCCGTGAAGAGTCCAAGTCCTACGAATCGCGCCAGCACCTCGCTCGGGGCGGGGGCGTCGGTGTCCTGCTCGTACATGGTGCCTCGATCCCGGTAGCACTGCGCGAAGCAGTGCAGTCAAGTGAAGTTCGAGCCAAGGTAGCCGCACCGATCGGTTATCACAACCATTTGGTGCGTGCTCTTCTATCTCATCCGCCTGCGTCGTAGCAGGTTGGACTTTGGGGAGCGAATATGGACTTCTTGCCTTCTGGTCGCGACGGGACTTCGTCCGAACCATCGCCCCGCCTGGGCATCACCAGTCCGCGACCACTTCAGACGTTGAGGCCGGTGCGCCGGATCGGGCCTAGTGGGAAAGCCCAGCTCACAGCCTTGCGCAACACCTTTAAGTCGATGCTGTGACTCTGATGGTGATCTTGGCGGAGTGGTGACGGCGGTCGCCGGTGATGGTCAGCCAGTCACTGGCGGGGCGGCCTCGACTTCGAGCGATGGACGGCGTCGATGCGTCCGGCAAGTGTCCAGCGGATTCCCCCGATGACGGTTCGGGTGGAGCGGGCGACGCAACCAAGAGGGACGCCGGCGATACTGGCGCGGGACCGGCTGCATGTGGTCTTCGCCGACGAGGACTTCACGCATCCATATCCGGCTGATGACCGGTCGAGTTTCTCGCCGGGGCAGTTGACACTGGCGTCGGTGCCACTGTTCGCAGAGACCTCTCGGATCTGTGGCGGCAGATGCGGTGCGCACGAGGATCGACCGGAAGTACGGGCTCGGCCTTGAACTGGACGATCCAGGGTTCGACTCGGCGGCACGCAAAGACCGCGCGCACTCACCCACAACGTCTCGATGACCTGCAAGATTTGGACCGTGACGCCCCGGCGGTCGCTTCCCCCTGGGGCAACTCCAACTGGCGCTCGGCGCCGTCGACCAGCACCACCCAGCACCGCCGGCGCTTCGGGTCACGGCTTTTCGGCCTGGCCGAATGCGGCGGTGATGACGCGCGCCTCGCAGTGCACGACGGAGAGGGTGAGCTACTTCGCGCGACTTTCGGTCCCTTGCGTGGGGTGCGGGGGCCGGTGCGGCAGCCCTGCGGGGCGATGATGTTGCGCACTCGACTCGACGCCGGGTCGACGCCGTGCACGACCGCCAGGGTTGCCGCCGGCTCACTACCGAAGAGCCACCCCCTCGGGAAGGCCACCTATCGCCCAACCCTCGCGGACTGCGGCGACATGACCTTGAGCCGGTTCCGACCACCCTCTCCGGCGTTGTCAGGTCTCTCCAGGAATTTTAGGTAAGTGGATCGACTTGCCATGAGAGCGATGCGGGGGCTACCTTCAAGAGGTGAGTCCAACGACTTACCTTACTACTCGGCAAGGAACCATGAACATGACTCGTCTTGCGGGCAAGCGCGCCCTCATCACCGGCGGCACGAGCGG
>NZ_JBEYVP010000093.1:0-6887 GCF_040644035.1 Streptomyces sp. NPDC047042 | reverse complement strand
ACGGCCTCGGCGGGCGCGTTGCGCGGGGAGCCGCCGTCGATCACGACGACCGAGCGGCGGGAGCGAGCGAGGACCAGTGCACCGTTCAGCCCCGCGGCGCCCCCGCCGATCACCACCGCGTCGACGGTCCCCTCGGACAGTGCGTCGCTTGCGTACGGAGGAGTCGCCACAGCCATAGCCTCCTGCGTTTCCTTGTCAGTCATGGTTCGGTCAGTCCTTCGAGTTCTGGGTGGTGGCAGGAGGGTCAGCTGTTGAGGAAGCCGAGGATGTGGTCGGCGACCGTCTTGGGCTGTTCTACGTGCGGGAAGTGCCCTGCGCCGGGTATGACGATGCGTTCGAAGCCGTTCGTGAACAGGTCGTCCATGCCGTCGCTCAGCTCCACGGAGAAGCAGTTGTCGTCGGCACCGTGGAGGTAGAGCGACGGGACGGTGATGGCGCCGAAGGCCCGGGCCTGCAGGGCCTGGGTCGCCTCGTCCGCGGGGGGTGTGAACAACTGGCGGTAGTAGCCCAGGATTTCGGTCAGGACTCCTGGGGCAGCCAGGGTTTCCTTGAGCGCGGCACGCTCAGCGTCCGGCAGCTCGTAGCCGGGTGACCATTCCCGCCAGAGCCGGTCGATGAAGGCGAAGTCGTCGTGCGCGACGGCCGCCTCCGCCATGGCCGACTGGAAGAAGAACATGTACCAGCTGCGTCGCTGCTGGTCACCGTCGCTGACCAGTGCGTTCATCAGTTGACGGCCATGGGGACCCGACATCGTGACCAGCTTGCGGACACGGCTCGGGTCGAGGGTCGCTGCCGCGTACGCCGCCGCGGCTCCGAAGTCGTGGCCGACGAGATCCGCCTGCTCGCGCCCGAGCGCTTCGATCAGGTTCAGGACGTCCCGGCCGGTCGAGGCAATGTTGTAGGAGCCGTCGGGGGCCGCGCCGCCGGGCCAGTATCCGCGCTGTGCGGGCGCGACCGCCCAGTACCCTTCCTGCGCCAGGCGGTCGAGGGTCCCTGTCCAGCTGGCTGCATGGTCGGGAAACCCGTGGAGGAGCACCACGAGCGGTCCGCTGCCGGCCTCGAGGATCGGAACCTCCAGTCCGCCTGCCTGAACCGTCCGATGACGGACGAGATCGCTCGCCTGGGACCCCCTGGCCGGGGAGCCCTCGCCAAAGGGCGGTTGCTGGGTCACCTGTGTCATGAGTTCAACCTCCAAGCCGCCTTCGCGGCATCGCGGTCCGTCAAGCCCGGACCAAGTAGCAAGTACGGCTGTCTGAAGCCGGGGTCAGTGCCGGTAAGCGGTCACGACGGTGACTGTTCACCGAGTGGAGAGTCCGGCTCCGGTTCGCTGTGGCATGGGTTGCCCTCGATCGCGCCAGGCGTGCACGCAGCCTGTCCGGTGAGCTCAGGACCGTTATGGACTGAACAGTAAGAAACCTATGCGGTTCTGTACTGAGTTGTCAAGTACGGCGGATCGGTCTTGCGTGCTCGCCGAAACCGAGAAGAACGGCAGCAGGTCATGGGCGGCACCCTCAATGCGGTGGGCGCGGTCGTCGCAAGGGGAGGATGCATGATCCCGTTGCCGCCGCACCGTACGAAGAGCCCCGGGGCACTCGGAGGCACTGCTGCGGCTTCTCGTCCCAGAGGCACGCCATCACGACCCCCGCGTGCACCCCCGGCTGGGACGTGCGGACCACCTCGATGTCGTCGCTGCCAGCCCTCATGACCAGGCGTCTCGCACGGAAGGGGCCACTCCCGGCCGGCCAAGGAAACCCACATCGGCCACGAGCGCCTGACAGACGTGGTCACCGTTCCCCGTTCAAGTGGATCCCCGCAGCCCGTGCTCAATCTGCTCTCTAGGCGGAGGCGGCAGCCACGAAGTACGGAAGGGCGATGAGGAAGCGGTCGGCCTCGGCGCGTCGGCGCTGTTCGGCGAGCCACTCATCGGCCTGGTCGCGGCTGACGGCACCGATCGTGCAGGCCGACTCGGCGAGCCCGGCGAGCAGCGGCAGCATCGCGGGATCGGTGAACACGCTGGTGTGCACCTCGACGGTGACGTCGTTGAAGCCGCCGTCCAGGAGCAGGTTGCGGTACTGGCGGGCGGCGCGAGGCGTGCCCAGGAGGTCGGCGCGGGTGTGCACGATCGTGCGGGTGAGCTCCGCGTCATCCGAGTCGATCATGATGGCGTCCCAGTCCTGCCCGACCAGGGCGATCCTGCCGCCCGGGGAGAGGACGCGCCGCGCCTCCGCCACGGCGCGCCACGGCTCCTGAAGGAAATGGAAGACCTTGTCGGCACGGTAGCCACGCACACTTCCGTCGGCGAACGGCAGATCCTCCGCCCCCGCCTCCCGGAACTCGGCCCCCGGCCACCGTTTCCGGGCCTCGGCCAGAATCCACGGATCGGGATCCACGCCCACCGCGTGGACGCCACGCTCGGCCAGCTCGGCGACGGCCCGCCCGGCACCGCAGCCGACGTCCACGACGGACGAGCCCGGGACCAGAGACAGCAGTTCATAGGAGCGGGCTCGCAGCAGGCCGGCGCTCGGCAGCTGGTCCATCGCGTCGAGGAGGGCCAGCATGGCCTCGGTACCGCGGTGCTTCTCCGTGAACGGAGTCGTCGCGGCCATGGCTTCCTGTCTTTCCTTGTCGGTCATGGTTCGGGCAACCCTTCGAGTAGTGGGTGGTCGGAGCGGGGTCAGCCGTTCAGGACGCCCCCGATGTGGTCGGCGACCGCCTTGAGCTGTTCGAGGTGCGGCAGTTATGTACTGAACAGTCGGAAACCTAGGCGGTTCTGTACCGAGCTGTCAACCATGGTGGGCAGTGGGCCGGCTTCGCCTTTCCCGTCTCGCCGCATACGGAAGATGAAGCCGACCCACCCTTCTTGACAACTCAGTACAGAATTGCCTAGGTTTTCGGCTGTTCAGTACACAACCATCCTGAGCTCACGGGCCTTCATTGGGGAAAAGAACATGACTGAAGCCGCAGACCGGATCATCGACGCCCTGCGCAGCGGGCACGACCACCTCGCCGCTGTGGTGCACAGGCTCACCGCGGCCGATCTCACCCGCCCGTCCGGCGCGTCGGAGTGGGACGTCTCCCAGGTGCTCGGCCATCTGGGCAGCGGAGCCGAAATAGGCCTGGCCGTACTGGAGGGCGCGATGGGCGGTACGGGTGCCCCCGACGGCGACTTCAACAAGTCGGTGTGGGCCCGCTGGGACGTGATGACCCCGGCCGAGCGCGCCGAAGGCTTCGTCACCGCCAACCAGGCGCTGGTCGAGCGTTACGAGGGCCTCGACGCGGGGGCCCGCAGCGCCCTCCGGATCGACCTCGGCTTCCTGCCCGCGCCGGTGGACGTCGCGACCGCGGCGGGGCTCCGGCTCGGTGAGCTCGCCCACCACTCGTGGGACGTCGAGGTGGCATTCGACCCGTCCGCGACCCTGGCGTCCGCCGCGATCGGGCCGCTCCTCGACCAGGCCGGCATGATGCTGGGCTTCATCGGCAAGGCGGACGCCCTGGAGAACCGCCCTGTCGCCGTCGCGGTGCACACCACCGCACCCGAGCGCGCCTTCGGTCTCTCGGTCGGCGAGACGGTCGCGCTCACCGGCGAACCCGAGAACGCCGACGCCGTGCTCACGGCTCCCGCCGAGTGGTGGCTGCGACTCATCGCCGGTCGGCACGCCCCCGCCCACACGCCGTCCTCCGTGACCCTCACCGGCGACACCGTCACCCTCGACGACCTGCGCAGGGTTTTCCCCGGCTTCTGAGCCCGGCGGCAAGGCAACGGGCACGGGAACACGCCCTGGCCTGCGCGTTTCACCCGGGGTCGTGTCCGGAGCGTGAGCGGCACAGCGAAAGTGCCTTCTGACCTGGGACGACAGGGCATGTCCGAGGCTTCTTTCGGCTCGCGGGGGAAGGCACCTTCACCGACGCCGTCGGGGATGTCCAGGCCCGCCGCGCACACCCTCGGCGTCCCCGGCGATGAGCACGGCGCGCGCCTCGCGGACACGGGGTCGGCCCAGGACACCGGCGAGACGGGTCAGCCCGTCGTCCCGGCCCCGCTGGGCAGGACGCCGGGGTCGATTCCGGTGTCCTTGGTCATGAGGGCTCCTGGGCCGGGTCGGGGGCGGTGTCGGGGTCGGTGGCGGTGAGGGGGAGCAGTACCTGGAAGCGGGTGTCGCCGGGTACGGACTCGACTTTCAGGTCGCCGTGGTGCTTGTTGACGACGATCCGCCAGGAGATGTCGAGTCCCAGCCCCGTGCCCTCGCCCACCGGCTTGGTGGTGAAGAAGGGGTCGAAGATCCGGCCCCGGATGTCCGACGGCACTCCGGGTCCGGTGTCCTGGAACTCCACGAGCAGCCGGTCGTGCACCACAGCGGTGCGTACGGTCAACGTCCCTTCGCCGCCCGCGCCCTTGATGGCCTGCACCGCGTTGTCGATCAGGTTGGTCCACACCTGGTTCAGTTCGGCCGGGTAGGCCGGAATCCTCGGCACCGAACGGTCGTACTCCTTCACGACCTTGACCTGTGGCCCGATCTTGCCCGACAGCATCAGCAGCGTGCTGTCGAGGAGTTCGTGCACATCGGCGACCTGGTAGGGCGCGCGGTCGAGCTGCGAGTACTGCTTGGCGGCGTCGACGAGGTGCGAGATACGGGTGGTGGAGTCCTCGATCTCGGACATCAACAGCTCGGCCTCGACGGTGTAGTTGAGGCACTCGATGGCACTGGGCAGGATCTCCCGCTCGTCGATGGCCGCCGCGACCTGCTCCAGCCAGTCGACGTCGAGACCGCCCTGCACGAAGGTCGGCGCGATCTGCCAGCCGTTCGGGACACCGTGTTCGTCGAGCCAGTCGGCGAGTTCGTCCTCCCGGTCGGACGCCTCGAGCGGGCTCAGCGCCGGAGCCTTGGAGACCCGCTCGGCCGTACGCTCCTGGAGGTCGACCAGGGCCTTCAAGGCGTCGCCGTGTTGGGGTCTTGAGGCGATGGCGCCGAGTTTGTTGCGCATCTGCGCGACCCGGTCCCTGAGCGACGAGGTGGCTCGTGCGGCGGCCGCGGCCGGGTTGTTGAGCTCGTGGGTGAGGCCCGCGGACAACGTGCCCAGCGCCAGCAGCCGTTCGCGCTGCCCGACGGCCCGCTGATAGGTCTGCGAACCGAGGGAGAGTCCCTCCAGGAGATGGATCGCCATCGGAAACCACTCGTGCATGAAGTCCGCGAACGATTCGGCGGGCAGGACGAAGAACCGTGTCGGCTCCGACACCCGCACCGAGTTCATGTACCGATGCGGTTTCCCGTCCCAGAGGTATGCCATCACGGCCCCCGCGTACACCCCCGGCTGGGACGTGCGGCTGATCTCGATGTCGTCGCTGCCCACCCGGCGCGACATGACGAGCGTGCCCTCGATCATCACGTACAAGTCGGTCGCCGGGTCACCTTCGGCGAACACCGGCCCGGGGTCGAACAGTTCGACCCGACCTGCGGCGCACAGCCTGTCGAGCTGCTCGGCGCTGAGCTTCTCGAAGAGGAACAGCGACCCGATCTCCTCGGGGCTGCACGGCATCAACTGCCCGCTCATGACTGCTCCAGGTACCGGTGTACGAGCATCACGGCCATGGCTCCCTCTCCGACGGCGGACGCGACCCGCTTGGCGGACTCCGCGCGGGCGTCCCCGGCGACGAACACGCCGGGGATGTTGGTCTCCAGGTGGTAGGGCGGCCGGTCCAGCTCCCAGCCCGCCGGTGGTCGCCCGTCGGCGGTCAGATCGGGTCCGGCGAGGATGAACCCGTGCTCGTCGCGCAGCACCGTGCCGTCCAGCCAGTCGGTCAGCGGGGCCGCGCCGATGAACACGAACAGCCACTGCGCGTCGACCAGTTCGGTCTGACCGGTCGTCGTGTCACGCAACGTCAGCTGTTCCAGCTGGTTTTCGCCGTGCGCGGCCTCGACGACCGTGTGGGCCCGCACCGAGATGTTCGGCGACTCGGCGATCTGCTGGATCAGGTAGTGGGACATCGACGCGGTCAGGTCCGGCCCGCGCACCAGCAGGGTGACCGACTTGGCGCCCCTGGCCAGGTACATCGCCGCCTGTCCGGCCGAGTTGGCACCGCCGACGATGTACACGTCGTGGCCCTGGCAGGCGGCGGCCTCGGTGAGCGCGGACCCGTAGAACACCCCGCGGCCCGACAATTCGTCGGCGCCCGGCGTCTCCAGCCGCCGGTAGGACACACCGGTCGCCAGGATGACGGAGTGCGCGGCCACTGCGGAGCCGTCCGAGAACCGCACAGTGCGGGCCGCGCCGTTGGTCTCCAGGCCCGACACCTCACGGGCGGTGAGGATCTCGGCGCCGAACTTGGTGGCCTGCCGGCGGGCCCGGTCGGTGAGCTGGCCGCCGGAGACTCCGTCGGGGAAGCCCAGGTAGTTCTCGATCCGGGAACTCTGCCCGGCCTGCCCGCCGGTCGCCGACCGCTCCACGAGCACCGTACGCAGGCCCTCCGAGGCCCCGTACACAGCGGCACCGAGCCCGGCCGGGCCGCCGCCGATGACGACCAGGTCGTAGAAGTCCGCGGTCGGGGTCGTCGCCAGCCCCACGTGCGCGGCCAGCTCCGGCACCTCCGGCTCGACGAGTGCCGCACCGTCGGCCGTGATCACCACCGGCAGCCGCTGCCCGTCCTGCCCGGAGGCCGCGAGCAGCCGCTGTCCTTCGGGCTCGTCCGTGGAGTACCAGCGGTAGGGCACCTGGTTGCGGGCCAGGAACTCCCGTACGTCCGACGAGCGCGCCGACCAGCGGTGACCCACCACCTTGGTGGCGGGCACGGGGCGGTGGTCACTGCACCGCCACGCCTCCAGCAGGTCGTCCAGCACCGGGTAGAGCTTCTCCTCCGGCGGGTCCCAGGGCTTGAGGAGGTAGTGGTCGAGGTC
>NZ_JBEYVP010000092.1:0-7443 GCF_040644035.1 Streptomyces sp. NPDC047042 | reverse complement strand
CCGGCGTTTGAGGACGAGGCCCCTTCAGGGCCGAAAGGGGGGTCTGGGGGCGCAGCCCCCAGGGATGGGACGGGTAGGGGCGGCGGGGGCGAGAACCTCAGGTGCCGCTCAGCGGCCGATCTTCACCTTGCGCGACACACTCACCTGATCGACATCCGACGTCCGAACCGTCACCTTCATGGTCCACGTCCCGGCGATCGGCAGATTGAGGGAGTTCGTGCCCCAGTAACCGCCCTGGTCGGTCAGCTCGGCATTGAGCGGGCCGATCTTCTTGCTGGGCAGGGAGAACGACAGCCGCAGTTCGGGGACGATCGCGAAGCCGTCGTCGGGACCGAACACCACGGCCTGCACGGTGTTCACACCGACCCGCCCGGGCTCGAGGGTGACCTGCACCTTGCCATGCCCCCCCGGCGTACCGACGTCGAAGGGGATCGTCGTCGTGGACGCGGTGATCACCCCGGGCACCGGCGCGTCCGTGGCGGCCTCGGCCGCCTCCGCCGCGGCCCGCCCCGGCAACGTGGTCGTCAGGATGGTCGTGATCACCAACACCGCGATCCCGACGGCCACTTCGGCGAGCACGGAACGGCGCAGCCGACGACGGTAGAGGTCGGCGGAAGAAGAGGAGAGGCTGCTTTCACCGCGGACTTCTCCCTCGCCCTCGCCCTCGCCCTCGGAGGCCGCGGTCGACGGCCCCCCGACCGTCTCCGGCACCCGCTCCACGACCTTGGCCTCCGCCTCCGCCTCCACCCCCGCCTCCGCCTCCGGCATCAACAACCGCCCCGTCCAACGGCGCGAGACCCCGGCCGCGACCAGCAGCAGCGTCACCGCGCACAGCTTGGCGATCAGGATGCGGCCGTACGACGTACCGGTGAGCGCGTCCCAGGAGCCGAGGCCGCGCCAGGACTGGTAGACGCCGGTGACGGTCAGGACGGCCACCGATATGAAGGCCAGCCGGGAGAACCGGCCCACCGTGGACGCCGAAAGCGGCTCCGCCGCCTGGAGCAGGGTGAGCAGGGCCGCGAGGCCGCCCAGCCAGACGGCCATGGCGAGCAGATGCAGCACCGAGGACGCCATCGCCACCGGCACCTGGATCCCGGCCGACGCGTGCTCGGCGGCGGCCCACGTCAGCGTGAGACCGAGGGCGAGCGCACACCCGGCGCCAAGGAGGACCGGCTCGGTGCCGCGCTGCTTCCGGCGGCCGACCACCGTCAGGAGTACGGCCGCAGCGGCCAGGAGCGCGATCCGGGCGAGGAGTGCCACGCCGGGCCTGCTCGTCACGGTCCGTTCCAGCGTCGCCGGGTCGAAGGCGCCGGAAGGCCCGGTGCCGGCCTCGTACGGGCCGCGCAGCACAAGCAGGGCGACGGTGGACACGAGGAGGACCCACCACCCCGTCAGGACCAGCCTGCGCAGCGGGTCCGTGCTCGACGGGCGGCAGAGCAGCACGAAGACGACGGTGCCGACGAGCAGGGCCAGGGCCGCGTACGCCAGATAGCGGACGATGTCGTAGAGGGCGCTGGTGGCCGGGTTCTCGGTGGGGCCGGTGTCGATGGCCGCCGGGGTCGCTGAGGGCTCGCCGATGGAGAAGGTGAAGGCGCCCGAGATGGGGTGGCTGTCCGCCGAGACGACCCGCCAGGCCACGGTGAACGTGCCTTCGCCGAGGCCCTTGGGCAGGCTGACGCGCACCGCGTCCGAACGCCCGTCGACATGCTCGGCCTCGCCTGTGCTCACCCGCCGGCCGTCCGGATCGAAGGCGCGGAAGGAGTCGTCGAGCAGACCGACGGACTCGGTGAAGGTGAGGGTGACCTGTCGGGGCGCGGAGTCGAGGACGCTGCCGTCGCGGGGGTCGGTGCTGCGGAGAGCGGCGTGCGCGGACGCGGTGCCCGCCCCGCCGATGAGAAGGAGCAGGACGAGCGTGGTGCCCAGCAGCACCGCCCGCTGAACTCCCCGGAATCCCCGGAATCCCCGGTGTCCCCGGTATCCCCTTCTCTTCGTCCGTCCGCCGGTCACCGCGCGCTGCCCTTCTACGGCTCGTCGGTGGTCGCGCCCTTCGTTCCGCAGTCGGCCCACGTACCTTCTCCGTCTTCGGGACTTTTCGGCTCTCGTATACGTACGGACGATCCTGGCGCCCCGCTCACCCCCGCCGGAACCGGATTCGCCGTGGTCTTCACCACGTGGGCCGGGCGGAGACCCCGCCGTCCACGACCAGGTCGTGCCCGCTGACCCAGGACGCCAGCGGTGAGGCGAGGAAGACACACGCGTCGCCGATGTCCTCGGGCCGGCCCAACCTCCCTACGGGCGCCGCCTGTTGCCATCGCCGCACACCCTCCGGCCAGTCGTCCGCGAGCCCTTCCCGGTCGATGAGCCCGGGCGAGACGGTGTTGACGCGGATGCCGTACGGCCCGTACTCGAGGGCTGCCGACCGGGCGTGCATCACGACCGCCGCCTTCGAGGCGGAGTAGTGGGCATGGCCCGGCGCCGGACGAGCGGCCTCGATGGACGCGACGTGCGTGACACTGCCGCCATCACCACCCTCGACACCGTCGCCACCTTCGCCACTCACCTGCTCCCGCATGACCTCCACCGCGGCCTGCGTACAGGCGAAGACGCTCAGCAGGTTCGCGTCGACAACCGCCCGCCAGTCCGCGGCGGTCATCCCGGCCAGCTCCTGGACCGGCTGCACGCCCGCGTTGTTGACCAGCGCGTCGAGCCGTCCGCCGCCCCACTCGGCGGCCTCCCGCACCACCCGCCGGCACTCGTCCTCGACGGTGAGATCGCCCCGCAGTACGACGGCCCGCCCGCCCGACTCCTCGATCCGCGCGACCACTTCGCGCGCGCCCTCGTCCGAGGTCCGGCAGTGCACGGCGACGGCGGCCCCCTCCGCCGCGAACCGCGACGCGATCCCGCGCCCGATCCCGCCACCGGCCCCGGTGACAAGGGCGACCTGACCGGCGAGCAGACGCGTGGAACCGCTGTGGGAACTGCTGGTGGAACCGCTGATGGAACTCCTGGGTGGCCTCATGGCCGACACAGTGCCTCGATACGGGCCGCCTCGGCCGGATAACGCGCGGCCAGCTCGACGGCGTCGCCGTGCTCGTACCCCTCGAAGGTGAACCCGGGCGCCATCGTGCACCCGAAGAACGTGAACGCGCCGCCCTCGACGACCCGCGCGCCCATCCAGGTACCGGCGGGAACGGTGAGCTGGGGTTCCTGGCCCCGCAGGAAATCGGGCCCCAGCACGGCCGTCCGGGTGGTGCCGTCGGGCGCGAGGAGCAGCATCTCCAGGGGATCGCCGAGGTAGAAGTGCCAGACCTCGTCGGAGGGAAGCCGGTGCAGCGCGGAGAAGTCGCCAGGCTCGGCGGTCAGCAGCGCGACGATCGCCGAGCCCTCCGGCCGCCCGTCGGCCCGCTCGGGCCCCGCCCATGTACGCCGGAACAGCCCGCCCTCACGCGGAATCGGCTCCAGTCCGTAGTGGGCGATCAGTGCGTCGGCCGTCACAGGTCCAGGTCCAGGCTCAGGCTCAGGTTTATCGGGGTTCGGGTTCACCCCGGAAAAGCTACCTCCCAGGGCAGGAATGCCAGTTGGGCGCGCTTCTGCGGCAGATACACGTCCGGCAGGTCGATCTCGGGCAGGACGACGACGGGACCGGCCACGAAGCCCTGCCGCAGAAAACGGGCGACGGCCTTCTCGTTGTCCACATCGGGATCGACCACGACCCGCCGCCGCGCCAGCCCGACCAGCACATACCGTGCCAGTACGGCCATCAGCGCGGCCGACCAGCCGGGTTGCCCGCCCTCCGGCCCGGCGGGCGCGAGCAGCAGATGGATGCCGATGTCGCCGGGCTCGACGGGGTAGCACTCGCCCACCCGGTCGGCCTCGGGCTCGTACGTCTGGAGCAGCGCGACCGCCGTACCGTCCTTCACCACCAGATAGGCGTGATGGGTGTCGAGGGTGTCCAAGTTGCCGTAGATCTCGGTGACCTGCTCCTCGCCGAGCCCGTTCATCCCCCAGCACTGGGCCCGTTGCGCACTCGCCCACCCGTGCACCACCGGGGCGTCGGCGACGGGGTCGAGCCGGAGCACGCGCACGGTGCCGAATCCGTCGACCACCTGTTCGTGCACGGCGGCACGGTCCGCGTAGGAGGGGGTGGCGGCCGGCGGGTCCTCCCGGGTCAGCCGCGCCCAGTCGGTGACGACGGGCACCAGCTCTCCCCTTGTCCACAGGGGGAGTTGATCGCGGTGGTGGGCGGAGCCCGGCACCCCGGAGGCGCCGAAGGGCACCACCCAGAGGCTGTCCTCACGCCGGGCCAGATCCCAGACGTACCTGGCGGCGGGCCCGCGCGCCACGAGGTCGGTGAGCCCGGGAACGGAGGAGGTGCTCAGCACGCAGTCGTGATCGCCGGCGAGCCCGGGTTCGTCGTACGGGTCGGCGGTGGGGGCGAGAGCCCGCCAGGGAAGCAGCCGGTGCCGCTCGCCCCAGGTCCCGGACCCTGACGGCGACTTCGCGGCCACCTCCGCGAGGGCTTCCCGTACGAGGGCGGCGCGCTCGATCCCGTACAACTCCCGTGCTGTCAGGAGCCCTTCGAGTGCGAAGGCGATCCGGGGCAGCAGGGCGAGCCAGGGGAGGAAGACCTCCGGGTACGCGGGCGGGACGGCCAGTGCGGCGAAGGCGGGGTGGGCGGCGAGGCGGCGTACGACGGCGGAACGCAGGTCCGCGTACGTGGCCGCCTCGGTGCTGTGGGCCTCCATCCGGCGGTCCCAGCGCAGGAGTCGGTCGCGCAGGGCGGCCTCCTCGGGGGTGAGTCCGTCGAGGGCGGCGAGGAGGTCGAGGAGCGGGGCGGCGGAGGCGAGGTGGGTGTCCATGTGGAGGGCGGGCAGGTCGGCCGCCGACCACTGGTCCCGCTCCTCGAGGAGCGCGCGGATACGGGCCGCCCGGTGCGGCGGCGCGAACTCGACCCCGAGCGGTGTCGCGAGCCCCCGGTGATTGGCCATGACGGCGAACCCGTCGTCGACGGTGCCGTACGGCGTCTCGTGCCGCCCGTGCCACTCGTGACCGGGTTCCCAGGCCCGCGCCGGCCGGGTCCGGTTGGTCTCGGCGCGGACGGGGACGTGGCCCGCGACCCGGTGCAGCAGCCCGTTCTCGGTGTCGGCGGCCTGGACGACGTTGACGGGCTCGGCCCACAGGTCGAGGGCACGGTCGACGTCGGCGACGCGGCTGGCACGGAGGAGGGGGAGGAGGGCGGAGAAGCCGAGGTCACCGGTGACGCGGGGCGGGTAGCGCAGACTGACCGCCGCTCCCGCGCGCTCGTCCCCACCCGTACCCCTGCCAAGACCCGCCTCGGGACCGATCACGACCACCCCGCGCCCGGTCTCGATCACCTCCACCTCGATCGGCTCTCCGCCCGCGACCTCGACCACCTCCGAGCGGACATCGGCCGACCGCCACGCCCCATCGGCTTCCAGAGCCTCAACTCCGCCCTCTGTACGGCGAATCCGCTCCTCGTACAGATCCTGGTAGTCGGCCATGGCGTTGGTGATGGCCCAGGCGACCGTGCCCGTGTGACCGAAGTGGGCGATCCCGGGAACGCCCGGGACGGCCAGCCCGACGACATCGAACTCCGGGCAGGCCAGCCGGACTTGCTGGTACACGCCGGGAGCCTCGATGAACCGGTGCGGGTCGCCCGCGATCAACGGGAGCCCGGTGACCGACCGTTCGCCGCTGACGAGCCAGCCGTTGCTGCCGGAGGTACCGGGCCCGTCGGTGGCGAACAGGGCAACGGCCTCGACGCCCAGCCGTTCCGCAACCTGTTCGCGCCAGAGCTTGGCCGGGAATCCGGCGAACAGGATGTGCGTGGCGAGCCAGACGCCGAGCGGGGTCCAGGGCTCCCAGCGGCCGGGGGCGAGGCCGGTCGCGGCGAACTCGGGTGCGCGGCCGGCCCCTTCGGCCAGCCCCTCGTTGACGCCGTCGACGTACGCCCGTACCCAGGCGGCGGTTTCGGGGTCCCGTCTCTCCAGGGTGGCATAGCAGTGTCTCGCGGTGTCGTCGAGGCGGGCGCGTCTCGCGAACACGTCCCAGCCGGCCGCGTCGGCGCCGAGGAAGGCGGCCGAGGTGCCCTGTGCGCGGTGGCGTTCGACCTCCAGCTGCCAGGCACGGTCGAGGGCGGTGACGCGACCCTGGCCACGGGCGAGTTCGTACGCGTCGTCCGCGCGCAGATGCGGGATGCCCCAATCGTCGCGGTAGAGCTCGGTGGCCATATCTGCATCCTCACTGGTCAGCAAGCTCTTCCGGGGCAAGGACTTCGTCTTCACCGTGACGGCCGTCACGACTGGTTCCCGTACGTCTGGATCGCCTGCGACACAGCCACGACCCGCACCCTGAGGTCCTACTTCCGCAAGGAGGCGGGCCTGCCGAAGCAGCGGGTGCACGGCCTCGGCTACTGGCGGCCGTAGGGCACCCCGGCCGCCTTCGGGGCATGATCGACGCATGGACGTCACCCTCCACCTCGCCCAGGACCCCGAGGCCGACGCGCTGCTCGGCCGCAGCCCGCTCGCCGCGCTGACCGGAATGCTGCTGGACCAGCAGGTTCCCATGGAGTGGGCGTTCAAGGGCCCGGCGACGATCGCCCAGCGCCTTGGCGCCGACGACCTCGACGCGCACGAGATCGCGGCGTACGACCCCGACGCCTTCGCCGCCCTCCTCTCCGACAAGCCGGCCGTGCACCGGTACCCGGGCTCGATGGCCAAGCGCATCCAGCAGCTCTGCCAGTACCTCGTCGAGCACTACGACGGGGACGCCGAGGGAGTCTGGCGGGACGCGACGACCGGCCAGGACCTCCTCAAGCGCCTCACCGACCTGCCGGGCTTCGGCAAACAGAAGGCCCAGATCTTCCTGGCCCTCCTCGGCAAGCAGCTCGGCGTGACACCCAAGGGCTGGCGCGAGGCGGCCGGCCCCTACGGCGAACCGAAGTCCTTCCGCTCCGTCGCCGACATCACCGGCCCCGATTCCCTGGTCAAGGTCCGGGCACACAAACAGGAAATGAAGGCGGCAGCAAAGGCCACGAAGGCCTCCGGCAAGTAGAGCGGCTGGCGGCACGGTCGCGCCCTCTCCGACGGCGCGCCCGCACGGCCCCGCGCACTTCGGTGACCGGCGACAACGGCTGAACTCGTCCGGGCCCGCGATCCAGCGCCCAAGCCGCGGCCACGCTTCCCCAACGCCCGGTCGCTCGACGCGCCCACACGGCCCCACGCACATCGGTGGGCGGCGACAACGGCCCGGCTCGTCCTGACCCGAGATCCAGCGCCCAAGCCGCGGCCACGCTTCCCCAACGCCCGGTCGCTCGACGCGCCCACACGGCCCCACGCGCTTCGATAGCTGGCGCCCGCGCCAACGGCCGAGCTCGCGCTGGCCCGCGGCCCAGCCCCCGGGCCGCGGGCCGCGGGCCGCGGG
>NZ_JBEYVP010000091.1:0-9796 GCF_040644035.1 Streptomyces sp. NPDC047042 | reverse complement strand
CGCGCGCTCACGAAGCTCGGGCGGGTAGGGGGACGGACGTGCCATGGCTCGATCCTCTCAGGGAATCGAGCCTCCATCAGACCCGGAGCGGTTCATCACCGCGGCCATCGCCTGCCACGTCGCCCGCGCCGGCGGCACCGTCGACCAGCTGACGCGGCTGCTGCTGCATCCCGAGCACGAGGGCGGGCGGCACGCCCGGAGCATCGCGCTGCGGTCCGGGCAGTCGCGTGCCCTGGCCTACATCGGTCGGGTATGGGTCAGCGCCTCGGCCGCGGTCAGCAGCACGACGATGCTGGAATCGCGGCACCACGCGTACGAGGTTCTCGCCGCGCTGCGCGACCGCATCGAGACGACTCCCTGGCGTGGGGAACGTGGGCGGACCGCGCTGCGGGTCCTGCGGGCGCATCTTAACTTCGCCGAGATCGCAGGCGGTCCCCTGCACCACGCCAGCGAGCGGCAGACCGCGGAGGAAGCGGGGATATCCCGCACCACCCTCCGGGTCGTCTACGAGACCGTCCTCAAACCGCGGGGCTGGCTGCGACGTCTTCGAGTCGGCCACGGCCGCGAGGGCTCGTCTTGGTATCTCGCCGAGGGCAGCCCCGACCGCCACAGCATCCCCGTAGCGCAATCTCGTTTCCGAACCACTCAGTACCCCCCCGACCTGGCACTTGAGGAGTGGTTCACCCCTGAGACGGGCACGACGGCCGACCTCGACTCCACCGTCATCGGCCATCTGATGGGTCACGACGCGTTCGCCCACCGCGGTCTCGGCAGCGCCGCACTGGTGATCATCGGTGCACTGCACGCCCGTGCGGCGCAGACGGTCGCCGAGCTTGTCGGCTCGTCCTCCGTCTCCCGCGCCACCGTCTACCGCGCTTTGCGGCGCCTGGCCGACCACGGCCTCGTCCACCACGGCGGTGAGACCTGGACCCTCGCTCCTCGCGCCCTGGAAGGCTTCGGTGACCACCCTCCGGAGGCTGCGGCCGAAGAGATCGCCGAGCCAGCCCGCGGCTGGGACGCAGTCGCGACACAGCACGGGACCGCGGGCAGCGCGGCGCGGCGCAAGGCGCTGCACGCCGCCGAGCGCGCGGCGTACCAGAAGGCCCTGGAACGGCTGTCGGAGCACCGCAGCAAGGCCGTGGTGATCGTCCGCGACGAGCGCCAGGTCGTGGTTCCCACGCCACGCCCCGACGAGGTTCCCGCCGCGTGGCATGCCCCGGACGGCTGTGTCCTCGATCCGGTCACCGGCCGCGCCGCTCCCGACTGGCGGATCGCCACCGACGGACGGCTGATCCTCATCACCCCCGCCGACCAGCGCAGTTACGACGAGCTGGCCGCCGCCCATGCCGAAGCCCTCAGTGAATGGGAGTCCGCAGCGTGAACCCATCCCATCGACCCGCGGCCAGTCACAGCGACCCGGTCACCGGGCAAGCGCTGCGTGAGCAGTACGAGTCCGGTGCCACCGTGGACCAACTCGTGGCGAGCAGTGGCTTGTCGTACGGCACGGTCCTCAACCGGCTGCACAAGGCCGGGACCGAGATGCGCACCTCGTGGCAGACCCGCAGGCTCCGCGACGGGCAAGCCCGCCGCAACCTCGCGGCCCGCCTGCGCCGCCTCTACGAGCAACAGGGCGCCACCCTCACGGAGTTGGCTGCGGCTGGGTCCGTGACACGACGGGTCGCTCGGCGGCTGCTGATCGAGGCCGGTGGCACGCCTCGCACCACTCAGCAGACGCTGCGCATCCGCTCCGCAGCCACTACCGCACGGCGCATAAAGCTCGCGGAGTCCCTGCGGGCGCGGTACGAGGCCGGCGCCACGGTGCCGGACCTGGCCGCGGAGTGCAGCTACTCCATCGGCACCGTCTACCGGCTCCTGCACCAAGCGGGCACCCGTATGCGGCCCAAGCACAACCACGGCCCGGCCCGCACCCCGAGGAAGCGGTCGTGAGCGCCCCCGCACGGGTCCCTGGCCCGGCCCGGCAGGTCACGGGACCGATCACAGGCCAGCCCGAATACGGCGCTGCTCGGGGTCCTCCGTTGCCTCCGCTCAGCAGCCACCGAACGTCGGTCTACTCACCGACGCACGCAAGTCAACGCACCTTTCCCGATTCAGGAGATCAAGCACACGTGAGTGAGAACACCCGTACCAAGACCCTGGCCGCAGCCACAGCCAGCGCCTGGGACGCCTTCGTCATCGTCGTCGGCATGCTCAAGGGCGGCACCGGCAAGACCACCTCCGCCTGGTTCATCGCCCTCTACTACGCCGTCGTCCTCAACCTGCCGACCCTGCTGCTGGACGCAGACGCCACCAGCCAGTCCGCCTACGACTGGTTCAAGGTCGCCCAGGCCGCCGGCTTCGAGATCCCCGAGAACCTGGTCATCGAGCGGTACCCGTTCGACGACATCGCCGAGTACATCCGCACCAAGCGCGCCGAGTTCGGCGCGATCGTCGTCGACGCCGGCGGCGGCAGCGCCCGGATCTTCCACGAGGCTGTTACCGAGGCGAACCTCCTCCTCGTACCGGTAGCCCCCACCAAGATCGAGCGCCGCAAGCTCGTGGCCACCTTCGACGAGGCCGAGCGCGCCGCCGCCCGCAACGAGCACGGCGTCACCGCCCAAGTGGTCATGGTCAAGGCCGACGACCGCACCAGCCTGCCCAGCCGCGCGAAGGAGCAGCTGCTGGAGCCCGCCCAGGGCGAAGGCATCGGCCCGGACCGCGACGAGCCGTTCCCGCTCGCCGAGACCACCATCCACTCCTGGGTGCACTACATGGAGGCCTTCGGCGAGGTCCCCACCGAACTGAGCGAGTACGCCAACCTGATGAAGGAACTCACCGCATGAGCGAGAAGAACGAGCGGCCGAAGCCGCCGGCCCGCCGCACCGGCGGGCGTGCCCTGGGCGGGGCCAAGAAGACAACCCCGCCACCCCCTCCCCCGGTTGCTGAGCTCACGCCCGAACAGTTCGCCGCCGAACAGGCCACCGACCAGAGCGAAGGGGTTGCTGTTGGCACACCGCGGGTTCAGCACGCTCCTCCTGCGGCGGCCTTCGAGGCACAGGCTCAGGATCTGGCGCAGACCGTCGATACTGCCGAGGCGGGGACGGATTCCGCCGACGGCCTGGCCGAGCGGCAGCCACCGTCCGTGGCCTCGGCTCCCCAGTCTGGAGCGCTTGGGAGCCAGCCCGCTCAGTCCGCCGAACTCGATGGGCTGCACAGCCCGTTCCACGCCGCGTCCGCAGTTTCGGGCACGGCGCCGACTGCCGAGGTCGCCGTCCGCCAGGCGGTCCCTCCGGCGGCGGCCAGTACGGCGTTCCCGTTCAGGCCCGAAGGTCCTGGACCCCAGCAGGCACAGGACACTCGACCGCAGGAGCCGCCCAGTGAGGGAGCGCCCTACGCCCACGGTCCTGGTCGTCCCGAAAACATCCCCGAGGCCGCCGTCGTCCTCAACCAGCGCATCATCACGCGCGAGAGTCTCGACTCGTCGGTCCCCGCCGCGTTGAAGCTGAAGAGGCGGATCAAGCGCTTCGCGCTGGACAACGAACTCGACCACCTGCCCATCGGCGACATCGTTTCCGTCGCGCTGGACGAGTGGCTCACCGCCCGCGGATTTTAAGTCCGACCGCGGTCGACGAGGTGGCCGCCCCCATGTAGGGGTGCGGCCGCCCCTCGTGCCGACTATTCGAATAGGCAGCTAGGCGGATAGCTATCCGCCTAGCCGGTCCACCGGAGCAGCGCTCATGCCCGATCACTCTCCCTACGCCCGCCGACTGCGTGAAATCGCTGATGCACTCGACTCAGAGTTCCAACCGCCCGACACCGCTCTGACACCGCACCCGGACACCCTTGACATCATCAGAAACCGGCACAGCAAACGCGGACAGCTGAACTACGCCGTCCCGGAAGCCCTCCAACTCCAACGACGGATCCGCCGCTACAACGCCGATGCCAACCTCCCCCATGGCGACATCGTCACCCTCGCCCTCGACACGTGGCTCCGCGCAATGGGTTACCCGCCCGACCCTGTCTCTACCAGGCTGGAAAGGCCATGACCGGGCAGCGTGATCACTTGCCCTAAAATCGCCCAATAGTCAACTCTGGTCCTGATCGGCTCTTGTTGCAGCTCAGGGATTCTGCGAGCTCTCCGCTGGATTCCCGATTGTCTTGACATTCGACAAACCCGGGTGGTGAATTGTCGCAACCGTCGGGCTGTCATATTCGAAGTCGAACTCGGCGTAGTCGCTTCGATACTCGGCTGGCAGATTGTTGTCAGCGATAATAAACTGCACTTTTCTCTGGTTTGCGTCGGCCAACGTTACTAGCCTCCGGTAAAGTGCCGCAGCCAGAGCGTCATTGGGCGTATTGAGAGCCAGCCTGGGTGTATCGATGAGTAGGAATGCCGGGTAGGGGACGTCCGGGTTTCTGAGCGCAACAGCCAGGAGCGAAGTCCAGTACGCGAGTTGGGTTGCCGTCATCATGCCACCACCGGGAGGCATGAGGTCCGAGAAGATTTTTCCGTTGAGGACTGGCAAATAGTTGGTGCGATGGATTTCTGCTGTCTGCACGCCTGGAATGCGAAGCGTTGCGGCCGCTGCCTGGAATTCTTCCGAGATCTCGTCGAGTATTTCGGTTCTCCGGTGCGCCAGCGTTTGTACGGATTGGTCGATCCGGGCCTGGAGACGCTCTTGTTCAGTGCGCAGTTCCTGTACTGCGTTTTCCAGGTCGTTGACGCGGTCCCATTGGCGCAGCACTCCTTCGAGTTGCTGCTGCTGAGCCCGGGCTGTGGCGAGGCGTTCGGTGGCGTCGCTGTATGCCTGGAGCCTGGGAGTGACACGGTCAGCGGTCCGGCTGTCGAGTTCTGCCGTGAGTTTTTGGACCAGGTTGTCTCTGCCCGCTGCCGCGTCGTCCGCTTCGCTGATGCCCAGTGTCAGAGAGGCAAGTTGGTCATCCATCTCTTCGAGTTGCTGGGTCAGTTGGCGCAGCTCGTATTGGTCCTGCTCGCCAGAGTTCTCCACGGGATCCGGCTGAAGGCAGACGCGGCAGGCGTCTGCGGGCACTTCTCGTTCCGACAGTGACTGCATGCATCGCGGACAGACAAGGAATTCGATATTGGCGAGTCGCTCGCCTGCGTCGCGCATTCTGTTGAGCCGATCCAGGTCCGACTGGACGCGTCGTTGCTCCTGCGCACATTCATTTTTCTGGCGCTGCAGCTCTTTCACTGTGGCACGGGCATCTGCAAGGCTGCGCTCTGCCTCCGTGAGCAGGTCGCGCATGACTTGGGTATGGCGATCGACTACGGGATCGATCTCATCGCGCAGTACAGCCTGCTGCGACTCCGCTTCGCGCTCCGTGGCAATTGCCCGTTCAAGAGCTGCTTGAGCCTCGATTCTTTGCGTAGTCGCACTGTCGCGCAGGAATTGGAGTACCGCCTTGTACTGCTCAGTTTCCGTTGCGATTTTTCCCTTGAGCACATTCACCTGAGAGCGCATATCCAGAATCGAAGAGTCAGTGAGCCCGAACATTAGCTCAAAGACAATCTTCCTTTTGGGTTCCAGATAGCTCTGTCTGCTGTTGGCGATGTCGATGTTGATTTCGTACTGCGGTAGGTACAGAACGGAGAGGACATCGTTGAAGGTGATGCGGCTGCCTGCTTTGGTGCTCTGCCCGGATGCCGCGGCCTTCATGTCGTCGGGGAAGCCCAGAGCGGTGAGCAGGAGGGTGTTGAGACTGGGCTGGGCCGTGCCGATGTGATGGTCCGGGAGTCGCTCTTGCGTAGTGAGGTCGGTGACGCGAGCTTTCTTGCGCTTGATGCTGTCGAGGCTGCGCGCGATGCGCAGCCTTTGAGCGCCGATGGTGACGTCGAGGATGACGTCGTTGACGTGCTCTTGGGCGACGGTGGCCAGCCTGGCGTCGCCGCCGAAGCCGAACTTGATGAGTTCCAGCAGGGTGGTCTTGCCGACGCCGGTCGGTCCGGCGAGTACGGTCAGGTCGGAAGCGAACTGGTAGTTGACCTCGCCTTCCGTGGTGGCGAGAGTGACAGCGTTGATCCGGAACGGCGTGCTCATCGGATCACCTGCCGGTGGGGGCGGTTCATGAGCGGCGCAAGTCGCTGGTAGATGCGGTCCTTCAAGGCGTTCCCTGTGAGTCCGGAGGATGCTTCGGCGACTGCGTGGCACCGATCGTTGATAGGCGCCCACTGGTTCGTGGCGGACATGTCTCTGCTGAGTTGTTTGCCGGCCGATGTGGGGGCGAGAGCGACGCTTCCTTGTCGACCGCGCCGGTAGGCGAGTAGCCCTCGTCCGACGAGAGCGCCGATCACCGAGTAGTAGCGATCGTCCCAGGGGCCGTATTTGTAACGCGTCATGGGTGCTTCGACATCCGTGGGGTGCGCATCGTCGTTTGGGGTGAGGTGTAGCCGTGGATCCTCGGGCTGGAGTTCTTCGAGGATCTGCGGTGCGAGCGCGGGGTAGCGGACGAGGAAGTCGAGTTTCGCCAGTTTGGTGAGGCCGTCGAGCTTGTTCTGGTGTCCGGGCATGGAAGCGACAGCCGTTACGAGCAACAGGATTCGAGCCTGGTGGTAGGCCAGGTCTTCACGCAGCAAGGCCAGTTCGAAGGCATCGTGGCTCATGATGCCTCCTCTCGCTGGGCTCGGAGGCGCGTGATTTCCGCGTCGACGTCGAAGCGCTCACTGAACCACACCTTGCACTGGCTAGTGAGGTCGCAGATGCCCCCCAGGGCGAGGTCTCCATCCATTCCTACGGGCAGAGTCTCCTCCGGAAGTGCATCGACGCGCCGCTGAACCTCTTGCCAAAGTGCCTGGCCTTGAACGGTGGCGTTCGACGTCGCCACTGTGGCCTCGTCACTCACCCGGTGCAGGCGTCGGCGAAGTTTGGCCTGCTCAGCGCGGGCAGCGGGGTCCCCGTCGAGTCGGTGGCGCCAGTAGTCCCGGTACTCCCGCTGCAGTTCTTCTGCCCGTTCGATGCTGTTGTCGCCGCAGTGACCGGCGGCCATCTTGACTGCCAGACGGCTGAGACGTGGCTGGGCGACGAGCGGCTGGAAGCCTCGCGGATTGGCGATTGCCGTTCGGATTGCGATGTCGATATCCGTCATGGAGACGATGCGACTGACGTCCGCGCGCTCCAAGTCCGCAGTACTCGGCAGCGGTGTGCCGGGTTTGTAGGCGAGGACAGCAGGGAGCTTCCCCCTGGGCATGGGCCCAGCCGCTCTCATCCGGACACGCATCAGGTCGTGAACAGCTTGCCAGACCGGGTCTGGCGCCACGTCTACGCGAACTCGTTCCAGCACGGATTTGGCGTACATGTTGGCCGCTGCGTATGCCACGAAGCCCCGCGGGAGACGGGTGTGGTCGATGACGAGCATGGAGAGAAAGCGGGCGACCTGGGCTTGTTCTTCCTCTGTCGCTTCCTTCGGATTGCTGTTCTCACTCCAGAGGGCTGGGAGACGCTCCGGTTTCGTGTGCTGCCGTATGCACCGGCACAAGTCCTTGACCGGCTTCTGGTGCTCTGCAGCGACAGCGAGGGCAAGACCGCTCATGCGCAGAGTGCGAAGGCTCTGGATTGTGGCGGCCAGTTCTTGAGCGGCACCTGCGAGTCCGGGAGTGGTCACAAGGCGACAGGTGGGCCTCTCGCCCAGGGTGTGCCATCGGTTGAACAGGTGGGCGATTCCGCCGTCGTCCGCGAGCTGGTTGATGGTCGTGTAAGCGCCGTACGGAGCATCGCGATGCTTTGCCGAAACCAGTTCGACGTCGTCATCGACCACGACCGCCCAGTCCTCGTGGCGTTCGCAGACGATGCGGCAGGCGTTGTCCGCCGCAAGGCGGCCTTCACTATCGAGCGCAGTCTCGTAGAGAGACAGACTGTCGGCGGTGGCCATCGCTGCCTGCCAATCAAAGAGATCGGCGGTCTGCGCGCCTGCGTCGTCCGGCTGCGGCACCGTCCAGAACAGCTCAACAGCGGTCGGGCCCGTTGCGTTCGCGTCCAATTACACCCCCCGGATCACAGGGGTAACTTTCTGTGTTCAACGGCTCACGGTCAAGTCCTACTCCGCGACCGATGGCCGTGCACCTCTTGAACCACCGACCCCAGCACGCCGATACTCCTGTCACCGGAGAGCATTGGAAGATCAACAGCAGCCGACCCGCCAGACGCCATATTTCGCGCACCAGGCATGGCTAGCGTGGCGGGCTGCTTGGAAGGTGCCCGTTGGCGGACTGGACCTGCGTTGCGATGGAACGCAGGTGGTCGGCAAGTTGTGGCTGGTCGTAGCGGGTGAAAATCTGCGCGAGGCTGTCGACGAGGTTCATGCGGGCGGGCGTGTCGAGGTCCTGCACGAAGGTCTGGAGCAGGTGAGCGACTTGGACCCAAGCGGTATGCGGGGCGTAGGCGGTGATTTCTCGTGTCAGCTGGCTCAGGGCGTCGATGGTGTTGCGGTCGGCGGCTTGGGGTTGGTGGATGAGCCAGTAGGCGAGAGCCAGTGTGGGCGTCGTGGACAAGGCCCGGTGTAATTCCTCTGCCTGGTACTGGCGTTGTCGGTTCGTCTGCTCGGTAAGGGCATTGTCGTGCATCCGGCGCTGGAGGCAGACGACCGCCTCGATGTCTGAGCTCTCAGCTGTCAGCTGCACCCGGGCCCACAGGAGGCGGACGGGAGCATCGACGAGGTCGTGTGACGTACCCAGTCGGCTGTTGATATGGGCTTGGGCCGCCTGGTGTTCCGTCAGGGGATACAGGCCCGACACGGCGCGGGCCGTTTCAAGAGCATGGTGAATGGCAGCCGCGCGAGGGTCCTGGTGGTGCCGGGCGGCTGGTGTTTCTTCCCATCGACCGGTCAGGTGTGCATGGAAGTGGTAACCGGAGGCGTCGCTGGGAAGCGCGTACGGGTTGTCGGTGTCGGTGAGCTGGCCGGCCCGCAGGGCGGGCCAGCCCGTTCGGTCACGGTTGCGGCGCATGAGGGTCAGGGGGTGCGGCGGGGTCTTGGGCCCTCATTCGGGTCGATAGCTCGTCGCGCAGGCGGGCGGCGTCGCTGGGCTGCGGCGACGGCGGTGCAGGGATCCAGCTGAAGAGCAGGTTCTGCATGGCGATCATGCGTCGCGCGCTGTAGTGCGGGTCGGTGGGGCGGTGCACCGCGCTCAGGAAGATCTGCTGAATCGTCGAACTGAGGTCCGAAATATCGAGAGCTGTCTGCATCCAGTAGCCAAACGCTTGGGCCGCGATCGGAGACCAGTCGTCCGTAGGCAAAGCGTTGCGCCACATATCGCTGAGCCACACCGTCGTAATCTGCTCGTCCGTCAGGAGAGCGGGTCCGTCAGGTGTACGGCGGGCGGCGAGGTAGGCGAACGTGCTTTGTGCCGCTGCCTGCTGGGGTTTCCGGTGGTCCCCGGCCCACTGGGTGAGCTGCTTGTGGATGGCGGGGCGCTGGTCGTCCTGGTCCCACAGGCTGTTGAGGGCTTGGCTGATGGCGGCGGTGACCTCGTCGCTGTGTACGGCGTTCTGATCGACCGGCGTGGCCAGCTCAGCGATTCTGCTCAGCATGCTGGTCGGATAGATGGTGGCCAGCCGCTGGAAGGCGCGGATGAGGACGACTTTGAAGTCCGCGCTGAGGGTGTCCGTGTCCCTGACCCATCTGCGGTAGGCGCTGCGGGCCAGAGCCCCGGCGCGGTCGTCGATTGCGGCAAGCACCAGCAGGTCGCATGCTGTGGGCGCTCACGGAATGTTCCCGGGGTCGGCTCATGTAATGGGACCGACCCCGGTCTGTTGAGTGGGTCTACTTCGTGGTGGCCGTCGCC
>NZ_JBEYVP010000090.1:0-11041 GCF_040644035.1 Streptomyces sp. NPDC047042 | reverse complement strand
GCGCCGATGGTACTGCAGGGGGGACCCTGTGGGAGAGTAGGACACCGCCGAACAAATATTGGGAAAACCCCCGCACTTTACAGTGCGGGGGTTTTCTGCGTTTAGGGTCCAGTTATGCGCTATGACCTTGTCATCTTCGACAACGACGGTGTTCTCGTCGACAGCGAGTCGATCTCCAACACGCTGTTGGCCGCCTATCTCACCGAACTCGGGCATCCGACCTCGTACGAGGACTCCCTTCGCGACTACATGGGGTCCGCCATGCACCGCGTACACGATCTGGTGGAGGAGCGGAGTGGGCGGCGGTTGCCCGGCGACTTCGACGACGTCTTTCACGCGCGGGTGTTCGCCGCTTTCGAGCGGGAGTTGAAGCCGGTGGCCGGTGTGGTCGACGTACTGGAGGAGCTGGCCGCTGACGGAGTGCCGTACTGCGTGGCTTCCTCCGGGAGTCATGAGCGGATTCGGGTGGGGCATCGGACCACCGGGCTCGCGAGGTGGTTCGACAGTGGGCGCGTTTTCAGTGCGGAGGATGTGGGGCGGGGGAAGCCGGCGCCCGATCTCTTTCTTCACGCGGCGGAGCGGATGGGGGTGCCGGCCGGGCGGTGTGTGGTGGTGGAGGACAGTCCGCTGGGGGTGCGGGCGGCTGTCGCGGCCGGGATGGACGTACTCGGGTTCACCGCCATGACTCCTGCCGAGCGGTTGGTCGGGGCGACTCGGCTCTTCGGCAGCATGGGTGAGTTGGCCGAACTGCTTGCTTGAGGCAGGGTGTTGGGGTCTGTTTGTGTACGGAGGGTGCTTTGGCTGTCACTCAAGGTGGATGAAGGGAAAGGTGAGCAGAATTCATCTTCCTTGTCGTCTACCCACGGGTAAGCCGGGGCCTTACGCTCGCGGCCATGACAGATGTGCTGCGGCGCGGCAGAGCCTCGCTGGCATTCAGCTTCTTTGCTCAGGGTGCCGCCTTCGCGCTGCTCGTGACGCGGATTCCGGCCATCCAGGACCGGTACGGGATCTCCGACGCGCTGCTGCCCCTCTTCCTCGCCGCCGTGCCGGTGCTGGCCGGGGTCGGCAGTGTCTGCGCCGAGCAGTTGGTCAAGCGGGTGCCGCCCAGCCTCGTACTGAGGTGGTCGCAGCCCGTCGTACTGCTGGCGCTGCTCGGTGTCGGTGCCGGGGATCATGTGGCCGAGGTCGCGGTGGCGCTGGGCGCGTTCGGGCTGGCCGTCGGTGGGCTCGACGCCTCGATGAACATGCTCGGGGTGAGTCTGCAGCGGGCGTACGGGCGGAGCATCATGCTCGGGTTCCATGCGGCGTTCAGCCTCGGTGGGATCGTCGGGGCCTCGCTGGCGTGGGCCGGGGCGCACTGGCATCTCGCGCTGTTCGCGTCCTATCTGCCTGTGGTGGCCGTGCTGTTGCCGGCCGCGGCGATCGGTAGTCGGTGGTACGTCGACGCGAAGGGTGAGGCGGACCCGGGGGCTGGTGGGGTGGGTGATGCCCCCGCGGGGGAGGGGGCCGGGTCCAGTGCTCTCGTCTTCCGGATGTTGTTGCCGCTGTGTCTGGTGATGACGTTCGCCTATATCGGGGATTCGACCGTCTCCAACTGGAGTGCGAAGTATCTGCAGGACGTGCTCGGGAGTTCGGAGCAGCTCGCCACCGTGCCGTACAACGTGTACATGGTGACCACGCTCGTCGGGCGGGCCATCGGGGACATCGGGGTGCGCAGGTTCGGTGCGGTGGCCGTCGTACGGGCGGGGGCGCTGGTGGCGGCGCTCGGGTTCGGGGTGGTGGCTGTGGCGCCCGGGGCGTGGGTCGGGATGCTCGGGTTCACGCTGTTGGGGCTCGGGTTGTGTGTGATCGTGCCGCAGACCTTCGCCGCAGCCGGGCGGCTGTTCCCCGGGGCTTCGGATGCCGCCGTCGCGCGGCTCAACATATTTAACTATGTGGGCTTTTTGATTGGTTCTCCCCTTGTGGGGGCTTTGGGTGATCTGTGGAACTACCGTGGGGCGATGCTCGTTCCGATGGTGTTGGTTCTGGTGACCTTGAAGTACGCGGGGTCGTTCGATCCGGGACGCGCCGGATACGGTGACGGGCATGAGCGGCCGCGCACAGCTGATGTGGGACGAAGCAGTAACGGGCTATGACTTCGGTCCGGATCACCCGATGGATCCGGTCCGGCTCGCCCTGACCCGGCGCCTGGTCGACGCCTTCGGGCTCGACAAGGACGTGGACGTGGTCTCGGCCAAGCCTGCCGGGGAGTCGACGTTGCGGCTTGTGCACCGGGAGGACTACATCGAGGCGGTGAAGGCCGCGTCCGCCGATCCGGAGGCGGCCGACACGGCGTACGGGCTGGGGACCGCCGACGATCCCGCCTTCGCCGGGATGCACGAGGTGTCCGCGTTGATCGCCGGGCAGTCGGTGGGGGCCGCCGAGGCCGTGTGGCGCGGGGAGGCGCTGCACGCCGTCAACTTCGCGGGCGGGCTGCATCACGCGATGCCCGGGGGCGCGTCCGGGTTCTGTATCTACAACGACGCGTCGTTGGCGATCGCCCGGCTGCTGGAGCTGGGGGCCGAGCGGGTCGCGTATGTGGATGTGGACGTGCATCACGGGGACGGCGTCCAGGCCGCGTTCTGGGAGGACCCCCGGGTTCTGACGATCTCGCTGCACGAGCATCCGCGGACCCTGTTCCCGCAGACCGGGTGGCCCGAGGAGACGGGGGCGCAGGGTCCCGCCGAGGGCAGCGCCGTCAACGTGGCCCTGCCGGCCGGGACCGGAGACGCCGGATGGCTGCGGGCCTTCCACGCGGTCGTGCCCGAGCTGATCGCCGACTTCCGGCCGCAGGTGCTGGTCACCCAGCACGGGGCCGACACGCACTTCGAGGATCCGCTGGCGCATCTCGCGGTGTCGTTGGACGCGCAGCGGGCGGTGCAGGTCGCCTGCCACGACCTGGCGCACGAGTACGCGGAGGGGAAGTGGATCGCCCTGGGCGGGGGCGGATACGCGGTGGTGGAGGTCGTACCGCGGTCCTGGACGCACCTGGTGGCGATCGCGGCGGGGCGGGCTGTCGAGCCCACGGCGGTGATCCCGGAGAGCTGGCGGCAGGAAGTGTTCGCGCGTACGCGGCAGTTGGCGCCGGCGCGGATGACGGACGGGCGGTGGCCGGTGGCCTACGCGGACTGGGAGTCGGGGTACGACCCGGCGGACCGGTTGGACCAGGCGGTCATCGCTGCGCGCAAGGCTGTCTTTCCGCTGCGGGGGTTGCTGGCGTAGGTGACGTGCGTTGTCGTGGGTGGGGTGCGGTGGGGCGACACCGGCGGTCCCGAGCGTGGGCTCGGGCTCCGGTTCCGGTGTCGGCCCCTGTGCGGGTTCCGCGCCGACGGCAGTCGCAGGCGTCAGTTGCAGACGCCCGTGCCGGACGCCTCGACGTCGCCGACCACGCCGGACCACTGCACGCAGTAGCCACGGGAGGGGTAGTGCACCGGGCCCGCGTACGTGAAGTAGTCGTCGGCATCGGACATCGGGGTGGTCTCGTGGTCGGCGAGCACGTTGAGCTCGATGCCCATGTGAATGCGGGGGCCGGTCGAGTTGCGGATGGTCACCGCGCAGCTCTGGCCCTCTGCCTCGTTCCACGTGACGAAGATCCGTCCGACGCGGCCGACCGCCGTGGTGGCGACGACCTTGTAGCCAGTGCCGCAGACGCCGTTGTACCCGGTGTCTATCGCGGCGGACGCCGGCGCCGCGGTGGCGAAGAGGGCGGTGAGGGCGGTGGCCGATGCGAGAGCGGCGGTGGTGGCGGTCCTGCGACGGGACAGCTTCATGGTGTTTCCCCCTGTGGTGATGCCTGTGTTGTGGTCGGTCGACTGGCGCTCGGTGCGCACGTGTGGTGAGACATGGGAGTCGCCGGGGGAGTTGTAGGTCTTCCTGTCACTGTTCCGTCATGAGTGTCACCAGTGTCACGAGGACCGTGAGAGCCTCGAGTGCGGGCAGCGTTATTACGCCAACTGTGGGATGTTTCCCGCATTTTGGGCATCCGGGATGGGTGACTGAGCCACCATCGTTGACGTGTTGAGCGCCGGCGCCCTCCGTGCCCATCTCCTGGCCGCCCGCCTCGCGGGTCCCGTGGCCACCTCGCGGGAGGAGAGTCTGCGGAGTTATCGGCTGTTCGCCGCCCGGGACCCCCGGGCGCTGATCGGACTCGATCCCGAGTGGACCTGGCGGCAGCGGGATCTGATCGGGTTGATGGCCGACAAATGCGGGGTTTCGGCCGATCCGCAGTGCACGTCCGGATGTGATGTGATCGATCCGGAGCGGACGCTCGTGGCTCTCGACGCCTTTGCCGAGCGACTCTCCGCAGCCGTCCGGCACCGGGTTCCGGTACTCCTCGGCACCGGTCACCCGCACCGACTGCTCGGTTTCTACGTCGCTCTTGCGGACGCTTTGTCGGCGGCGGGATGTGATGTCCTCACCCCTGCGCAGGGTAGCTCTGTCGACATAACGACCCGGTTCGGCCTACGCACGTACAACCTTGATTACGTACGGGGAGTCGCGCTCGTACGGGAGCCGGATCCTCGGGCCGCCGGGCGTGAGCCCGGCGCACACACGCACTCGCCGCTCCCGGTTCGTACCGTTCTGGACGCCGTCGCCGAGGCCGGCGGAACGCTCCCGGAGTTGGTGATCGGAGATCACGGCTGGGTCTGCGGCGCAGGTCAACTGGGGTTCGAGGCCATCGGGTTGGCCGATACGGACGATCCCGCGCTCTTCGTCGGAGAGGCGGAGGGGCGCGTGTCCGTCGTCGTGCCACTTGATGATGCTGTTCGGTCTGCTTACTACCGGCCGATTACCCGCTACGTACTCAATCGAGCGTGTCTGTCACAGTAGGCCGCCGATGGGTGCACCTCTTCCCCACTCGCATCACCCGCCCCTACATTGGGGAGTGAGCACGCAACGACGAAGAGTCACCGGAAGGGGAAGCCGGTGGCCAGTCGAGTGCGGAAGGTTCAGGTGTGTCATGGCTGCAGGCGAGAGGCCTCTGAACGAGGTTCAGTTCCTTACCGTGGCGGAAGTCGCCTCGGTGATGCGAGTGTCGAAGATGACCGTGTACCGGTTGGTGCACAGCGGTCATCTGCCCGCGATCCGGGTAGGACGGTCGTTCCGCGTCCCGGAACAAGCGGTTCACGAGTACCTTCGCGAGAGCTATGTGGGGGTGGAGACAGCCTGACGGCGGTCGAGGGGGTATGGGCAGGGACCCCTCAGGGCATCACGGGTCCCGTCTGATCTCCTCGGTTGACCTCGATTACGACCTCAGCGCTCGGACGGGTAGGCTGGCCCCTTGTAGGTCGTATGGGCCCATGGCGCCCAACGCCGAGTGATGAGAAGTGAGCGAGGGTTAGTCGTGGGCTCTGTTATCAAGAAGCGGCGCAAGCGGATGGCGAAGAAGAAGCACCGCAAGCTGCTGAAGCGCACGCGCGTTCAGCGTCGCAACAAGAAGTAGTCGCACCAAGAAGCAGTCGGTCCGATCGCGAGATCGGGATCGGGATCGCTGCTTCCGCGCGACGCCGCGATAGCGCGAGCGAGAGCGTGAGCGTGAAGGCTGTGGCCCCCCACCGGATTTTCGGTGGGGGGCCACAGTCGTATTAGCTTGTGCGTACGTACGGCGTTCCCGTGACTTCATGCTTCGGGCGGTCATCACAGCGCAACAACAACCCGCTAGGTTGGGCTCCACACGGGAAACACGGCTGGAAGGAAGGCACTGATCTTGGGCAAGGTCGTGCTTGTGACCGGGGTGGCCCGTCAACTGGGGGGCCGGTTCGTACGACGAATCCAGCGTGACCCCCAGGTGGACCGGGTCATCGCCGTGGACGCCATTCCGCCCGAGCATCATCTGGGCGGCGCCGACTTCATCCAGGCCGACATCCGGCAGCCCACCATCGCGCGGGTGCTCGCCGAGACGAACGCCGACACGGTCGTCCACCTGGACGTGACGGGCATAGCGCTGGGCAGCGGGAGCCGGGTCACGGTCAAGGAGACCAACGTCATCGGCACCATGCAGTTGCTGGGTGCCTGCCAGAAGTCGCCCGCGGTGAAACGGCTGGTCGTGAAGTCCAGTACGAACGTGTACGGGTCCGCGCCCCGGGATCCGGCGGTCTTCACCGAGACGACCTCGCCCAAGTCGCTGCCCAGCGGCGGCTTCGCGAAGGACGCGGTGGAGGTCGAGGGCTATGTACGGGGGTTCGCGCGGCGCCGGCCCGACGTCGCCGTGGCCGTGCTGCGCTTCGCCAACATCCTGGGGCCGACCGCGGACTCGCCGCTCGCCCAGTACTTCGGGATGCCGGTCCTGCCGACCGTGTTCGGCTACGACCCCCGGCTCCAGTTCGTGCACGAGGACGACGTGATCGAGGTCCTGCGCATCGCCTCGCACGAGCCGGAACGCGGCACGCTCAACAGCGGCACGTTCAACATCGCCGGTGACGGGGTGCTGCTGCTGTCGCAATGCTCGCGGCGGCTCGGCCGTCCCACCGTGCCGCTGCTGCTGCCCGCCGTCACCTGGACCGGGTCGCTGGTGCGTACGCTGGGAATGACGGACTTCTCGCCCGAGCAGATCCGGTTGCTGACCCACGGCCGGGTCGTGGCGACGAACCAGATGCGCGAGACGCTGGGCTACCAGCCGAAGTTCACGACCGCCGAGACCTTCGAGGACTTCGCGCGTGTCCGTGGCCCCGGGCTGCTGCCGCCGGCCGCTCTCGCCGGGGTCGTCGACCGGATCGCCGCGCTGCCCTTCGTACCCTTCGCGGGCAGTGGTGGCACCCCGGCCACGTCCGGCGGGACGAGCACGGGCACGGGGACGGGCATGACGAGCGGGACAGGCGCGCAAGCGACCTGACGGACAGAGCCCACCGACGCAGAGCGCCAACCGAGGAGCGCATCAACGATGGCGGATGCCAAGGTCATTCCGTTCGACGACGACAGGTCCCGCGCGGGCTCCGCCGCGCGGCCGTCGCGCCGCCGGAGCGCGGGGAGCGGCCGGCGCAAGGGCGAACCCGCGGTGATTCACGAGGTCCAGCCCCTGCCGGGACTGGCCCGGCCGCAGGATGATGTCCAGGTGACACGAGAGCAACAGCCGCCGCAGGAGTCCCAGCAGCCCCAGGAGTCCGAGGGCCGGCCCGGGCGTCCTGCCCCGTCGTCCGCCCCGGACGGCGGCGCTGTCGGCGGCCTGGAACGGCGTATCGCGGGCGGCCTGTCCTTCCTGCGGCGCCGGCTCACCGGGGACTACGAGGTCGACGACTTCGGCTACGACGCCGAGCTCACCGACCAGGTCCTGATGTCGCTGGTGCGCCCGCTGTACGAGAAGTACTTCCGGGTCGAGGTCAAGGGCATCGAGAACATCCCGGCCGAGGGCGGCGCCCTGATCGTCGCCAACCACTCCGGGACGCTGCCGCTGGACGGCCTGATGATGCAGGTCGGCGTGCACGACAACCATCCGGCGGGCCGGCATCTGCGGCTGCTCGCGGCGGACCTGGTCTTCATGCTCCCGGTGGTCAACGAGCTGGCCCGCAAGGCCGGTCACACCCTGGCCTGCGCGGAGGACGCGGAACGGCTTCTGGAGCGCGGTGAACTGGTCGGTGTGATGCCGGAGGGCTTCAAGGGCATCGGCAAGCCGTTCAGCGAGCGGTACAAGCTGCAGCGTTTCGGGCGCGGCGGCTTCGTGTCGACGGCGCTGCGGCAGGGGGCGCCGATCATTCCGTGCTCGATCGTGGGGGCGGAGGAGATCTACCCGATGATCGGCAACGCCAAGACGCTGGCCCGGGTGCTCGGCTTCCCCTACTTCCCGATCACACCGACGTTCCCGTGGCTGGGCCCGCTGGGCGCGATCCCGCTGCCCACGAAGTGGACGATCCAGTTCGGCGAGCCGATCCGTACGGACGGCTATCCGCCGGAGGCGGCCGAGGACCCGATGCTGATGTTCAACCTGACGGACCAGGTCAGGGAGCAGATCCAGCACACCCTCTACAAGCTGCTGGTGCAGCGGCGTTCTGTTTTCTTCTGAGCCGCGAGAAACGAGTACGGCGTACGTCGTCGGGGGCGCCCTTCGTCACGAAGGGCGCCCCCGACTGTCGTACTGCCGACGGCTCTAGCTCGCGTCCTCGCCGTCGATGCCCAGGCCGGGCAGCAGGCCGGGGAGGAGCGGTGGGAGGGTGACGTCCGGTTCGGCGGCGTTCGACGGGGTGCTCGTCGACGGGGATGCCGAGCCGCTGTTCTGGGGCGGGTCGAGGAGGCCGCCGGTGTTGCCGCCGAGCAGGCCGTCGCTGCTGGTGCCCGAGGCGGACGGCTTGGGGTTGCCGCTGTTGGACTCGCGCCCGCCGACCGCGTGGCCCCCGGGGTCGCTGGGCGCGGCCGACCGGTCGGAACCGGACGAGCTCGTGCCCGACGCCGGTCCGGAGCTCTGCCGTTCACCTCCGCCACCGCCGTGTCCGGAGCCGCCGGAGCCGCTCTTGGAGGAGGGCGGCTTCGGAAGCATGGACTGGAGCGGGGCGACCTCTTCGTCTATGGCGTCGAAGACCGACGACACCTCCTGGCTCACGTCCCCGAGCTGCACCGGGAGGCGTTCGCGCAGAGCGCCCCAAGCCTCGCGGTGGGAGCGGGAGAACGCGTCCAGCGCCTGGATGGGGCCCAGGGAGTCGGGATCGTGCCGGTACGCCTGGTGCAGCAGGCGGTGGCCCTCGGACGCGTCGTGCCGCATCCCGGAGAGAGCGCGGCGGATCTCGCCGAGCGACTCGTGGTCGAGCTGGCCGGCGCGGTCGCGCTCCATCAGCCGACGGGCCTCACTGAGCCGCGTCGAGGCCTGGTCGAGATAGACCTGGCCTCGTTCGTTGTCGCCGTCGGCCAGGTAGTTGAGCTTGACGTCCTCGATGCCGCGCTTGAGGCCGTAGAGCGAGTCACCCGGCAGGGCGTCGGAGCTGGCAGCGGCGACACCGCCGAAGGCTCCCGCCGCCACGCCCACGCTGAGACCGCCGGCGGCGAGTCCCTTCGTCAGCCGTGTACGGGGTCGCAACTTCCCCAGCCCGCTCGCCCTGTGGCTGCCCTTCGCCCGGGAGCGCTGCTCGGGCACCGAAGGGTTCGCCGCCCCGCCTCCCGGCACGGTGCCGTCCCGCAGCATGGCCTCCATCGCGGCCACCAGCTGGGCCCGGTGGACGACCTTGACCGCGGGGTCGAGCACCGGCTTCGGCAGTTCGCCGAGGCCGGTCGCGAGGGCCACGAGGCGGCCTGCTTCGGTCCGTTCCGCCCGGGGTTCCGCCTGGTGGTCCGCCCGGTGGTCGGCCTGTTCCGCGGCAGCCGGGGGCGACTCCGGGTCAGTGTCCGGTGCCGGTCCTTCGGGCTGCTCGGCCGCCGAGTCCCGGTCGGACAGCTCCTCCAGGGCCTGGGCGAAGGCGTTCGCCCGCCGGTGCGCCGAAACGTTCGCGATCACTGGCGGCACCTCCTCTCGTCATGACGGTCGGCTCCCCAGGGGGTCCTGAGGGTTGCACAACCCCGAACACCTCCATTCGATCAGATGATCGAAGACGGTCGGGGAGTGACCACAGGGAGCCTGTATCCCGCACAACGAGTGGCGCGGCACTTGGGTTACGGACGGCGGATGATCGGACCGCGAACTCAACGGACTTTCACCGAAGGTGAGTTGGTGGTTGCTGAGTGTGCGGAATCGGGAAGGGATTCAGGGCGGGTGGAAGCTGGGTGGCAGCTGGGTGGGCGCAGCCCGGTTGGGCGGACGCCGGGTGGGTGGAGTCCGCTGGGGGTGGAGTTCGCTGGGGTGGGGTGAGGAGTCGTGCGGCGAGTACCTCGTGCGGTACTCAGCGGGCGTCTTCCGGGAGGAGCCGGGCGAGGGTACGGACGGCGCGGTACTGGAGGGTCTTGATGGCGCCCTCGTTCTTGCCCATCACGCGCGCGGTCTCGGCGACGGACAGCCCCTGGAGGAAGCGCAGCGTCACGCACTCCTGCTGCTGGGGGTTGAGGCGTCGTACGGCGTCGAGGAGAGCCGCGTTCGAGAGGGACTCCAGGACGGAGTCCTCCGGTGAGCGCTCGACCTCGTTGGCGTCCAGCATCTCGCCGGTGGTCACTTCGAGCCGGAAACGGCTGGACTTGAAGTGGTCGGCGACGAGGTTGCGGGCGATGGTGACGAGCCACGCGCCGAAGTCGCGGCCCTGCCAGGTGAAGGTTCCGATGCGGCGCAGGGCGCGCAGGAACGTCTCGCTCGTCAGGTCCTCGGCGGTGGCCTTTCCGCCCACCCGGTAGTAGATGTACCGGTACACAGTGTCGCTGTACTGGTCGTAAAGGCGGCCGAAGGCGTCGGCCTCGCCGGCCTGTGCTCGCTCGACAAGGTCCATCATGCGGGCGCTGTCACTGTCCGCGGCGGGGCGGCGAGTGGTGGCGGCGCCGGCCGCGCGCCCTCGTCTGCCGACCGCGGCGGTGCCGTCGGCCAGCGCGTAGCACGGGCCGAGTGGTGCGGCGGTGGCGAATGCGGGGGCGGCGTACGCGGTGGGGACGAAGCCGCGCAACAGGTCTAGGACCGTTGCGCGCAGCGTAGCCAGGCCCGAGGCGTCAACCCCGACGTGTGGGTACACGGGACTCCCAGAGGCAGAGCTTCCATCACGTGCAGTGCGGGACCGTTCACCCGTCGTGGCGACGGAGGGGTACCGGTTTGCGTCTGAGGAGAATAACGCTTCGTGCAGGCACTGCTACACCCGGTTGCTCAAATCATCGATTACGTCGCTTCTGTTACGTATTGGTGCCTGTTGAAGTGCCGCAGTGTGACTGGTTGTTGATCGATTCGGGGCGGGTTGAGGTCTGGTCGGGGCGTGTTGTGGCGGGGTGGGGGGATGGGGGGCTGGTGGAGGGGGGTACGGGGGTGCGGTGGGCGAAAGGTTGTTTCTTTCGCCCCCGCCGCCCCTACCCGTCCCATCCTGTCCCGGGGGGGGGGGGGGGGCGCCCCCCCCCCCCCCCCCCCCCCGCCCGCCCGCCCCCCCCCCCCCCCCCCCGCGCCCGGGGGGGGGGCGGG
>NZ_JBEYVP010000089.1:0-11073 GCF_040644035.1 Streptomyces sp. NPDC047042 | reverse complement strand
TCACGAGCGCACTACCGGGAACCGACGAGCGGCCCGCGGGAACATTCCGTGAGCGGATCACACCCCGACGGGAACATTCCGTGAGCGCTGACACACCGGCAGTTCCGCGGACACGGGAGTGGTCTGGACGCACACCTTGGTGGGATGGTCCATGACGAATCCGGCCAGCACATACGGCTGGGGCAGGTGTGCCAGGCCCCCCATGGCCTTGCCGCTCAGCGCGAGTTCGCGCATCCTCTGGTCACGTCGCACCGGTTCACCGAAGGTGGCCAGGTAGAGCGACTCCTGCTCAGCGGGTGTTCCTTGCTCGAACCACGCGTACAGGTCCAGGGATGTGATGAGGGTTGCCTGGCTGTCGGCATCGCGGTGGATCTGGATCTGGACTGGTCCGGTGATCGGTTCGGCAATCTTCCGGGCAGCGTCGGCGCGCACCTGCTCAAGGTAGCCGGGGGTGCTGACCTCCCCGATCGCGTCCCGGATCTCCGCCACGGGCCGCATTTCCTTGGGGGTGAAGTGCTTGGACTTCTTGGCGGACGCCAGAAAGTGGGACAGCTCCACGATGAAGGCGGAGTCCATCATCCGGAAATAGACGGCCGCGGACTTCGGCCCGTTCAGCTTCACCAGGGCGAGACCGGTCGGGAACTGGGCCGCCAACAGGCACTCGGCATCCGCCCGGTTCAGCCTGATCCGCCCGTCGTCCCGATCCGTCGCGCGGACGCTGAAGCCGACGAAAACTCCGGATACCGGTCCAGTCCGGCCGAAGCCCGCGGCCAGGTCCGGCTGGCACAGGAAGTCGAACCCAAAGTCGTGCTCGACCTTGTTGGGGATGATGAAGTTCTCCTGGCAGGAGAGCCGGAACCGGTCCTCTCCGATCGCCCCGATGCGCTGGGCGGCGTTGCGTTTCTTCGGCACGGTCCCCCGGATCGCATGTTCCTGTCAGGCAGGCCGGGTGCGTCTGCTGCTCCCACGGCCGCATCTGCTGCTCGTTCCTCATTGTCGCAGCCGCACCGGATCGTCCGCACAGATATCTGGTCACCGCTCAGCGATGCCGATGAGGACCTGAACTGGGCTGGCTCGGTGGACTCCACGATCGTGCGGGCGCATCAGCACGCGGCCGGAGCCCGTAAAAAGAGGGCCCCGGCCCGGTCAGCTTCGTCGTCCACCAGGCCGAGGCCATGGCGGTAGCGACGGCGCCCCGCCCCCGTCCCTGACGGCGATAGACCCGGGCGGGACTTCTCACGTCAGGGCGTGGCGGCGACCGACCGGGGAGCCATCAGGTCGGCGAACGGAGTGCGCACGTCGGGTGTCGTCAGCGGACTGACGTCGGCGCCGGCGGCCCGCGCGGCCCGGAGGACCGTGACGAGGTCTCCGCTGGCGATGGTCTCCACGGGGCACTGCCCGCACTCTCCGGTCCGGACATGCCCGGTTGTCGCAGCCGACGCGGCGCGCGTGTGCGCGAACACCTCGGCCGGGCCGTCGGCGCGGACCGCATGCCAGGATCCCTGCTGCTCCGGAGGCAGGAGCGCCGCAGCGACGCCCGGGTACATCGGAAGGTGGATGCGGCCGTCGTGGACGCGGATCACGAAGACCTGGTCCAGGCTGTCGCAGCTGTCCGGCTCGGGCGCTTCCTGCTCAAGCCAGGCGATGGCCTGCGCACGGCTGCCGGGGCCCCACAGGTACTCCGCCGGAAAATGTGTGGTGGCGTTCCGGGCGTCGTACTCCATCAGATTGGGATCCTCCCGCTCCCCGGGCCAGAAGACCGCGCGCATGAGTACGAAGGTGAACCCGTCCTCCTCCTCCTGCTGGTCGGCGAGCTGGGCTGCGTGCCCGGCCCTCACGGAGCCGGTGGTGGTGTCCCAGCCGATGGCGACCACATCGCGTGGGATCGGCGCCGGGTAGAGCCGGCCTCCCGGCGTCGCGTGGCCCCACAAATGGTTGATGATCTCCGCGAGGTCGGACAGATCCCTGTATACGTCGACGGGAGTCAGGAGTTGGAACATGCCGTGGGCGGTGAGGTTGCGCAGGTTCTTCTTCGCCCTCTCGACGCCGCGGTTTCGCTGGCCACGCAGCAGGCCCTCGCGCCGCGCCCACCTCAGCAGGCCGTCGAGCGTTCCGTTGAACGGGGTCCAGGTGTTCGAACTGCCCATCCGGATCTCGGAGTTGCGGAGCCTCTTGTACTGATCGTGGAAGTCTGCATAGCTGGTGTAGTTGATCTGACGCTCGCTGCCTGCCTGGTTTCGGGCGGTGACGGTGCCGTTGTGGTGGGCGGCGAACCGGTCCCGCAGCGCCTGCTCCAGCGTCAGCTTGGCGGCGTCCGAGACCAGCGTGAACAGGTCGTAGCACAACAGCCCGTGGGCGTAGCCGGCGCACAGCTGCTCGAACTTCTGGCGGGTTGTCTGTGCCACGTCGTCGGCGAGGACCAGGTTGCTGATCAGGCGCTGCTGATAGTCCGCGGCGTCCTGGGGCCGCATGGGTCCGCCGAGGCCGAACGGCGTGAAATGCAGGACGCGCGGGTCCACGGCCTGGAGCGCGGCGAGGGGGTCGTTGGTCCTTGAGGTCACCGGTGCGGCCCTTCAGATGTGAATGTGGCGAACCCAGAAGGATCGGGCAGGGAAAGGGGACCGTGCAACCCGATTGGTTCGGCTCGCCGACCACGGACGGGAGGGACCGGCCTTGCCGTGGCCGGACGTAGGATCCTTCGACGTAACCGCTATTTCGTTCGATGATCTGATCCTCCTGGAGCGCGCTGCCGTCGAGGCGAACGACGCTGTCAAGGGCCTGCCCTACAGTGCGGAGGCGTGGAAGCCCTGGTTCGACGCTTCCGCGGAGTTCCAGATGAAGGTGACGGCGTACGCGAAGGCGGAGGGCAAGGACCGGGTCTCGGTCGAGATGGACGTGAAGAAGGCTGTCCGGCACCAGGTGTCGATCGGGGATGCCGCGTAGGCCAGCGCGTTGAAGGGGCCTGCGGAGCCAGAGAGGTCCGCACCGGCGGATGGCGGCCATAGGCTTCCCCCATGAGTACGGTGCGTGCCCGGGTGTGGCGTTTCACGGTTGAGAAGGGCATGGCCGGCGCCGAGGCTGTCCAGGCCGTCGAGATCGGGCAGGGCTCTCTGCCGGTGTCGTTGGCCGCTGTGGTCAACATCAACGCCCTTGCCTGCGACCTGCGTAAGACGGTCGATCAGCGTGTGCGCGACCACGAGATCAGCCTCCTGCTCAGCTATATCGCCGCCGGCCCGGGTACTGGCCCGCTCGGGGTCGACTGCCCCGCCCTCGACTCCAGCTCCCTCCACATCAGGCGTTTCGTCAGCGAGTGCACCGGCCTTGGGGTGATGACCGCTGTCAGCGAGGCCCTGTTCGACTGGGAGGCAGGGGCCAACGGGCTCAGCAGCTTCGACGTCCTGCCCGGGAAACTGGTCGGCACCTACGCGAAGAAGGGGGTGCGGCCGGATCTGTTGTACACCCTTGCCGCCGGTCCGCTCGCCGGAGAGGCGCGGGGCCGCCGCCGCGACCACCAGCAGATGTTCCCTGCCGGCAAAGGCACCCAGCCGCAGAAGACCCGCCTGGAGAAGCTCGCGCAGTGGTCCGTCGACCACGACGATCACGCCTACTTCATGAGCTGGGTCTGGCTCGGCACGGGCGGCGTCTACGTCGACATCTTCCTCCCCGACGACTCCCCGGCCACGGCCGGGCTCAGCACTGGGTGGATCGACACGCCGGGCAGTGCAACTCCCTGGCGATTCCGTGTTCCCCGGCCTGATCCCCGCCGACGCCTGAACCTGGAACCGGAGGAACCCCTCCTGAACTGGCCTGATGACATACCCGAGTCCAGCGGTGAGGGTCCGGCCGAGGGAGCCGGGGCCTACCCTGAGGCGGCGATCAGGCGGGCCGAACCGCTGGTCGAGGCAGCCATGAACCGGTCCTTCGGCCGTGAGGACACACTCGGCACGTTCTCCGGCGTTGAGGTCCGCGGCCGGTGGATCCGCGGCGATGCTGTCGGCCCGGCACGCCAAGAGGTGCTGCTCGGCGTTCTGGGAGAGCGCCTGCCCTTGGACCACAGGGCCCAGCGCCGCCGGCTGGACTCTCCAACGGCTGACCGGCTCGACGTGTTCATCGAAGGACGCCTCCTCACCATCGTGCATCCGGTCGACAGCCCGCGGCCGAGCTGGGACCGGATCCAATCAGAGCTGCTGGAGTAGACAGGCCGCAGGCCCGGCCCGACGTCGCGAGACTCGCGGAGGCGGTCAAACGCCCACAACGCGGTCAGGGCCGCCCGCAGCCAGGAGACCTGGATTCAGGCGCCCGCCGCACGCGCGTCGCCCTCCGTCACTCCAGCGAGGGCAGCGTCGACGCTGCTGCGGCCGCGCAGGAGCTTCTCCGCGCACGCGACGAAGCGCTGGTCGGGGCAGGGACAGCCTGGCAGGCCCGGATCCAGGTCATGAACCTCCAACAGACCAAGGGCCGGGAAGCCGACACCACGATCTTGCTCCTCGGAAGCAACGAGTTCCAGGGCTCCGAAGGAGAGCCGTACCCGACCGGCTCCGAGCTGCTGTACGTCGTCTTGACCCGCGCCAGGAACGGACACACCGCGTTGTTCCCCACCTGGTCCACAGTCTCTGGAAACCACTTGTCGCGGCTCTGCGATCGAGGCGGCCGACGCGCACTGGTGACTCGGGTGAAAGGCACTAGAGAACGGCGCTCATTCAAAGCAGGAGCGGTGAGCGCCATCGCACGTCACGACCGGTCAGCCCCAGGTCCAAAGGGGGCAACTCGGTGACGAGTGAGGTGTCAACGCAGGCGGTAGCCGAGGAGGGCGAGCCCGGCGGCTGCCGCGCGGCGTTGGTAGGCGCGCAGTCCGGGGGCGCCGGGGGGCGAGGGCCTGCGGGCGTTGCGGTGCCAGTGGCCGGTGAGCGCAGCGAGGAACGCCGTGGTGGTGTCGGGACTGCTGGCGGTGGCGGGGTGGTCACGGAGCAGACGGGCGATGTCTGCGGGAGCATGTCCGGCGAGGACGAGCTGCGGCGCGAGGGAAGCGGCGTCGATACAGGCCGGGCCGGTGGTGGCGTGCGCCCAGTCCACGAAGGTCACACCCCGGTCGTGGTCGCGGACCATGTTGTCGGCCCGCAGGTCGCCGTGGACGATGCGGGTGCCGCAGGCCAGGGCGGGCCAGGTCGCTTCCAGCTCGGCGAGCTGCGGCAGGTGGACGCGGGCGGCGGGGGCGAGGTCGTCCGGCGGATCAGCGGCAAGCTCGTCCCAGCCGTGCAGGGCCGCCGCCGTGGACGGCACGGCGCTCACCGCCGCGGTGTACGGCGCGGGGGCGGGGCTGGAGGTGAGCTTGGCCAGCAGGTCCCAAGTCTGTTCGGCGTCGCCGGAGGCCGCAGAGAGGTCCGGGTGGGGTCCGTCGAGGTGGGCGATGACGACGGCGGTCCAGTCGGCGGCGCGGTGGATGCCCAGCAGGTCCGGGGCCGGAGCGCCAGGCGGCAGAGCGTCGAGGACGGCCGCCTCGTGGAGGTTGGCGGCAGTGAGCGGGTCGTCGTCGGGGGCGGCCTTGACGAAGACCCGCCGGCCGCTGTCCAGGCGGAGGGTGGCGGCGAGCTGGTGGCCGAAGCCGCCGCCCGGGGTGACCGCGTCGGTGACGGGTGCGCCGAGGGCGGTTTCGAGGCGAGCGCGCAGCGGCGGGGGGACGTCAATCCATTGCAGACGGCCGCTGGTGGGCGGTACAGGCATTAGGCGATGGGGATGGCGTAGGCGCGGGCGAAGTGGGTGCCGACAACGGCTTCGTGGAGGTGTCCGGCGATGGCGCGGTCGCCTTCGACGCCCATGACGACGTGGAGGTGGACAACGCCGCTGCGGATCTCGCCGGTGCCGGTCATCTCGCCGGGCAGGTCGTACTTGGTGATGTTGTCCTTGAGGGCGTCGCCTTCGGGCATGGTCGAGACGGTGAAGGAGTCGGCGGCCCCGATCAAAGAGACGATCGCCGCATCGGTGATGCCGGCCTCGGCGGCCTGGCGGCTCAACCCGTCGACTAGCTCACCGGAGAAGACTTCAAAGACGAGCATGCGGGACTCCGTCCGATAGCGGGGCTCAGCTCCCGCAGCATGACCGAGGAGCACCAGCGGGCGCCAGAGGCACGGGGGTCGAGGGGCCTCTCTCGCAAAGCGAGTGGCGAGGAACTCCGCGCGGTGCGTGGTGACTCGGGTGAAAGGGACTGAGGAATGCGCTTGTATCCGTCCACTAAAGCACCCGCTGACCTGCAGTGATGTCTCGAAGGGGAGATTGAGGGGCGGACGCGTTGAAGCGAAACCTCTGGACACTTGCACGCGGGTTACCAGGCTCTGCCGACGGGGGTGACACCGTGCACGAGGCCGGTATGGAATTCATAGTGGTGCGCAACGCGTTCCTCGGCATGGCGAGGAACGCGTTGGACGACGTGGCCAGGCATGGCCAAAACCTTCCCTCGTCCTGGTCCGATGCCCGTGATCAAAGATCAAGCTAATGTCCTGCCCCACAAGTGCGTTGAAGAAGTCCAGCGAGGTGGCGGCGACGAAGCCCCCTTGACGGCGGACGTGTTCGCGCCTCTCAGCGGAAATCCACGGGCGCACGCCGACGGCACGCGGGATCATGAGACATGAGTCCGGATGACTGGCACCTCACCGAAGACCTCGACGACTTTCTCGCTCGCGCCGGTGACTTCCTGCAGTCGCGTCCCGCCCTGCACACCATCCCGCTGACGGTGACCGAGGCACTGCGTACGCGCGGGGCGGACGCGTACGGCGCCGACGCCCCCATCTTCGGCCTGCTGGAACGGGCGGGCGAGGTCCGCGCGGCCTTCTTCCGTACCCCGCCCCGCCGCCTGACCCTCACCCCCCTCACCCCCGAAGAGGCCGACAGCCTCGCCGCTCAACTAGCCGGCCTCGGCCATCCCCTCCCCGGCGTCAACGCGGACCACGACACCGCCAGCTTCTTCGCAGAGGCTTGGCAGCGGCGCACGGGCGCGATACCGACGCTGCACGAGAGGGAGCGCCTGTACCGCTTGGGCACGCTCACGCCACCAGATCCGTTCCCTGAGGGCCGGGGCGAGTCGCGGGCGAGCAGGACCGCGAGCAACTCATGCTTTGGCACCGCGAGTTCGTCACCGACATCGGAGGAACCCCCTCTGCGGACAACAGCTCGTGGGCGGACACGCGCATCGCCCACGAACGCGTCACGCTCTGGGAAACCCCGGACGGCACCCCCGTCTCCATGGCGGGCAGGACGCCCATGGTCGCGGGCCAGATCCGGGTGGCCCCCGTCTATACCCCGGCACACCTGCGCGGTCGCGGTTACGCCGGCGCCGCGACAGTCGAGGTGAGCCGGGCCGCTCTAGCCGCAGGCGCGGCGGAGGTCCTGCTGTTCGCGGACCTGGCCAACCCCACCAGCAACGGCCTCTATCAGCGGATTGGGTACCGCCCGATTGCTGACTTCGCGCTGTACGACTTCTAGCATGCCGCGCCAGAGATCCGGCGAAGAACTCCGGAGCGCCCCGCGGCGGGCACCACAGCGAACACACTGCTCAGCAGGGGACTTCTCCGCCGAACCGCGCTGGACTTCTTCGACGCACTTGCGGCGCAGGACACTAGATCCGCGACTTGCGCAGCGAATGCCACGCAGCTCCCGACAGGGCCAGCGTCGACCGAGGAGCCGAGAGTCGTTCGTGATCGCGGTAGAGCTTCCAGTTGTAGGGAATGAGCGCCAGCTTGTTCGATGAGAGCGAACCCGGCCGTTGTGCCCTGTACACCGCCAGCGGCTCCTGCAGGCCCCGAGCGCGAGTGCCATCACGCATGATCGACAACCACAATGCATAGTCCTGCCGTTTAGGCATGTCCGGCATCAGCCTCGTGCCGAGAACGGAACGGTCGTACATAGCGGTCAGAGCCCCGATGTGATCTTGGATCAACATCTCTCGGTAGCCGACGCACCCTCGCGCCTGCACCACACGTCCGTTCGGGATGAAGTCGGCGGCCTCACCGTCGTACTGAGCGTCCACCTTGTAGTAGGAGGTGAACGTCAGAGGCGCATCGGCCGTCGCAGCGAAAGCAAGCTGCTGCTCAACCTTGGTCGGGAGCCACATGTCGTCACTGTCGAGAAAAGCTACGTAGTCCCCCCGGGCGCGTTCCATTGCAAGGTTGCGTGCCCTGGCCGCGCCACCCTGCTCGGGCGCCGATTCCGGCAGGACCCGCTCGTCCTGCCGGGCGAATTCCCTGAGCAGATCCATCGAGCCGTCGCAGGACGCATCGTCTGTGACCAGCAGCTCCACATCAGTGTGAGTCTGCGCAAGCACCGACCGGACCGAAGCACCGAGAGTGGCCGCCGAATTATGCACGGGCATCACGACCGAGACCAACGGCACGGTTCTCCTCCAAGCCAGACCAACGACGACAGTGCCCAACCAATGTAGTCGGGAGCAGCTCTCGGTCGGGCAGCCCTGCACGCAGACATCTGTACCCAGGGCTTCGGCGTAGGCGGTAGGGGGACGGAGTCACCAACATCGCCGCTGGCCTCCGCCACGACGATCGAAACCCGAGCGGACACCTTCAGCTCCCCGGGCTCACATGATCACGAAACAGACGTCAGCGGACTTCGCCGAAGCCCTGCGCGCTGACCTGCGGCGACTAACCTGATTGGCAAGGGTGTTGGTGAGGCCGTCCCGGGGCGAGGAACTGGTGCGCGCCGCGCAGCGTGGTGCGCAACTTGCGCTGTGTCGAGCGGCTGTCGAGGCGGATGTCGAGGGGCCCGGGAAGGGTGCTGTCGGCCCGTAGGCCGGTGGGCAGTCGCGATGCGTCGAGTCCGTCGCGTCGGGCGATGAGCACGCCCAGCTCGTGCCGGCTGAGAGCCTGGTTCCCGCCGAGGTGGTGGACGCCGGTCGTGTCGCCCGACGCGAGTTCGAGGAGCGCTGCGGCCAGATCGCTCGCGTGGACCGGGCATCGGAAGTCGTCTGTGAAGAGGACGCCATCGCGGGTGCCGGTGGCCAGTTCGTGGACGGTGCGTTCGTGCTCGGACTGTCCGTCGCCGATGATCAGCGAGGTGCGGGCCACGACGGCGTCCGGATGGAGCAGAAGCACCGTTTCTGCGGCGGCCTTCGCCGCTCCGTACGGGGTGATGGGGTCGGGCCTGCAGTGTTCGTCGTAGGGAACGTGGCTCTGGCCGGAGAAGACGGCGTCGGTGGAGACCTGGATCATTCTGCTTCCGGCCTTCGCCGCGGCGAGCGCGAGGCGGACGGGTCCCTCGGCTGTGACTGCCCAGTCGGCCCCGCCGCTCGACGCATTGACGATGACGCGAGGGTTCACCTCGGCCACGACTGCTTCCACGCTCCCTGGATCCCGCAGGTCGAGACTGCGCCAGGTAATCCCCGGAGCACTGCCGGGCCTGGTCGTATAGGTCGCGGCCGTCGGGCGCCCCGTGGATACAGCTTGCCGGACCAGCTCGGTGCCCAGGAACCCGGACCCACCTACGATCAGCAGCGTCATGAGGCGACACCCTAGATCGGTCAGGGCCCGGTGATGGCGAGGATGTGGGCGGAGGCGTCGGTGAGGGCCGCGTGCGGTTCCGCGATGCGGGCCGCGGTGAGGGCCGCTTCGTACATGTCCGTGCCCATGAGGTTGGCGTTGGTGTACTTCTCGATGGCTTTGACCGCCACCCAGCCGGGTCCTTCGATTCCGTAGAGGCGGGGGTCGGTAAGACCGGCCTCTGTGACCTCCGCGCGCAGCTCGGTGGAGGTCTGGAAGTAGGCGACGGTGAAGCCGCGCTGTCCGGCGTAGCGGCCCTGGGCCAGGGTGTCACGGACCCCGTCCTGGATCGCGGACTCGGTGATACCGGTGGTCGCGATGTAGTCCAGGAGGGGCGAATAGCGGGAGATCGCCGCCGCGGCGATGAGTCCGCGAGGCCGGGCCACGCGGGCCGCCTCCGTCAGCGCGGAGATCCGGTCGGTCTTGTCGTGGAGGTGGTAGAGCGGGCCGAGAAGCAGAACGACGTCGTACGTCCTGTCCGCGGCGGTGAGGCAGCGGGCGTCGCCCAGCTCGGCCGTCACGCCGTCGATGGCGGCTGCCTGGGTGACGTGCTTGGGTACGGGGTCCACGACGTGCACCGTGTAGCCGTCGTCGGCCAACCATCGGGCGTGCGTTCCGGGACCACCGCCGACATCGAGTACGCGGGCCGGTGCCGGTGGGAGGTGGCGGCGCAGTAACTCGCGGGTGCGCGCGAACTCCAGGGTGCCTGTGGCGGTGGTCTGCAGCCGTGCGGCTTCGTCGGACCGGCTGTAGAAGTCGATGATCTCCGGGCGCACGGCGGGGTTGCTCGTCATCGGACCGTCCTTGTCAGGAGGGACTGTCGGTGTCCGGCAGGGTAGGGGAGACAAGGAAGTGATCAGTTTGATTTTCGGAGCCCTGTGACGGTCCGGCCCCCACCGCCGCTGCCACAGTGCCAGGGGATGCCTGCGGAGGGTGTGGGGTGGGTGGCGGCCGAAGTCACCGCGAGACGGTCAGGCTGCGGGCTGCCGGCCCTGGTGGTCGAGGTGGCAGCGGGCGGCCGGGCGTAGGCGATTTCGGCTCGGGTGCTGTCTCCGATGTAGTTGCCGACTAAAGCGCCTGGGTTCGCGATTACTGAGCGATCGGGGACGCGAACCCAGCAGGGGTACTGATCGGGAAGGGTGCTCATCGTCGTCCCTCCGTCCAGCAAGTAGGGCAGGTTCCCCGGCCATCTCGGGTGCGGTGCCACCCCTTGTCGGCGTTCGCGTGGAAGTGCCCGGCCCGGTACACGCGAACGTGCACAGGGCGCCGTACGCCAACGGCGCGCGGCGGCCTGCACCCTGACAGCACGGTCGGGGGCTTGGAGAGTCGCGGAGCAGGTGAGACCGATAAAGCGTTCAGTTCGCTGAATGCCCGGTGGTGGCGCCGGGCGGGGTGGCAGGCTGTCACGGGTGACGGGTGAGTGGCTGAGACTTTCGTTCCGCGGTTGGCGTGGCGGCTGGAGCAGGCCGGTCAGGAATGTGACTGCGCTTTCACTGCCGTGCGGGGCGGGCTTTTCTGTGTGGAAGCTCGTTGG
>NZ_JBEYVP010000088.1:0-11348 GCF_040644035.1 Streptomyces sp. NPDC047042 | reverse complement strand
CCGCGGTGGCCGCGGCCAGGAGCAGCGGCCAGCCGTAGCGGTGGGTGCCGGGCGGGAAGCCGGCGTCCAGTGCGTGGGCCAGTTCGGTGCGGGCGCCCACCCCTTGAAACATCACTCAAAACCGCCGAGTGACTACTCCACATCCCCACCCGAATCCGTATGCGAGCCGGAAGGCGCGGCCTCGGCCGCCGCGAGCCCGCCGTTCACCTCTGTCGGTTCCAGATCGAACTCCCCGTCACGGGCCCCCAGCACGAACGCAGTCCACTCCGCCTCCGTGTACCGGAGAACGGTGTCGTGGTCGAGCGAGGACCGCATGGCCACCGCCCCGTCGGGGAGGTAGGCGATCTCGACCCGCTCCTCGTGCTCCTCCGTGCCGGGGGCCCCGTGCCACTCGACGCCCGAGATGTCGAGGGAGTAGAGCTCGTCACGCTCCCGCTCCTTGCGCGCCTTGACGTCCTCATCCTGTGAGCCCGGTGCGCCCTGTGCCTCCGCCATGGCGAAGCGACCCCTTCCCGACGTATGTGATACGACAACTACGATCTGTGCTCACCCTAGTGGCCGAGCCCGGCCCGTCCGGGCTGTTTGCCTACCGCTTGCCTACCGCGGTGAGGGCGGCCGCTGCCTGCTGCTATCCTGGTCGACGGCCGTTTGTGTACGCACCCCTGGAGTCAGCACTCCGGAGGCAGCGCGCAGCGGATCCCCGCCTCCCGAGTAACGGAAGCTCCCCTGAGATGTGGACCAGGGGCACTCGGTGGCTCTACAAAGACTTTACGAGGAGATCACGTGTCGCTCGACGCCGCAGTGAAGAAGCAGCTCATCAGCGAGTTCGGTACCAAGGAGGGCGACACCGGCTCCCCCGAGGTCCAGGTCGCGATGCTCTCGCGCCGTATCTCGGACCTGACCGAGCACCTCAAGACGCACAAGCACGACCACCACTCCCGTCGTGGCCTGCTGATCCTCGTCGGTCAGCGTCGCCGCCTTCTCCAGTACCTGGCGAAGAAGGACATCCAGCGCTTCCGTGCGCTGGTCGACCGCCTCGGCATCCGCCGCGGTGCGGCGGGCGCCAAGTAACACGCCGTGGAGGGAGCGGTTCCCACTTTTAGGGGGCCGCTCCCTTTGCTGTACGTGCGGAGTGTCACCACCTCTTTGTAGTGTGGTAGCACAACGCAATACGCAGGACACAACAGGACACACACGCGGAGAAGTGCACCTCGCCGCCGCCGGTCCTCGGTAGTGGCCCCCGGGAACCGACTCCCGGGTGCTTCGATCGAAGACCGGCCCGCAACCAGAAGGCGCGCTTCTCCGACCCCATGTCCCTCTGCCACACGGGCAGGACGGGACAAAAGACGAAAAAGCATCGGAGAAAACGCTAGTGGAGAACGAGACCCACTACGCCGAGGCCGTTATCGACAACGGTTCCTTCGGCACCCGCACCATCCGCTTCGAGACGGGCCGTCTGGCCCGCCAGGCCGCCGGCTCCGCCGTGGCCTACCTGGACGACGACACCATGGTGCTGTCGGCCACCACCGCCTCCAAGAACCCCAAGGACCAGCTCGACTTCTTCCCCCTCACGGTGGACGTCGAGGAGCGCCAGTACGCGGCCGGGAAGATCCCCGGTTCCTTCTTCCGTCGCGAGGGCCGGCCCTCCGAGGACGCGATCCTCACCTGCCGCCTGATCGACCGCCCGCTGCGCCCGTCCTTCAAGAAGGGCCTGCGCAACGAGATCCAGGTCGTCGCCACGATCATGGCGCTCAACCCCGACCACCTGTACGACGTCGTGGCGATCAACGCCGCGTCCGCGTCGACGCAGCTGGCCGGTCTGCCCTTCTCCGGCCCGATCGGCGGCGTACGCGTCGCGCTGATCAACGGCCAGTGGGTCGCGTTCCCGACGCACACCGAGCTCGAGGACGCCGTCTTCGACATGGTCGTCGCCGGTCGCGTCCTGGAGGACGGCGACGTCGCGATCATGATGGTCGAGGCCGAGGCCACCGAGAAGACCATCCAGCTGGTCGCGGGCGGCGCCGAGGCGCCGACCGAGGAGGTCGTCGCCGCCGGTCTGGACGCCGCGAAGCCCTTCATCAAGGTCCTCTGCAAGGCCCAGGCCGACCTCGCCTCGAAGGCCGCCAAGCCCACCGGCGAGTTCCCCGTCTTCCTCGACTACCAGGACGACGTCCTGGAGGCGCTCACCGCCGCCGTCAAGGACGAGCTCTCCCAGGCGCTCACCATCGCGGGCAAGCAGGACCGCGAGGCCGAGCTGGACCGCGTCAAGGGTCTTGCCGCCGAGAAGCTGCTCCCGCAGTTCGAGGGCCGCGAGAAGGAGATCAGCGCGGCCTACCGCTCGCTGACCAAGTCCCTGGTCCGTGAGCGCGTCATCAAGGACAAGGTCCGTATCGACGGCCGTGGCGTCACGGACATCCGTACGCTCGCCGCCGAGGTCGAGGCCATCCCGCGCGTGCACGGCTCGGCGCTGTTCGAGCGTGGCGAGACCCAGATCCTGGGCGTCACCACCCTCAACATGCTCCGTATGGAGCAGCAGCTCGACACCCTCTCCCCGGTGACGCGCAAGCGCTACATGCACAACTACAACTTCCCGCCGTACTCCGTCGGCGAGACCGGCCGCGTGGGCTCCCCGAAGCGCCGCGAGATCGGCCACGGCGCGCTCGCCGAGCGCGCGATCGTGCCGGTCCTGCCGACGCGCGAGGAGTTCCCCTACGCGATCCGTCAGGTGTCCGAGGCCCTCGGCTCCAACGGTTCGACGTCCATGGGCTCGGTCTGCGCCTCCACCATGTCGCTGCTGAACGCCGGTGTGCCGCTGAAGGCCCCCGTCGCCGGTATCGCCATGGGCCTGATCTCCCAGGAGATCAAGGGCGAGACGCACTACGTCGCCCTCACCGACATCCTCGGTGCGGAGGACGCCTTCGGCGACATGGACTTCAAGGTCGCCGGCACCAAGGAGTTCGTGACCGCCCTCCAGCTCGACACCAAGCTGGACGGCATCCCCGCCTCCGTCCTGGCCGCCGCCCTCAAGCAGGCCCGTGACGCCCGCCTCCACATCCTCGACGTGATGATGGAAGCGATCGACACGCCGGACGAGATGTCCCCGAACGCCCCGCGGATCATCACCGTCAAGATCCCCGTGGACAAGATCGGTGAGGTCATCGGCCCCAAGGGCAAGATGATCAACCAGATCCAGGAGGACACCGGCGCCGAGATCACGATCGAGGACGACGGCACCATCTACATCGGTGCCCAGGTCGGCTCGCAGGCCGAGGCGGCCCGCGCGACGATCAACTCGATCGCCAACCCGACCATGCCGGAGGTCGGCGAGCGCTACCTGGGTACGGTCGTGAAGACGACCACCTTCGGCGCGTTCGTGTCGCTGCTCCCGGGCAAGGACGGGCTGCTGCACATCTCGCAGATCCGCAAGCTCGCCGGCGGCAAGCGCGTGGAGAACGTCGAGGACGTCGTCGCGGTGGGCTCCAAGGTCCAGGTCGAGATCGCCGAGATCGACTCCCGCGGCAAGCTGTCGCTCATCCCGGTCATCGAGGGTGAAGGCGACGAGGAGAAGAAGGACGACACCGCCCAGTGACGTCGAGCAGCTCCACGGCGACGGCCCGCACCTCTTCGGAGGCGCGGGCCGTTGCCCGTACGCAAACCCTGATCAAGGGCACCAACGGCATCGGCACGGTCCGTAAGACCACCCTTCCGGGTGGCCTGCGCATCGTCACCGAGACCCTGCCGTCGGTCCGCTCCGCGACCTTCGGCATCTGGGCGCACGTCGGCTCCCGCGACGAGACGCCGTCGCTGAACGGCGCCACGCACTATCTGGAGCACCTGCTCTTCAAGGGCACGACGCGCAGGTCGGCGCTGGACATCTCCTCGGCGATCGACGCGGTCGGCGGCGAGATGAACGCGTTCACGGCGAAGGAGTACACGTGCTACTACGCGCGCGTGCTCGACACCGACCTCCCGCTCGCCATCGACGTCGTGTGCGACATGCTCACGGACTCCCTGATCCTCGAGGAGGACGTCAACGTCGAGCGCGGCGCCATCCTCGAAGAGATCGCGATGACGGAGGACGACCCGGGCGACTGCGTGCACGACCTGTTCGCGCACACCATGCTCGGCGACACCCCCCTCGGCCGCCCGGTCCTCGGCACGGTCGACACGGTCAACGCCCTCACCGCGGACCGCATCCGCCGCTTCTACAAGAAGCACTACGACCCGACCCACCTCGTCGTCGCGGCGGCCGGCAACATCGACCACAACAAGGTCGTACGCCAGGTCCGCGCGGCCTTCGAGAAGGCGGGCGCCCTCAAGAAGCCCGACGCCAAGCCCATCGCCCCGCGCGACGGCCGCCGCAACCTCCGTACGAGCGGACGCGTCGAACTGCTCGGCCGCAAGACCGAGCAGGCCCATGTCGTCCTCGGCATGCCGGGCCTGGCCCGTACGGACGAGCGCCGCTGGGCTCTCGGCGTGCTCAACACGGCCCTGGGCGGCGGTATGTCGTCCCGCCTCTTCCAGGAGGTCCGGGAGAAGCGCGGGCTCGCGTACAGCGTGTACTCGTACACGTCCGGGTTCGCCGACTGCGGCCTCTTCGGCGTGTACGCGGGCTGCCGGCCCTCGCAGGTCCACGACGTGCTGAAGATCTGCCGCGACGAACTCGACCACGTCGCCGAGCACGGCCTCTCCGACGAGGAGATCGGCCGCGCCATCGGCCAGCTGCGCGGTTCGACGGTCCTCGGTCTGGAGGACACGGGCGCGCTGATGAACCGTATCGGCAAGAGCGAACTGTGCTGGGGCGACCAGATGTCCGTCGACGACATGCTGGCCCGGATCGCCGAGGTCACCCCGGACGCGGTCCGGGAGGTCGCCCGCGAGATCCTGGGACAGCGTCCGTCGCTGGCGGTCATCGGCCCGCTCAAGGACAAGCAGGCGGCGCGCCTGCACGAGGCCGTCGCCTGACGGCCGTACCCGCTCCACCCGTACCCGTCCGGTAAGGAAGCAACAACATGAGCAAGCTGCGCGTGGCGGTCCTCGGCGCCAACGGCCGTATCGGTGCCGAGGCGGTACGGGCGGTCGAGGCCGCCGAGGACATGGAACTGGTCGCCGCCCTCGGCCGGGGCGACAAGCTGGAGACGCTCGTCGACACCGGCGCCCAGGTCGCGGTCGAGCTGACCACCCCCGCCTCGGTGATGGGCAACCTCGACTTCTGCGTGCGCCACGGCATCCACGCGGTCGTCGGCACCACCGGCTGGACCGACGAACGCCTCGCGCAGCTCACCGGCTGGCTGGCCCAGTTCCCCGAGACGGGCGTGCTCATCGCGCCCAACTTCTCCATCGGGGCCGTACTGACCATGAAGTTCGCGCAGATCGCGGCGCCCTACTTCGAGTCCGTCGAGGTCATCGAGCTGCACCACCCGAACAAGGTGGACGCGCCCAGCGGCACCGCGTCGCGTACGGCGCAGCTGATCGCCGAGGCCCGCGCCAAGGCGGGCTCCGCTCCGGCACCGGACGCCACGGTGACGGCGCTGGACGGCGCGCGCGGCGCGGACGTCGACGGGGTGCCCGTGCACTCCGTACGGCTGCGCGGGCTCCTGGCCCACCAGGAGGTCCTGCTGGGCGGGGAGGGCGAGACGCTGACCGTTCGCCACGACTCGCTCCACCACAGCAGCTTCATGCCGGGCATCCTGCTCGGCGCGCGCCGCGTAGTGGACACCCCGGGCCTCACCTTCGGCCTGGAACACTTCCTCGACCTCGGCTGAGGGACGTCATGCGCGCGAAACTCTCCTACGCCCTCACGGCCGCCGTCCTGGTCTTCTACTTCGTCCTGGTCGGCAGCCGCGGGATCATGCTCATCGAGGCCGGCACGGTCCTGACCGTCACCTTCGGCGTGGCGGTCCTGATCCTGCCGGGGATCGGCGTGTGGTTCCTCTGGAAGAACACGCAGTTCGTCCGTGACGCCAACCGCCTCGCGGCCGAACTCGAGGCCGAAGGCGGCCTGCCCGTCGATGAGTTGCGGCGCACGCCGAGCGGCCGGGTCGACCGCGACTCGGCCGACGAGGTCTTCGCCAGGCGCAAGGCCGAGACGGAGTCGGACCCAGACGACTGGCGCAACTGGTTCCGCCTCGCCGTCGCCTACCACGACGCCCGCGACACCCCACGCGCCCGCAAGGCGATGCAGCGTGCGATCGCTTTGCACGCCGGCAAATCACCGGCCCAGACGGCCTGAACACCGCCCCTCGGCATCGTTTCTCAGCATGGTGGGAGGGGGGCTGCCTAACCCCGCCCGAACTCCGCGGCCCATGCCTCGACGCTGTCCGCCGCCCGGTCGAACGCCTCCATCCGGCCCAGGAAGTCGGCGTTGTGCGTGGTCAGCAGGGGCGCCAGATCGTCCGCAGCCCGATCCCGTCGTACGAGGACCAGCGCCTGCCCCTGCACGGTGCGCGGCAGCCCCAGCCAGCGCACCGGCTGCTGCACCGTCCGTACAGCGACGACCTTCTCCCAGCGTGTCGTCCGCGTGCCGAGGAACGCCACCCGGCGCAGCCCGTGCGCACTCACCCACACGCCAGTACGCAGCAGCCGCAGCGCGACGGCGATGACGGCCAGCGCGATACCGAGGCACACCGCGCCGCCGGAGAACGCGCCGGTGGCGGCGATGATGACGGCCGCGAACAGCACGTACGAGGCGAGCAGCAGCAGAAGCGCCGCCGCACCCACCCGCCACGGGCCGGGCCGGTACGGGCGCCGCCAACGATCGCGGTCGTCGAACGGCAGGGCATGACCGGCCGCGGCTTCGCCGGAGGCGCGGTCGGCCGTCAGGAAGGGCAGGGGCACGGCTGGTCCTCACTCAGTTCCACGGGCGGGCTGTGCCCGGTGAGGTTATACAGCCGACTGGCCGGTCACCAGCCTCGGGGGTCCGAGGAGGGCCGGACCACGCCATTCGGCCGCAGAACGACGGGAACTCAACGGCTGCCGACGGCCTCGGACTGCTGCGTCTGCCCGGCCTGCCGGTCGACCGACAGCGCGGGCATCCCGAGAACCAGGGAACCCACGAGCCCGGCGACGACGGTGAGCCCCAGAAGCCAGCGCCCGGCTATGTCCCCGGCGGACGCGCGCGGACGCGGCGGGGGAGCGACATTGCTGCGGAACTTGTCGGCCTCGGCGATGAAGGCGAACGGGACGGGCTCACGCCGGCGGAACATGGGGTGCTTCTCCCTCTGGGATCGTGACGATCGAACGAATCGCTGCTGCTTGTACAGACGAGCGAGCACCCCAAATGGTGCCCGGTTTCACCGAATTACTTCTGTGACGGTGGTGAACGTCCTGTTTGGTGGAAGTCGTAGAGTGGCGTGGCCCGAGTGACGAGATGGAAGGACCCTCCAGACCGTGAGTCCCACCCCCGACGACGAGTTCAAGATCGACCTGCGCAGCGAGGTGACCGTCGAACTGGTCAAACACAGCGCGGCCGACTCCGACGTGCTGTTCGCGGCCCGTGTGTCGACCGTCGGGGAGCAGTCCCTGGACGAGTTGAACAAGGACCCGGAGCGCTCGACGGGGCTGATCAACTACCTCATGCGAGACCGGCACGGCAGCCCGTTCGAGCACAACTCCATGACGTTCTTCATCAGCGCCCCGATCTTCGTCTTCCGCGAGTTCATGCGGCACCGTGTGGGCTGGTCGTACAACGAGGAGTCGGGTCGCTACCGGGAGCTGCAGCCCGTCTTCTATGTGCCGGACACCTCGCGCAAGCTCGTACAGCAGGGTCGGCCGGGCAAGTACGTGTTCGTCGAGGGCACCCCTGAGCAGCACGAACTCGTGGAGCACGCCATGGAGGACTCCTACCGCCAGGCGTACCGGACCTACCAGCGGATGCTCGCGCAGGGCGTCGCCCGTGAGGTGGCCCGTGCTGTCCTCCCGGTCGGCCTGTTCTCGTCGATGTACGCCACCTGCAACGCGCGCTCCCTGATGCACTTCCTCGGCCTGCGCACCCAGCACGAGCTGGCGAAGGTGCCGTCCTTCCCGCAGCGGGAGATCGAGATGGTCGGCGAGAAGATGGAGGCGGAGTGGGCCAGGCTCATGCCGTTGACCCACGCGGCCTTCAACGCGAACGGCAGGGTGGCGCCGTAAGGCACACGCACGCGCGTTTCACCACCGGGCACAGATGTACGGATCAGCCTCGCGAAGTGTCCGTATTGCGGTATTTCGGGAGGTTCATCTAGCCTGATCAAACGGACCCGGCACTGCTTGAACCCCCGAGCAGGCAGTGCCGGGCTCCTTATTTGTCATGATTTTTCCTGCACCCCTAGGGCAGACCGCGCCCTGAGCACCGAGTAGCGTGGTACCCATGGCTCCGACCTCCACTCCGCAGACCCCCTTCGGGCGGGTCCTCACCGCCATGGTCACGCCGTTCACGGCGGACGGCGCGCTCGACCTCGACGGCGCACAGCGGCTCGCCACCCACCTGGTGGACGCAGGCAATGACGGCCTGGTCATCAACGGCACCACCGGCGAGTCCCCGACCACCAGCGACGCGGAGAAATCGGATCTCGTACGAGCCGTACTGGAGGCCGTCGGCGAGCGGGCCCACATCATCGCGGGCGTCGGTACGAACGACACCCACCACAGCATCGAACTGGCCCGCGCGGCGGAGAAGACCGGCGCGCACGGCCTCCTGACCGTGACGCCGTACTACAACAAGCCCCCGCAGGAGGGCCTGTACCGGCACTTCACGGCCATCGCCGACGCCACCGAACTCCCGGTCATGCTGTACGACATCCCCGGCCGCAGCGGCGTCCCGATCAGCACCGAGACGATCGTCCGGCTCGCCGAGCACCCCCGGATCGTCGCGAACAAGGACGCCAAGGGCGACCTCGGCCGCGCAAGCTGGGCCATCGCCCGCTCAGGCCTCGCCTGGTACTCCGGCGACGACATGCTGAACCTGCCGCTGCTCTCCGTGGGTGCCGTCGGCTTCGTCTCGGTCGTCGGCCATGTCGTCACGCCCGAGCTGCGCACCCTCGTCGAGGCGTACGTCTCCGGAGAGGTCCAGAAGGCCACCGAGATCCACCAGAAGCTGCTCCCGGTCTTCACGGGCATGTTCCGTACCCAGGGCGTCATGACCACCAAGGCCGCGCTCGCCCTCCAGGGCCTGCCCGCCGGACCGCTGCGCGCACCCATGGTCGAGCTGTCGGCCGACGAGATTGCCCAGCTCAAGATCGATCTTGCTGCCGGCGGGGTACAGCTCTGACAACAGACTTCACAACTGAATACGCGGGACGTACGTGTCCGTAACCCACATCCAACAACTGCTTTTGCACGAACGTCATGCGCGCCACGTGCCTTGCCGGTACGTGGCGCGTGTGGTGAGGAGAGTCTTTTGAGTCATCCGCATCCTGAACTCGGCGCTCCGCCGAAGCTCCCGAAGGGCGGCCTGCGGGTCACCCCGCTGGGCGGCCTCGGCGAGATCGGCCGCAACATGACCGTCTTCGAGTACGGCGGTCGCCTACTGATCGTCGACTGCGGCGTGCTCTTCCCTGAGGAGGAGCAGCCCGGAATCGACCTGATCCTGCCGGACTTCACGTCCATCAGGGACCGTCTCGACGACATCGAGGGCATCGTCCTCACCCACGGCCACGAGGACCACATTGGGGCTGTCCCCTATCTCCTCCGGGAGAAGCCGGACATCCCGTTGATCGGCTCCAAGCTGACCCTCGCGTTCATCGAGGCCAAGCTCCAGGAGCACCGCATCCGCCCCTACACCCTCGAGGTGACGGAGGGGAACCGGGAGCGCATCGGCCCGTTCGACTGCGAGTTCGTCGCCGTCAACCACTCCATCCCCGACGCGCTCGCCGTGGCCATCCGCACCCCCGCGGGCATGGTCGTCCACACGGGCGACTTCAAGATGGACCAGCTTCCCCTGGACGGCCGTCTCACGGACCTGCACGCGTTCGCACGGCTGAGCGAAGAGGGCATCGACCTTCTGCTCTCCGACTCGACGAACGCCGAGGTGCCGGGTTTCGTCGCGCCCGAGCGCGACATCTCGAACGTGCTGCGGCAGGTCTTCGCCGGGGCCAGCAAGCGGATCATCGTCGCCAGCTTCGCCAGCCACATCCACCGCATCCAGCAGATCCTGGACGCGGCACACGAGTACGGCCGCAGGGTCGCCTTCGTCGGCCGCTCCATGGTCCGCAACATGGGGATCGCCCGGGACCTGGGCTATCTGAAGGTCCCGCCGGGCCTGGTGGTGGACGTCAAGACCCTCGACGATCTCCCGGACCACCAGATCGTGCTGGTCTGTACGGGCTCGCAGGGCGAACCCATGGCCGCGCTGTCCCGCATGGCGAACAGGGACCACCAGATCCGCATCGTCCAGGGCGACACCGTGATCCTGGCATCGTCCCTCATCCCGGGCAACGAGAACGCGGTGTACCGCGTGATCAATGGCCTGACCCGCTGGGGTGCCAACGTCGTCCACAAGGGCAACGCCAAGGTGCACGTCTCAGGTCACGCCTCGGCCGGCGAGCTCCTGTACTTCTACAACATCTGCAAGCCGCGCAACCTTATGCCGGTCCACGGTGAATGGCGCCACCTGCGGGCCAACGCCGAACTGGGCGCGATGACCGGCGTCCCGCACGACCGGATCGTCATCGCCGAGGACGGCGTCGTCGTCGACCTCATCGAGGGCAAGGCGAAGATCTCGGGCAAGGTCCAGGCCGGCTACGTCTACGTCGACGGGCTCTCGGTCGGCGATGTCGGCGAACCCGCCCTGAAGGACCGCAGGATCCTCGGTGACGAGGGCATCATCTCGGTCTTCGTGGTGATGGACTCGTCCACCGGCAAGATCACGGGGGGCCCGCACATCCAGGCCCGGGGCTCGGGCATCGAGGACTCCGCCTTCAGCGACGTCGTCCCGAAGATCACCGAAGTGCTGGAGCGCTCGGCGCAGGACGGGGTGGTCGAACCCCACCAGATGCAGCAGCTCATCCGCCGCACGCTGGGCAAATGGGTGTCGGACACCTACCGCCGTCGCCCGATGATCCTCCCGGTCGTCGTGGAGGTCTGACGGCCCCGGAGGGTGCCTCACCGGCCCCCTCGTAGGCGTGAACCAGGAGCGGGGCTCCTCGATTTGCATCGAGGAGCCCCGCTCCAGTACGTTTACGGCTCCGCCAGCGAGGGAACCCGGCTCAACTGCGTGCCTGGGACCAACCCGAGCGGGTGGAAATTCCGACTCAGAACTTCTGATAAAGTCGGAGCCGCCGGAAAGGGAAACGCGAAAGCGGAAACCTGGAAAGCACCGAGGAAATCGGATCGGGAAACGGTCTGATAGAGTCGGAAACGCAAGACAGCAA
>NZ_JBEYVP010000087.1:0-12005 GCF_040644035.1 Streptomyces sp. NPDC047042 | reverse complement strand
CGGCCCTTCTCCGTGTTGCGGCGGTGCTTCCCTTTACCCAACGCTTCACCTCCAGTTCGACGATGCGTGCCGCGAGTGAGGCACGCAGGTTGATACCGGAACTGGGGCCGTCGTGCTGGCTACTGGTGAGCCTCGCCGATCTGACGATAGAACAGCGGCACCCGACGGCGGGGAGCAATCAAGAAAGGGCGGGCAAAGGTCCGGCAGAAGTCTGGCTGTTCGGCCGGTCGCGCGGAATCATCTGCCCACAGGACTGGCCCATACCAGTGCAGTTCGTGGGAGCCGCTGCCCGAGATGTCCGGGTTCAACCGGGCCGTTTACCGGACACGGTCTCGGCAACTGCTCCGGCCAGGCACGGCAGCAGTGTGACCGCCATCGGCACGTCATCGTCCACGGTCCATGGCCGAGCACGCGCGCGCCCTCCTGAACGGCCGAGCAGTCGCCTTGGCCCCGCCTGATCCGAGCGCTTCAACAGGATCGTGTTGCAAGCTCTGACGTATCGCCGGTCGTGATAAGCGGGAGTATGCGGTGGAGTCTTCGCCCCCGCTGTTAGCGGGCTCGGGCTCTGGCCTGGGCTCGGGCGAAGGTCGGCTTGGTAAGGTCGAGGGTGTTGCCGAGGATGCTGACGAACGCGTTCACGCGCTGTCGGGCGGCCTGCTCCTGACCGTCTGGCAGATCGAAGATGTGTGCCAATGATCCGGCTCGGGACGCCAAGTCGGTCCGCACCCTCTGGTACTGCTGCCAGTCGTCCCGGTGCTCGTCCCGGGCGCGCCGCAGCACGCGCTCGTCGACGGATTCCACGACCAACTGCTGGTTGGTCTGCCAGTCGACTTCCCACTTCGCCACGACGTGGTCCGTCGTGAAGGGCGCGTGCGGCGGCCCGATCCCCCGCACGATCTCCGGAAGACCACGCGAGCGCCACGGGCTGGCGACCGTGCTCAGGCTGTCCGCCAGGGCATCCCAGTTCGGCCTTCTGGCCCGCTCCCCTTCTCGGATCCACTGCTGTGCGGCGCGGAGTTGGCTTGTCGTGGCCAGTGGATGGGCGAACTGCTCGACAATCGTGCGCGCCGTACTGCGGCGTCCCTCGTCGGAGTTTAGGCCGGCACTCTGTGCGTAGGTCCGCAGAGCGCGGCGAGCCTGCGTGTGCGTGACCACGGTGTCGTCCAGGCACCACAGGTAGAGAATGACCGGGATCATGGTCCGGTGCGGGACACGGGCCAGCGGGGAACGGAGTTTGGCGCAGTTCAGCTCGTGGAACAGGCGGCGTTGTTCGGGCGGAAACACACGGCGGTCGCTCCCGCGCTGCGTCGTCTTTCGGAACAGAGGCGACGCGAGCAGTCCCTTTTCCACATAGTCGGTGACCATGCGCGGACTCGCCTTGATACCGAGCGTACGAGCATCCTCGACCAGGTCAACGGCGCTTCCCGCCGGCCAGGCGTCGCGCCACCCTGTCACGTTCTGGAACTTACACCGAGATCGGCACGTCCGACGGCGACTTGCCGGGGGCAGCTGTCCCACTGTGGAGACACAGCACCCCGTGCCGCTCCCTCTCGCGAAGTCGGCGGCACGGGGCCCGACAACCCCAGGAGGGCTGACATGCACCACCGTACGCGCCGCCCAAGCCGACCTCATCGGCCACGCCAGCGACCCAAGGAGCCGGAGGGCGGCCTCCTGCTTCATTGCCTTCGGGCCGGCGCAGCAGCTGCCGTCGTGGCCCTCACGACAGCGGGGGTCAATTACCTGATGGCAGCCATCCACATCCGCTGACCTGGTGAAAATTCGGCGACGCCCGGGAGTCCGTGTACGGACTCCCGGGCGTCGCCGTCAGGCGGTAGTGCAGTTGTGTCAGTCCTCACCGGCCTGAGTGTTCTCGTCGCTGCTGGTGCGTCGGCCACGGGTGGCAGCGACAGCGCCGATGCCGCTGGCGGCGAGGAGTCCTGCTGCCCCGAGGATCCATGCGGTGGCGTCGGCTCCGGTGTGGGCCAGTGAGCCCACCAGCGCCTCCGGCGTTGCGTTACCGGTGGCGTCTGTTGACGGGCTGGGCAAGGAGTAAGCGTCCGACGCCGTGGAGTGCGGCCGGGTGGACATCATCCCGCCGGGGGTGTCGTCAGCCGCCTTGCCTCGGACGTGGGCGGAGTACTGGTCGCTGTACCCGTCGGCTTCTCGGTCGGATCGGGGCTCGACCCTGTCGAGGTCTTGGAGTTGGCGACCGTCACGGTGACCGGATCCCCTGGTGTGGCTGTCAAAGCGTCCAAGGGCTTGTAGAGGCGGTAACCGGTGGGTGCCTTCGTCTGCTTGACCCAGAACTTCGTCGTACGGCTGGAGATCGGCAGGTCTCCGGAGGCTGTGCCCTTCGGGCCCGTCGTGAGGGTGAGGAGGGTCGCGGCGCCGGTGCCGATGTTGACGGTGGAGCCGGGCAGCAGCTTGCCGGTCTTGCTGTCCTGCGCCTTGAAGGTGAGGTGGGCGGGCTTGAAGGGGTCGATGACCGTCACGGGGGCGGTCGCGCCGGGGGTGACAATGACGTCCTGGTCGGCGGCGACGTCGTGGAGCGGGCTGCCGGAGTCCGTCTCCTTGAGCCGGTAGACGCCGGGAGTGAGGTCGGGGAAGGTCAGCTTCCCCTGTGCGTCGGTCGTCCCACGTCCGGCGTCCTGGCCGGTGGAGTCGAGCAGGAGGAACGCGGTGCCTGGGAGGGTCTCCCCGGCTGTGTCCTTCTTGGTGATCGCGATACTGCCCGGATCCGTTGCCGGTGTCCCGACGGGAGCGGCGGAGGCCGAGGGTGTCGGCTTTCGGTGGGCTGGGCGGTCGCGGCCGTCGCGCAGGTGAGGGTGGCGGTCAGCGTGGCGGCGAAGGCAGCGGAGCGGCCGGCGCTGCGGGCGAAGCAGGCGTGCACGAGAAGGGGGGCTCCTGATCGGGTGGTGGGGGTGTCATCGGGTCCGGCCGGAGGCCGGGGCTGCGGGCGGCGGTGCGGCGGGCGCGTGTCTGGGCGGCTGCTTGGCGGTCGCGGTGGCGACGTAGAGGTGGTGTCAGGTGTGGAGGGGGACGTCCTGGACGGTGCGGTGCAAGGGCTCGGTGGAGAGGACTGAGGAGGTGAGGGCCGCGACGAGGGTAGTGGGCGTGCCGAACGAGAAGTGCGCCTGCCAGTGCGGTTCGTTCGGGTATCCGCCCCAGGCTCGCCAGGCTGATCTGTCGGGGTACCGGGCGGCGTAGCGGTGCCGGATGCCTGCGATCCCGTCGGGCGCGAGGAAGGTCTGCGTGCCGTCGGTCTTGACGTCGTGGCTCCAGCCACGGGCGAACAACGATGCATACCCCTCGTGGGGTGGCGTGGGGTCGTCGAACAGCCGGTCCTGGTTCCTGCTGTGGCCTTCCCGGTGGAGGTCGAGGAGCTCGGCGTGGACATCGTGGAGCAGTTCGACAGGGGTGGTGGCGTCGAACGTGATCTTCCAGGCGGTCTGTCCGAACGGGGCACGGTTGGCGCCGATGGCCCATGTCCCCTTGCCTCGCTGTTCGGGTTTGGGGGTGAAGCGGGTCCACAGGCGAAGGCAGGGACTGGTGGCGTAGGCCGTTGCTTCTTCGGGCTGGTGCAGTGACCAGTCCTCGTCGAGGGGAAGGGCCAGACCGTGTGGAGGTCCGCCAAACCGGGGCCGGCCAGGTGGCGAGGGAGGACCTTGACGGTCTGAATGGGGTCGAGGTCGTGGAAGGGGTCGGACAACACGGGAGGGGCTCCTGCCGAGGAAGGCCGTACGGAGAGCTGAGAGCAGGGCGTGGGGATACGGACGGGGCCTCAGCGGGCGCGGCCACCGCCGGGTGAGGTCGGCTGGGCGGGCGCCTGGTGAGGGGTAGGGCCCGCGGGGCGGCTCGGTGGGGACGCGGCCCGCGTGCCGGGGAACCACACGGCGGTGTACTGCTCGATCGCCTCGCGCAGTCGGGTGGTGACGGCTCCCTCCCACGGGGGCACGCCGGCGCGGTGGAAGCGCGTGTTGAACGTGCCGTAGGTGGAGTTGTTGCTGGGGGTGTTGCGGGCTTCGTCACGGCGGTGGAAGGTGCCGTGGTCCACGAAGCCGAGGACGACGGCATCGATCTCGCCCCGGTCGGCGTGCACGACTGCCGCGCGCAGACCTCCGTAGGTGTCCGCGTGGAAGGTGGGCGTGAACCTGATGCGCAGGCGCAGCGGGCTGTCGGGGGTGGGGGTTGCGTAGTAGGTGTTGCCCACCACGGCGCTGTGGGGGAAGGGGAGCATCAGCTCGGCGAAGAACTCGTCGGCGTGGAAGGGCATATCGGGTTTCCGGTGATGGTCATCGGCGGGGGCCGGGCAGCGCGCGGCGGCTGGTGGTGCTCCAGCGCGGGACGCTGGCGGCGGGGAGCGCCGCGGAGCGGCGTGAGGCGGTGCGCCGGATGTCGAGGGGCGTCGGGATCGGTGGGCCGAGCGGGAGGATGGGGGTGAGCTGGGCCAGGCCCTCGGCGTAGGTGTGGGTTTCCTGTCTCCAGCGAGGCAGGGGCGCGGGGTCGCTGACGGTCTCGGTGACGGCGCGGATCAGTGCGGTGGGGGTGTCAGTGCTGGCGGTGGCGTACCACAGGGGGCGTTCGGCGGGGCCGGTCCACAGGTGCCAGCGGGCCTCGCGGGTGGTGAGTTCGGCCGTCGGGTCGAGGTCGCCGGTGGTGTATTCCACGGTGGCGAGATGGTCGGGTGACTGGACCGCGAAGACGCCCCACCGGGGGTGGTCGATCGGCCAGCCCCGGGTGATGAGCGGAACGAACGGCAGGAAGAAGTCGCTGTCCGTGCTTCCGGTGACCGGCTTGGCGAGGTAGGCGTCGGGGCCCTGCTCGTACGCGACGGCGAGCGCGGTGGTGAAGGCGGTGACGAGCTCGGTGGGACAGCTGTCGTTGAAACACACGCCCCAGGCGGGCGGGCCGAAGGGGTCCTCGTAGGCGTTGATGCGCCACAGGCCGTCGTCCGGGCCTTCGGGGAGGAAGCCGAGGCGGACCTTCCGGTCGGGCGCTGTCAGGTAGAGGTTGCCGTGGGTGTCGTAGTTCAGGGGCCAGCCGAGGCGGTCCAGCGGGGCGTGGCCGTGGTGGCTGTTCAGGGTGGCGCAGGTGAGATGGCGTGGGGAGACGTAGACGTCTCCGTCGGTCATGTCGTCGGGTGGCACGCGGCTCCTGGTCGGCAGGGGGTCAGCGGGTGCGGGCGGAGGCCGGGGGCGGCGGCGCGGGGATGGGCTTGCGCGTGGCGGATGCGGTGGTGGCGCGGCGGCGCAGTGCAGCCCTCACGGCCCGTTCCTGGTCGTCGACCGGACGCTGGTCGAGGAGGACCAGGGCCCGGATGACGGCGGGAGTGAAGGGGGAGCCGGTGGCGAGGCCGACGATCTCGGCTGCGGCTTCGGCTTCGGCCAGTACGCCGAATTCGTTCGGGATGCCGAGGAGTTCGGCGGCGTGGTAGCGGGCACCGTCGAGGGCCTGGATCAGGCGGAAATCGTCGTCCAGACAGTCGGCGACGATGTCGAGCAGAACATGGGTGGCCGATCGAAGGCGTTTACGAAAGTCCGCATCCACCAGCCAGAAGCCGTTCGGTTCCGGAGCCGGCGGATGGCCGGATAAGGTCCGTTGCGCCACCGCCGTCTCCGGCCGCGGTGGCGCCGGGGGTTGGGGGAACCAGAGGAGGGTGTACTGCTCGATCGCGCGGCGCAGTTTCGTGGTCGCTGCTCCCTGCCACGGCGGGTCGTCGCGCTCGTGCCAGTCGCGGAGCTTGGCGTAGCCGTCGTATCCCGGGAAACGGCCGATGGCGGCGTCGCGACTGTGGAAAGTTGCGTGGTCCGCGAACGTGAGGAGCACGGTGTCCAGGACGCCGCCCTGTTCTGCGTGGAGGATCTGCAGCCGCAGACCGTCGTACTCCTCGGCCCGGATCGTGCGGGAGAAGCTGATCCGCAGGCGCAGTGGGGAGTCCGGTCGGGGGGTGGCGTAGTAGGTGTCACCGATGACGGTGCCGTCGGTGAGGTCGAGCTGCTGGGTGAAGAACTGCTCGGCGTGCAGGGCCATACCGGCGCCCTTTCGCAGGAGTGGTTGCGGTTCAGCGGCGAAGCCCGGGGCGGGAGGGGACTGCTGGGGCGAGAGGGGGCGTGGCTGTGGTCCATCGGCGCACGCTGCGGGCCGGTACAGAGACGGGGCGGCGGGCTGCGGCAGCCCGCTGGATGTCCAGCGGGGTCGGCGCGGGAGGCCGGGGCGGCGTGACGGGGGTGAGCCGGGCCAGTTGGGCGAGCCGCGGGTCCAGGGAGTCCTTGTACCGCAGGACGGGGGTGGGATCGGCAAGTGCTACAGCGGTGGCGGCGATCAGGTGCTTCGGCGTGCGCGCGGTGAAGGTCGCCTCGGCGCGGGTTCCCCAACCCGGCGGTCCGGCCCACAAGGTCACCAACTCGGCGTCGGGTCCCATGCTGACGACATCGATGCTCGCTCCAGCCAGCCCGTCCGGGGAGACGATCTCCACCGTGCCGCGCGAGAGGGGCTTTCGGTCCCAGCCCGCGTCGAGCAGCGGCCGCACCGCATCCGTCCAGTACAGCGACGGCGAGGTGAGGAAGGAGTCCCTGTCTTCGTCCCACTCGGCGGCGAGGGCGCGGGTGAGTCCTTCGGTGATTTCGGGTGGCGTGTTCTGGTTGATGCGTGCCGTCCAGCGGGGAGGGGAGACGGGGTCCTCGGCCGCGCTGATCAGCCAGGTGTCGTGGTTGTCGCCAAGCCATCCGATCCGGATGCGGTGGTCCGGCGAGGTGATGACGAGCTGGCAGTCGCCGGTGTCGAGGTGGTGGTGGGGCCAATGGGCGACCGGGGCGAAGCTGGGGTCGGCGTGTCCGGGGAGCCCGGCGAGGTAGCGGGGTGAAACGTAGACATCCCCGCCAGTCCAAAGGTCGTCGTTCGAAGGCACAAGAGTCCTGAAGGGTTAAGGGGGTTCGGGAAGGCGGATCAGCCCCGAGGTTGGGAGAAGAGCTGCTTCGAGGTCGGTAGTCCGGCCTGTGAAGTGCAGGGTCCGCAGGCCCAGGCTTTCGGCGGCCCGGCAGTTGTCGGCCCGGTCATCGACGAACAGCACCCGCCGCGGATCTCGGGCTCCCGTCGCGGCCAGGGCCTGCAGGTAGGCGGCAGGGTCGGGCTTGATCGTCTGAAGTCGGGCCGAGTAGAAGGCGCGGGCCACCAGCCGGCGGCACCAGTCGGTGGCGTCGAGGACGTCGCTGAGATGGAGCGGCGCGTTCGACAGCAGGAACAGGGGCAGCCCTGAGTGGTGGGCGCGCTCCAGGACGGCGAGGACTCGGTCGTCGGAGGTGGTCCACATTTCGGTGTCGGCGTCGCGCAATTGGCGCAGCAGACATGGGCCCGGGTGAGCGCCGAGGACGGTGGCCCAGTACGCCATGTCGCTCAACTGCCCGGCGTCGTACGCCGGTCGGGCGTTCCAGACGGCGTCCTGGAAGCCGGCGAGATCCTGATCGGGCCAGTTGGCGGTGCGGGCGAGGTGCTGCCACTGGTCGGGGGTGGGCTGGAGGCCGAGGACGCCGTTGTAGTCGAGGATCGCAGCGTCGAGGCCGGGGTGTGCGGAGGTGCGGGTCAAGGGGCGGTGTTCTCCAGGGCGCGGTGGGCGAGGACGGCGACGGCGGCTGCGAGCAGTGCGGGCAGCAGCAGGGCCGTGGACAGGGACGTGGCGCTGGCGAGGGCGCCGATGAGGGCGGGTCCGGCGAGGAGGCCGAGGTAGCCGGTGACGGAGACCGTGGCCACCGCTTTGGGGCCGCCGGCCCCGGCGGCGGTGATGAGCGAGGGGATGGTGGTGGACAGCCCGAGGCCGAAGACGGCCCATCCGGCCAGGGCGAGTGGCACGCTGGCGGCCGACGCGCCGGTGGCCAGCCCGGCCGCGGCGAACAGTGCGCCGACCCGGACCACAGTGGGTGCACCGAAAGCCGCAGTGAGCTTGTCGCCGGTCAAACGCCCGGCCATCATGGCGGCGCTGTAGAGGGCGAACGCGGTGGCGCTGACGGCTGCCGTGGCGTGCAGGCTGTGCAGGTGGACGGCGGCCCAGTCGGCTGCCGCACCCTCACCGAGCAGGATCCCGGCGGCCAGGGCGCCCAGCAGCCACAGCTTCGCCACCGACAGCCCTGGCCGGCCCTCGGCGCCCCCGTGCTGGAAGGACGCTGCTGGTTGACCGGTGCCGGACAGGGCCCGGGTGCGTGAGGCGGTGGCGAGCACGGTGGCGCTCAGGGCCAGTCCGGTCACCATGAAGAGGCTGGTGTGCGGCGTGCGGGCCGTCGCGGCGGCGAGGGCAGCACCGCCAAGGGCGCCGCCGGAGTAGGCGGCGTGCAGGGACGCCATGATGGGCCGGCCGTTGGCGTTCTGGCAGCGCACCGCCGCCGAGTTCAGAGCGACGTCCAGGACTCCGTGCGCGATCCCGAAGGCCAGCGCGGCCAGGAGCAGCGAGGCCAGGGTGGTGCACTGGCCCAGGACGGCGAGACATCCGGCCAGACCGGCCCCACCACCGACGAGGAGGGCAGGGAGCCGCTCAGGCCGGACAAGCCGGCCGCCAGCCGTGAGTCCGGCGACCATGCCGAGGGCCGCGGCCAGCAGCACCAACGACAGGCGTGCGGTGCTCAGTTGGGCGGCATGCTGGACGGCGGGCATCCGCGCGCCCCAGATGGCCATAACCCCGCCGAGGCCCAGGAAGTAGCCGCTCAGCACCAACCGCTCGCGACGGGCGGAAGCAGGTGAACGGCTCATGCCACCCGCTCGTCGGTGGACGCGCCGGCCGTGCGGGGTGTGATGTGGACGTCGAGGTGGCTCAGGGCCTGTTCAGCTCGGGCCTGCGCCACGTCGGCGGTGGGCCCGGTGGTGATCAGGTAGCCGATGCGGGCGGTGAACATGTCGCCCCCGTCGGCGGGCAGCACCAGGTCGTCGCCGACGTGGTGCTGGAAGTGGAGCCGCTCCAGCCACGGCGGGCGTTCCCCCTCATACGCCAGACGGTCGACGGTGCCAGAGGTGTCCGGATAGATCAGGCGGATCGCGGCGGCCGACGCCTGGGTAGGGGCGAGGTCCGGGGCGCGGTCGCAGGCGATGTCGGCTGCGGCGCGCGGCAGGTCGATTCCGGTGGCGAGGCTCACCAGGTGGCCGATCATGTCGCCGGCGATTCTCGCGTTGACCTCGATGAGGCGGGGGCGGCCGTCGACCAGGCGCATCTCGACGTGGCTGACGCCGTCGGTGATCCCGAGCGCGCGGATCGCCGCTCGCGCGGCGGGTGCGACGACGCCGAGCAGCGGGTCGTTGGCGTCGAGCGAGTGCGCCAGCTCTTCGAAGTACGGCGGATCACTGACGGTCTTGCGGGTGAGGGCGACAATCGTGGTCTGGCCGCGGTAGGTGACACTTTCGACGGAGACCTCGGGCCCGTCGAGGTACTCCTCGACCAGGACAGTGCGATTCTCGACTCCCCGGTCGGCTGTCCTGTTCGCGAACTCGTAGGCGGCGGCGAGCTGTTCGGGGGTGTCAGCCCGGATGACACCGATGCTGGCCGCGTGTGCGGCGGGTTTGAGGACGACCGGGTAACCGATCCGCGCGGCGGCTGCCTTCGCCTCCGGGAGGTTTTGGACGCTGACGGAGACGGCGGAGGGGACGCCGTGCCGGGCGAACAGAGTGCGTGCGGTGGCTTTGTTGCGGCATGCCTGCATCACCTCCGGACCCGTGGTGGGCAGGCCGAGCTGGCGGGCGAGGCGGGCGACCGGGACGAGATACCACTCGGTCCAGGTGAACACCCCGGCCGGCCGGTGGCGTTCGGCCAGCACCCGGCCGGCCGCGGACAGCGCCGCCTGATCGGTCGGGTCCGCTACGACGACGCAGTCGCGGATGTACGGCACCTCCCACGAGGGCTCCTCGCCAGTGATGAGGACGACGTCGTAGGCGTCGGCCACGGATTTCAGGCAGGTGCCGCGGTATCCCTCGGCTTCCATGTCGGCTGCGGCGACGACCAGGACGACTGGGCGGTCGGACAAGAACGGGCTCCTCGAAGATCTGAATGGCGGTCGGCGGGGTGGTGAGTGGGGTTCACGGGCTGCGTCGGCGGCGCGTCTCGATCGCGGCAGCCCAGTTGGGATGCGCGGCGATCAACTGGCGTGCGTACAGGGCCGTGTAGCTGTTGTTGAGGCCCTTCACGCCGCGGGGGTGGCGCCAGCGCAGGGCCTCGAACAGTGCCTTCATTCCGACCCGTGTGTCGCTCCCTGGCCGAGGCGTTCGGCGACGAGCTCCTCCAGGGCGCGCTCAACCCAGGGGTGTTGGGCGTCGAACGCGCGGAACTGGTCGCTGATGGAGGGTCCGTCTTGGTGCGCGAAGTGAAGGCCGGGAAGTCCGTCCTGGATGGTGGTGGGCATGTGCGGCGGGGGTCCTCTCGTGCCATGAGGCGGTGGGCAGGGTGCGCAGCCGGGTGAAGGCGGTCGCGAGGCCGAGGGCTTGCAGGACGGCGGCCACGGTGACGGCGTGGCCGAGCTGGGCGGCCGGGACGGCGGCGACGAGCAGTCCGGCCACCGGGAAGGGCAGCAGGAGCAGCAGGATCGTCACGGCGAGGGTGCTGGCGAACACATCGGGTGGGATGAGGTGGGAGCGCAGGGTGCGCAGGACGACGGTGAGGCCGCTCTCGCCGGCCATCAGGACGGCGATGAGCAGGAGGTATCCGCGGTAGGTGTGGGTGTGGGCGACGGCGAGGGTCGCTGTGGCGGCGATCACGGCGGCTGTGGCGCCGACCGACCACAGGCCCCACCGGTCGATCGCCCGGCGGGCGGTGGTGATCGCGAGCAGCGAGGCAAGGGCCGCGGCGGACCAGATGAGTCCGGCCTGGGCGCTGGAGCGCCCAAGTTCGCTGACCACGATGACCGGCATGGCCGCCTGGAGCAGGGCGACGGCCGCGTTGGAGACGACAAGTCCGCCGACCAGCCAGGCGAGGGCAGGAAGTCCACGTAGCGTGCGCCAGCCCGTCCGCAGTCCGCCTTTGCTGCTCGTGGCGATCCTCGCTGCAGTTCCGTGGCTTGGGGCGAGGGCGGCGGCGAGGAGGGAGAACGCGGCGAGCGCGGCGAGCATGACGGCCGGTCCGCCGTGTTCCAGCAGTAGTCCCGAGACCAACGGCCCGGCGAGCATGGCCGTCTGGTCGATCCCCAGCAGAACGGACTGCACCCGGTGCGCCCCGGCTCCGGCCGTACGGCTCGCCTCGCCGCCCGCGGTCTCCGCCGCGACATAGCTGAACTCGGTGAGGAAACCCGCCAGCGGGGCCAGCGTCATCACCGTCACCACCGTCGGCACTCCCGTGCCGGGGACGGCCAGCAGGAGTGCGGCCAACGCGACGGCCAGCGCTCGTAGGACACACGCGGTGCGGAAGACGCGGGCGATTCCGTGACGGTCCACGAGGGTGCCGGCCACCGTGAACGCACCCAGCCGCGGCAGCCACTCCAGGGCGAAGGCGAGCCCCGTCAGCGCCGCCGACCCCGTCGTCGCCACGACGACGAGCGGAATACCGTAGGTGGCCATGGCGAACGCTGCGCCGTCGGCGCTGCGGGGCAGGTAGACGCCGCGCACCAGGAACGGGACGGGTTGGCGGACGTCCCGGGCCGAGCCTGCCCTCACGCGGCGATCTCTCGATCGGCGACCCCGACGACTTGCGGATTGGTGTACAGCCACTCCTCCAGGAGGCCGCGCAGCCGGGCGAGACCCGCGCTGTCCTCCACGCTCGCCCCGGGATCGTCGGCAAGCCGCTGGGGACCGCCCTCGGAGGGGAGTACCGGTGGCTCGGTCAGGAGCGCGAGGGTGTGCCGGATCCGGCCGGTGAAGTCACACACCGGTGCCGGAAGAGCGTGGCGGCGAGCCCAGCGGGCCAGTGCGTCGTACACGTCGGCCAGCCCCTCGCCGGACGTTGTCAGGCTAAGAGGTCCTAACAGAAGTTGTTGATCATGTGACTGTCGGCGTGGTTCCTCGTTGGTCTTGCCGTGGGGAAAAGGGAGTCGCGGCCGTGGATC
>NZ_JBEYVP010000086.1:0-12847 GCF_040644035.1 Streptomyces sp. NPDC047042 | reverse complement strand
TAGGCGGCCGCGGCACTGCGCACGGCGCGCAGCCGGTCACCGCGGGGCCACACGTCGTGGACACCTTCGAATTCGGGGATGGGACGCGGAGCGGCGGCGTCCTGGGTCTCCTCCGCGCTGGACGTCGGCTTGGGTGTAGTGGTCACGGGCTCAACTCTCGGGATGGCGGACGGTGCGGGTGCGCTGCTCGTAGGCCGCGCGGACCGACCGGTCGGACAGGGCGGCGAGCTGGTTGGGGACAAGGAGGTGATGCAGGGCGTCGCGGGCACGGCCCGGCAGCAGCGCGGCCAGCCGGGTCAGGGCGGCTATCTGGCGTGGAACGAAGACCTCGAACCGCGGGCGCAGCACGACGTCGAGCACCGCGTCGGCCACCTGATCTGTCGTCAGGCGTGGGGTGCGGCCGGACGCGGTGCCCACGGCCAGCTCGGTCTCCACGACGCCGGGCATCACCAGGGACACGTGCACGCCGGTGCCCCGAAGTTCGGTGCGGACGGCGGTGCTGTAGCCGTGGACGGCGTGCTTCGTCGCCGCGTAGGTCGCCTCGCCGGCCGGGGCGACCTTGCTGGCGGCGGAGGCGATGTTCACGACGTGGCCGCGACCGCGTTTCCGCATCCCCGGGATCACGAGTTTCATCCCCCTCTGTACGCCGTGGACGTTGACGTCGAACTGGCGCAGGGCGGCTGCCTCCGGTTCCTCCTCGAAGGGGCCCACCCACATGATTCCGGCGTTGTTGATCAGTACGTCGATCGGCCCGAGCCGGGTCTCGACGGTGCGCAGGAAGTCTTCGAAGGAAGGTGTGTCGGTGACGTCGAGAGACAGCCCGAGCAGCCGGCCACCGGGATGCGCGCCGATGGAACCGGCCGTCTCGACGGCGAGCTCCGCGTCGAGATCGCCGATCGCCACGGCGGCTCCGGCCGCGGCGAGCCGGGCTGCGACGGCACGCCCGATTCCGCGCCCCGCCCCGGTGACCGCGATCACTTTGCCGGTCAGCGGTTGTGTGCGGGCGAGCCTGTCGCGGTCTCTTCGGCTGAACGTGTACGGGTCCCTGGGCGGTGCTGCCACGGTCGAGCCCCTTCCTTGCCCTGAGCATGAGCGGAATAACGAGCGGCAGTCGGTGGCACGTCTGACACGAAGTCGTGTCAGATGAACTGACAAGCTAGAGTGTCAGTTCAGGCCACACCGGTGTCAACACCCCTGCGAAGGGAAAACATGACCGGCACACAGACCGCCGGGCGGCGCTACGGAGGGCGCGACGCGGCGGAACGGCAGCAGGAGCGCCGCGCCCGTCTCATCCAGGCGGGCCTCGACCTGTTCGGCACGGCCGGATACGCCTCAGCGTCCGTCAAGCAGGTGTGCTCGCACGCCGGACTGACCGAGCGCTACTTCTACGAGTCGTTCCGCGACCGCGAAGACCTTCTCGCCGGGGTCTACAACGACCTGATTACTATGATCAGCGCCGAAACCGCGCAGGCCGCAGCCGCTGCCGCCCCCGATGTCGACGCCCAGCTGCGCGCCGCCCTCGATGCCTTCATCCGCACACTGACCGGCGACGCCCGCATGGCCCGCCTGGTTCTCATCGAGGTCGTCGGCGCCAGCCCCCGCCTCGAAGTGCGTCGCCGCGAGGTCCTGCACGAATTCGCCGCCATGGTCGCCGCCATTGTCGGACCGCCCCCTGGCCCGGAAGCCTCCTCCAGTCGGCTCACCCTGACCGCGATGAGCCTGGTCGGCGGAGTCAACGAACTCCTCGTGGACTGGACACTCGGCCACCAGAACGCCACCGTCGAGGAACTGATCGACGTGTGCCACACCCTGTTCATCGCGGCCTGCCGAGCCATCGGCGAGCAGCCCTGACCAGTCTCGGTGGCCGGGATGGTCTTCGCGAAGCCGGACGAGCGGACCCGCCTGATCTACCGGATACTGGTGCACCATCCCGGTCGGCGCGGTGAGAAGAACGGTTTCAGAGAGGCGGACTTCGCCGAGCTGCTGGATGTCGCCCACCAGCAGCTCGGCGGGAAGATTGTGCTGGTGTGGGACAACTCCACCCAGCACAAGGACGCGCTGATGCGCGAGTTACTGGCCGCCCGCAGGCGGTGGCTGACCGTCTTCCGGGTGCCGGCCTACGCCCCGGACCTGAACCCGGCGGAAGGCGTGTGGGCGAACCTGAAGAACGACCTCGGCAACCTTGCCGCCTGCACCGTCGACGCTCTCGCCGACCTCACCCGCACCCGGCTGAAGAAGATGCAGTACCGGCCCGACCTCCTCGACGGTTTCATAGCCGAGACCGGCCTCACCTGGACACCGCCATGACGTCACCCCGAAGCGAAAGTCTCAGAACTGAAGCGAGCGTCTTGCGGTCACCCGATCCCGAGCTCGCGACGTTCGGCGTGCAGCACGTCCTGGTCGTCGCGCCTGTCACTCGCCCATCCCATCGGAGCCTCAAAGGGGCGGGCGGTCGGCAGAACGACCGTAGGACCAGCGACCAGCGTGCGGCGGATGATCTTCCACTCGCCGTCTCGGCGGAGCATGCGATCGATGAAGCGACCCCATGTCATGAAGTGGAGCGCCCCATCTGGCCTGACGGCACCCTCGCCGAGGAACTGTTGGAGGGAGGCCCTGGCGTCAGCGGGGTAGTGCTGCACGATTGAGTTGTAGCTCTCGACCAGGGCCAGGTCGTCACCTGCAAACTCGATGAGGATGTTCCCACTGATGTGCAGCGAGTACGGGATGGTCTCGTGTCGGTGAGCGATCCAAGCGATGAGTCCGTCGATGTCGCCCTGGTAGGCGCCGTGATTGTCATAGGCGTCGTGGTGGTAGCAGCGCCGGAGCTCGTCCAGGTCGAGCCTGTCGACTGATCGGCAGTACCGGTTGAGCACATCTCGGATGGCCTCCCGGTCGATGAGTCGCCTGAGGTCCGGGGCGAGAGAGTCACTCGTCATCGGTGAGCACCTGTCTTCGTTGTCGATGTCGTGCCGCGCCCGCCCGGCGAGCTCTCAGGAGGCAGGGCCGACCTGAGCCACTTGCCCCTCGGGCATCCGGCGACGCTACGCGGCGGCGCGAGATCCGATGTCCAGACGCCTGTCATGGCAATCTCCTGTTCTGTGGTTTTCGGAGTAGTGAGGTCCAGAGGGGCAGGACGGGGCGTCGCTGCGTGAGCTTCGCCCGGTCGACCCGGGTACGACAGCAGCTCCCTCGCGCGCGATGAAACGCACGGTGCGTGCGGTCCAGCCCCGCAAGATCCGCGGTCTCCCCGAGCTCATCGACGGCTCGTTCAAGCAGGGCAGTCGAGCGGCACTCAGTGCCTGACCAGGGCGAGGATCGCATCCATCATGTCGGCCGCGGTCAGTGGACCGTCGGCGCACGTCACAGGGCTGCCGATCGCGCCCCGGCAAGGAATCGTGCCCTGCTCCACCGACGGGAAGCAGGGCACGAGCGCTGTCAGTCCTGGTTCAGGAACTCCTGGGTCGTGACCGCATTCGCGTAGAAGGGGATGATGTCGGTCACGAACGAGGTCTGCTGCTCCTTGGTGAACGCCGCGGACGCATCCCAGATGACATTGGTGTGGTAGCCGAGGTCATGAGCGTTGCGCATGGTCGATTCGACGCACTGCCGCAACGCGAAACCCATGACATAGATGTCCTGGATCTGGTTGTGGCGCAAGTAGCTGTCCAGCGTGGTGCCGGCGAACGCGCTGCTGCCTCCGGTGCGCTCGCTGATCACGTACTCATCCGCGAGAGGCTCGAATCCGGGGAAGAACTCCGTCTGCTCGCCCAGGAAGGAGCTGTAGTCGCGCATCATCTTGCGCAGACCGTACTTCGCTTCGCCGAGCGCTCGGTACGTCGGCTCCAGCACCATCCGCACGTGGATGACTTCCATGTTCTGGCGACGCGCCTCGGCCAGGACCTCCTTGGAGTTGGCGACAGCGGCGTCGACCTGCTCGCGGTCCTGGAATTGCCCATTGATGGTGCCGGTGGGGGCGAGCCAGTCGTTCATGTACTCGATCAGGATCAGCGCGCTCTTCTTCGTGCTCTGCTCACTCATTGAATTACTCCTCGTGTTGAATGGTATTTCGGTCGCCCGAGCTGAATTTCGTGTATGACGTTCAGCGGGCCAGTATCGCGACTAGGCGTGCCGCTTGTTGGGTGCGGCGGCTCGCATGTTGCAATTTTATCCGGAAACAGTCGTTCCGTCAGTGCAGTGAGACACCGATCACCACTCACGCCGACTCGTATGACCGAGACGCTGACGGCTCAGAGAAGGTTCCCATGTTGACTCCTCGTTGGAAGGCCGCAATTCGCGAGGATTGCGGGTGGAAGTTCCTGGTGTCTCGTGATCCGGTTCATGTCACCTGAAGCTCTTTGACTCGTTGGACACTCGTGAACCTCTCTTCGGAATAGGCCGCGGAATTGCGGACGTTGGCGGCGGACCGGCACGTGACGGCGGATGTGGCCGTGCGGGCCCGCATCGTGTTGTGGGTGGGCGAGGGCCGCCGCCGTAAGGACATCGCCGAACTTGCGGGGGTGTCCGCCCGGACGGTGGACCGCACCAGGGTCCGGTACGAGGAACACGGAGTTGCGGGCCTGGTGGAAAGGAAGCGCGGGGGCACTTCGCCGCCGGAATCGGGTGCGCACGCTGGCCGATCATCTGAAGCGGCGCGAGGGTATCAAGGTCTCCTTTTACTATGTCGCCCGTATCTGGCGGGAGGAAAACCTGCAGCCGCACCGGTCGGGCAACTTCAAACTGTCGAAAGGCCCGGCGTTCGCGGAGCAGGTCGCCGATATCGTCGGGTCGTACCTGGACCCGCCCGGGGGCGCTGTCGTCCTGTCCATCGACGAGAAGACGCAGGTGCACGAACCTGTTCCCCGCACTGAATATCGCCACCAGCGAGGTACTCGGCGAATGCAAGCCGAACCGGAACGGGGCGAACTTCCTGGCCTTCTGAAGAAAGCGGTGAATCCGCACGCCGGCAAGGACATTCATATCGTGCAGGACAACCTGTCCACGCACACCACCCCGGACGTGAAGGCGTGGCTGGAGAAGAACCCTCATGTCCACTTCCATTTCACCCCCGTCGGCTCCTTCTGGTTGAACCAGATCGAGACCTGGTTCGGGATCATCACCCGGCAGTCGATCCGTTGCGGCACGTTCTCCAGCGTCCACGTTCTGGTCAAACCAGGCCCGCCAGGTCGAATCCGCGCAGACCGATGTCCGCCACTGCTCCACCACAGTCCGCAACAACCACTCAGAGGAGCCTGGAGAACGACCGGCCACCATGCGCCGGACGCGTGTGCGGCCGCCACCGCGCCCCTGGGGGAGGGGACACGGCGGCCGGCCTCGTCGCCCGGCGGTTGGATCGGCCCGAGCGCCGATCAGAGCAGGGCTTCGGGGGTGATGGGCAGTTCGCGGATCCGGCGGCCGGTGGCGTTGAAGACCGCGTTGGCGATGGCGGGGGCCACGCCGATCATGACGATCTCGCCAAGTCCCTTGACGCCGATCGGGTCGGCTTTGTAGTCCTCCCCGTCGATGTAGATGGCCTTCAGGTCGGTGGGGATGTCGGCGTGGACCGGTACGAGGTAGTCGGCGAGGTTGGCGTTGACGATCCGGCCGTCGCGGTGGTCGGTGACCGTGTGCTCCAGGAGGGCCTGGCCGATGCCGCCGACCATGGCTCCGAGGGCCTGGCTGTCGGCGAGCTTCGGGCTGATGATGCGGGCGGCGTCGTACACGCCGAGCATGCGCCGCACCCGTACCAGGCCGAGCCTTGCGTCGACGGCCACTTCCGCGAAGGTCGCGGCGTAGGCGTACAGGGAGTACCTCTCCGTCTGCGGCGCGCCGGCGTACGAGCCGAGCGCTTCGAGGTGGGTGCGGTTGTTGCGGTCCAACAGCTGCCGGTAGGTCTCCCCGCGCGCGGGGTTGTCCTTGGCGTACAGCCGGCCGCCGCGTACCACGACGTCGGCGGGATCGACCCCGTGCAGCGGTGATGCTTCGTCGCCGACCGCGAGCGCGATGGCCTGCCCCCGCAGCTTGTCGCAGCCATCCTGGACGGCGGAGCCGACACTGGCCATGGTCCGCGAACCGAAGTGCCCGGTGGCCGGCGGCATGAGGGAGTCGCCGAGCCGGAAGGTCACCTGGCGCATGGTCAGGCCGAGGGCGTCGGCGGCGACCTGGGTCATGGAGGTGGCCGTGCCGGGGCCCATGTCACTGGCGGCGGACTGCAGCAGGGCGGTGCCGTCGGCATCCAGCCTGACCGACACCTGGGCCTCGCCGCGCTGGGTGTCGTAGACACCGGCGGCCATCCCCATACCGATGAGCCAGTCACCGTCGCGCGTCGAACGGGGCTTCGGGCTGCGCCGGTGCCAGCCGAACTCGCGGGCGCCGGTGGTGTAACAGTCGCGCAGGCGGCGGGTGGAGAACGGCAGCTTGGTGGACTCGTCCTCGGCGGGTTCGTTGCGCAGCCGCAGTTCGATCGGGTCGATGCCCAGGCCGTGGGCGAGTTCGTCCACCGCCGTCTCGACGGCGAAGGCGCCGATGGAGTACCCGGGGCCGCGCATGAAGAACGATGTGCTCACGTCCAGCGGCACGGTCCCGTACACCTGGCGGACGTTGGGCGTGCTGTAGAGCATCCGGCCGGGAACGAGAACGCTCTCGGTGTACGTTTCGTAGCGGGAGGTCTCGCTACGGACGTCGTGCGTCGACGCGGTCAGGCGGCCACGTCGGTCGCTGCCGAGGCGCAGCGCGTACTCGTAGGCGGGCCGGTATCCCACACCGGCGTACGTCTGCTTGCGGGTGAGCGCGAGTTTCACGGGACGTTCGACCTCGCGGGCGGCCATGGCCGCGATGACGGAGTGCACCCAGGTCCGCCCCGCGCTGCCGAAGCCGCCGCCGACGACCGGCGAGATGACACGGACCTTTTCCTGCTCCATGCCGAACTCGGCGGCCATGGTCATCACGGCGCCGAGCACCCACTGGGTCTTGTCCCAGACGGTGAGCCGGTCACCGTCCCAGCGGGCGACGACGCCGAACGCCTCTATTGCGTTGTGGTGGTTGCGGGCCGTCTTGTACGCCAGGTCCAGCTTGACGTCGGCGGCCTCCAGGGCCTTGTCCGCGTCGCCGCGCGCATAGGTCTCGGGATTGCCCCCGGATTCGGCGGCGGCGATGTCGGTCGAGACAGGCTCGGCGTCGTAGGAGACCTTCACCAGGCTCGCGGCGTGCTGGGCCACCTCCAGCGTGGTCGCCACCACGACCGCGACGGCCTGTCCGAAGTACCGGACCCGGTCGTCCTGGAAGGCCCGCAGTGGCACACCCGGCGGGTATCCCCCTTCCACGGGCGGAAGCTTGGGCGCGTTGAGGTGGCTGATCACCTTCACAACGCCGCTCTGGGCTTCGGCGGCGCGGGCGTCGATACCGGTGATGCGGCCGCGGCCGACGGTGCTGTCGACGAGGACCGCGTGCACGACCCCGTCGGGGCTGTTGTCGGCGGCGTACTTCGACCCGCCGGTGACCCTCAGCCGTGCGTCGACCCGGGCGACCGACGCGCCGACGGCTGCCTGTGGCTGGCTCACTTGGTGCCTCCTACGGTGCGCAGCTGACGTTCGACGGTGCGCTTGAGCAACTCGACCTTGAAACCGTTGTGCTGGAGAGGGTGGGCTCCGTCCGCCGCCTTCTCGGCCGCCTCGGCCCACAGGACCTTCGAGGGCCGCTCGCCGATGAGGTGCTGTTCTACGGCGGGCAGCTTCCACGGCACGGTTCCCACGCCTCCGGCGGCCACCTTCGCCTCGCGGATCACACCACCGCGGATGTGCAGCGCGACAGCCGCCGACGTCAGGGCGAACTCGTACGACTGCCGGTCACGCACCTTCAGATAACCGGATCTCAGCGGGCGCGGATGGGCCGGAATCTCCACAGCGGTGATCAACTCACCCTTCCGCAGGGCCTGTTCGCGGTTCGGAGTGCTGCCGGGTCGCAGCAGGAAGTCGGCGAACGCGACGGTGCGTGCGCCGTCCGGGCCCAGCAGGCGCACGCTCGCCTCCAGCGCCGCGAAGGCCACGGCGACGTCGGAAGGGTGCGTGGCCACGCAGGATTCGGACGTGCCCAGGATCGCGTGGGTACGGTTGACGCCCTCGCGGGCCGCACAACCGGAGCCCGGCTCACGCTTGTTGCAGGCCGCGGACACGTCACGGAAGTACGCGCAGCGGGTGCGCTGCATGATGTTGCCGCCGATGGTGGCCATGTTCCGCAGCTGCGGCGACGCGCTCAGCTCCAGCGCCTGGGAGACGACCGGGTACGTCAGGCGCACGCTCGGGTGGGCGGCGGCCTCGGCCATCCGCACCAGCGCACCGATCCGCAGAGCGCCGCCTTCGGTGACCGTCACCTCGTGCAAGGGCAGGGCGCTGATGTCGACCAGCGTCTCGGGGCGTTCGACGGTCTCACGCATCAGGTCGACCAGGGTGGTGCCGCCCGCTATGTAACGCCCGCCTCGGCGACCGGCGTTGAGCGCGCCCTGAGTGTCGGAAACCTTCGTGAAGGAGAAGGGATACATGGTGACCGGGCCTCATTTCCCGCGGGCGGTCTGCTCGACCGCGCGCACGATCTTCACGTAGCAGCCGCAGCGGCACAGGTTGCCGCTCATCCACTCCCGGATCTCGTCCGTGGAGTCGGCATGGCCTTCCTGAATGCACCCGACGCCGGACACGATCTGGCCGGAGGTGCAGTAGCCGCACTGGAAGGCGTCCTGGTCGATGAACGCCTGCTGGAGCGGGTGCAGTCGGTCCCCCTCGGCCAGGCCCTCGATCGTGGTGACCTCGGCACCCTCCAACCGCACCGCCAGCGTCAGACAGGAATTGACACGGCGTCCGTCGACCAGGACCGTACAAGCCCCGCAGGCACCGGCGTTGCAGCCCTTCTTGGAGCCCGTCAGGTCCAGGTGCTCGCGCAGCAGGTCGAGGAGCGAGGTGCGGTTGTCGACCGTGACGGTACGCCGGACGCCGTTGACCGTCAGGGAGACCCGACTGCCGGGCGGCGCCGCGGCGGCCACCGCTTCCTCGGCACCGAGCGCGGGCGGAGCCGCGACCAGGCCGCCGGCCAGGGCAACCCCGCCGGCCACGGTGGTCGTCGCGATGAATGTGCGCCGGGTCGGCGCCGAGGCGGGCTCGGCTGCTGGAGATGAGGATGAGGCGGGAACTTCGGTGGACATGTCCACTCTCCCTCGTGGGGGTACGGATGGTTGAAGCGCGGGCACGCGGTGGTGCGGCCCCTCGTGGAGATGGGTGGCGGCCCTCAGCCGACTCCCACCACGGCCGGCGACAAGGCCGGCTGTCCTGCGTCGCGATGGATGGGGGTCAGGGTGTCGGTGAGGGGGACGCCCGATCCGCCGTGCCGGGTGGCGATGATCTCGGCCGCGATGGACAGGGCGGTCTCCTCGGGCGTGCGGGCGCCGAGATCGAGGCCGATGGGTGAGTGCAGGCGGGTCAGTTCGGCGTCGGTGAGGCCGATGTCGCGGAGTCTGCGGTCGCGGTCGGCGTGGGTGCGGCGGGAGCCCATCGCGCCGATGTAGGCGGCGGGCAGGCGCAGGGCCGTCTCCAGCAGGGGTACGTCGAACTTGGCGTCGTGGGTGAGGACGCACACCACCGTGCGTTCGTCGGTCCGGGTGTGCCGCAGGTAGCGGTGGGGCCAGTCGACCACGATGTCGTCGGCATCGGGGAAGCGTGAGCGGGTGGCGAAGACGGGGCGGGCGTCGCAGACAGTGACGTGGTAGCCGAGGAACTTGCCCACACGCACCAGTGCCGCGGCGAAGTCGATCGCCCCGAAGACGAGCATGCGGGGCGGCGGCACGCTCGACTCGACCAGCACGGTCAGGTCCGGCTCGCAGATGGATCCGTCCCGTGCGATGTCGAAGGTGCCGGTGTGGCCCGCCTGCAGCAGGGAGCGGGCTTCGGTGACGACGGCGTGGTCCAGGTCGGGATGTCCGCCGAAGTCACCTTCGTAGGATCCGTCGTGACGGACTGCCAGCGCTCGGCCGAGGAGCTGCGCCGGGCCTTGGACCACGCAGGCGAGTGCCGTCTCCTCGCCCTGCGCGACGGCCGCCAGTGCCGCCTGGAAGGTCTTCCTGTCGGGACTGTCGGTGGGTATGGGAGTGACCAGGATGTCGAGGACGCCGCCGCAGGTGAGTCCTACGGCGAAGGCGTCCTCGTCGCTGTAGCCGAACCGCTCGCGCACCGCCTGGCCGTCGGTGAGCGCCTGGGTGCACAAGTCGTAGACCGCGCCTTCCACGCAGCCGCCTGAGACCGAGCCGATGGCGGTGCCGTCGGCGTCGACGGCGAGCGCGGCGCCGGGTCCGCGCGGTGCGCTGCCGCTGACGGCCACGACGGTGGCCACGGCGAAGTCCCGGCCTTCCTCGAGCCACCGGTTCAGCTCGTCCGCGATGTCCAGCACGTGCATGCCTCTCTGATGGAAGGATGAGCCGAACCGCCGTCGCCTCAGAGCAATTTGTCCAGACGCGATCGGCAGGTCCCGCACACGCTTGCCGGTCGCTTGGTCCACGGCCGCTCCGACACCGGTGATGCCCACCTCGCTCGCGCCGAGGAAGCCGAGCGGTGTGGTCAGGTGGGGGTCGTCCAGGAAGGACGCGTCGATCGGCGGGATCTTGGCGTGCACGGGCACGTGGTACTCGGCCAGGCCGGGATTCATGATCCGTCCGGTGTGAGGGTCGACGAGGGTCTCCTCGCCCATCGCCAGGCCCGGGCCCATCACGCTGCCGATGTCGATCACCCCGCCCCACTGGACACCCGTGTCCCACCGATCCCGGCACCGCCGCCGACGTCAGTTGACAGGCTGGGACCGCTCCGCACTCAGGTGGGTGGTGAGGAAGCGGGCGGCGCGGTCCAGCGCGGCGTCCGCCTCGTCGAGACGGCCGTAGTGGAGCTGGAAGACATGAGGGAGACCGGGCCCGACCTCGAGAGTGACCTCGACGTCGTCGGCGCCCGCACGGCCGGCCAGCCGGACCGCGTCGTCGAGCAGCACCTCGTTCGCCCCGACCTGCACGAGCAACGGAGGCAGCCCGGTGAGGTCGGCGAACACCGGGCTGGCCAGGTGATGCGCCCGGTCGCCCGCACCGACGTAGTGATCGGCGAGGGCGTGCAGGTCGGCCTCGATGAAGAGGGGGTCGGCGCCGTCCTTGGCACGCATGCTTTCGCCGGCGAGGGTGAGGTCGACCCACGGGGAGAAGACGACCACGGCCGCTGGTTGCGGCAGCCCGGCGTCCCGGGCGGCGAGGAGCGTGGCGATGCTCAGGCCGCCGCCGGCGGAGTCACCGGCCACGACGAGGTCGCGTGGGTCGGTGCCCGCGTCCAGCAGCTCGCGGTACGCCGCGAGCCCGTCGTCGACGGCCGCCGGGAAGTGATGTTCGGGAGCCAGCCGGTAGTCCACCGACAGCGCCCGCAGGCCCGCGCGGCGGGCCAGTTCACCGACCAGCCCTTCGTGGGTCTCGGGTGAGCCGACGACGTAGCCGCCGCCGTGCAGGTAGAGCAGCCGGCCAGGACCGGAGGCTTCGGCTGGCTCCAGCTCCAGGGCCGGCCGCCCGCCTAGAACGGTCCTGCGGGTGGCCACGCCCTCCGGAGCGGGCCGGGTGAAAGCTGCGCTGAATCCGTTGCGTTGTTCCGCCAGAGTGGGAGGTGTCTCGCTCCGGGGGGCGGAACGGATCATGGCATCCAGGGCGTCGCGCTGGGATCGGGACATGGGAAACCTCTATCGGTTCAGAAGAAGGGCAGCACCGTCGCAGCGGGACAGGAATCGCCCCGGGTCCGCGTGTGCTGGAGGATTGCGTCGATCACTTGTCGGTGCTCACGCCACTCGGGCGTGGCGTTGGAGTGCCCGCCGGCGGTGCCGGGAGGGTGTGTGCACCTGTCCCGGTAGGGACGCATGGGGGGGTGTGGCGGTGTGAAGTGGCGGTGTGGGGTTCAGGATTGGGCGCTGTAGCGGGTGAGCATGAGGGTGACGGCTTCGTCGACGATGGCGGTGTCGGTGGGGTTGGGTGGGATGAAGTCGGTGCGTACGAGTTGGGGCCACAGGAGCTGGGCGCAGATCATGCCGAGGAACTGTTCGGCCACGGCGGACGCCGACATCGGTTGCCCGTCGGCCGTGCGGAAGTCGAGGGTGCCGGCTTGTGCTTCGGCTTCCAGGTAGTCGCGGAGGCGGTCGAAGAAGGGTCCGCGGTCGATGGCGAAGCCGGTGGCGAGGATGTCGGCGAGTTCCGGCATCTGGGGGAGTTCGGTGATGATGAGGCGGCACAGCGCCGCTGTGCCGGGCCGCGAGACCAGGCAGGCGTAGTCGCGGCCGATGTGGTCCAGGCCGTGTCGGGGGTCACGGGGTGGTGCGGCGTACTCCACGTCCAGCTGCCATTGCTCGGAGGTGACGGCCGCGAACAGTGCGGCCTTGGTGGGGTAGCGCTTGAAGAGGGTGCCGGTGGAGACGCGGGCCTGCTTGGCGATCTGGGCGAGGGAGGTCTTGTCGTAGCCCCGGGCCAGGAAGAGGTCGCGGGCCGCGCGGATGATGCGCGCCCGGTTCTCTTCCTTGATCTGTGCGTGATACCCGGCCTGGCATGTGCCGCCACCGGTTTGTGCCCGGTCCTCCACCGACATGCCTGTGCCTCTCGTCCCTCGCCCGTCTTCCGGCCGTGTTCTTGCTGTCAGAGGACGGTCTGGCCTCCGTCCAGGATGAGGTCCTGGCCGACGGCGAAGGCGGAGGTGTCGGAGGCCAGGTAGACGACGGCTTCGGCGACTTCCTCGGGCATGCCCATGCGGCCCAGCGGGATGCCGGCGCTGATGCCTTCGAGGACGGCTGCCTGGATCGCGGGGTC
>NZ_JBEYVP010000085.1:0-12909 GCF_040644035.1 Streptomyces sp. NPDC047042 | reverse complement strand
CCGACGACATCGCCGCGGTCATCCGGGCGCTGGGGCTGGAGCAGGTGGATCTGCTCGGGTTCTCGATCGGCGGCTGGCAGGTGCAGGAAGTCGCGTTGCGCCACCCGCAGCTGGTGCGCAAGCTCCTCCTGATCGGCACCGGCCTGCGTGGCGGGGATCAGACGATGGACCCGAAGGTGCCCGAGGTGGCGACGCATCCGGTCCCCACCGTGGAGGACTTCCTCTTCCTGTTCTTCGGCCGCTCAAAGGCCGCGGTCGAAGCGGGCAGGGCCTTCTGGGAGCGGCGCCATCAGCGGGCCGACCAGGACCCGCCGAGCTCGCCCGCGGTCGCACAGGCGCAGCTCGAAGCGGCCACCGCCTACGGGCAACCGCTGCCCGGCGAGAACCCCTACGCCTTCCTGAACGCGATCACCCAGCCGACCCTGGTCCTCAACGGCACGAACGACGTGATGATCGCCTCGATCAACTCCTGGCACCTCGTGCAGAACATCCCGAACGCGCAGCTGCTGATCTACTCCGACGCCGGGCACGCAGCGCACTTCCAGTACCCCGAGCGGTTCCTGAAGCACGCCCTTCAGTTCCTCGACGAGTAGGCAGCCCGCGCCCGAAAGGCGAACGGCACGTCCTGGGCGTACCCCCCCCACGCCCGAAGAACCACCTGACGAGAAGAGACAGACATGAAGATCGAAGGTTCGGTAGCTCTGGTGACCGGTGCCAACCGCGGCATCGGCAAGGCATTCGCGGACGAGCTCCTCGACCGCGGCGCGACCAAGGTGTACGCGGCTGTCCGCGATGTCGCCACCATCACGGACCCGCGGCTCACGCCCGTCGCACTGGACGTCACGGACCCGGCAGCTGTCGCCGCGGCCGCTGCCGAGTTCGCCGACGTCTCGATCGTCGTGAACAACGCCGGTGTCGCCAGCGCCAACCTCCCGCTCTCCGCCTCGCTCGACGTGGCGCGCGGCGAGCTGGAGGTGAACTACTTCGGGCTCATCTCCATGACGCAGGCGTTCGCCCCGGTCATCGCGGCCAACGGCGGCGGCGCCTTCGTCAACATGCTGTCGGTCGCCTCCTGGGCGGCCTACCCCGTGGCCGCGACGTACGGCGCGTCGAAGGCGGCCGCGTGGAGCTACACCAACGCGGCCAGGCAGCAGCTCAAGACCCAGGGGACCGAAGTCGTCGCCGTCCACGTCGGGCCGGTCGACACGGACATGCAGGCCGGCTTCGACGTCCCCAAGACCCCTCCGGCCGACGTGGCCCGCAGTGCCCTGGACGCGCTGGAGGCAGGCCGACCCGAGGCCATCGTCGACGAGATGAGCCGCAACGTGAAGTCCACGCTGCACGACGACCAGGCCCTGCTGTACCCGGCCCTCGAGGCGCAGCTCGCCGGGCAACTGGGCGACTGACCCACGGGGGTGCCGGAGCCGAGGTCGAGTCCGCGGTCCGGGCCCCGCGTCGGGCACTGCGGCGCAACGTAAAGTCTGATGTTCGTAATATAAATTGCCCTGCTTATGGCAGGTGCCACCAACCCGAGGAAGCACGCATGCTCGACAGTCTGTGGACCCCGACCGTCGCCGGAAAGATCTCCCTGCCGCACCGTCTGGCGATGTCCCCCCTGACCCGCAACAGGGCGACTCCGGAAGGCGTGCCGACCGAGCTGAACGCCGAGTACTACGCCCAGCGCGCCTCGCACGCCCTCATCATCACCGAGGGCACGCAGCCCTCCGACGACGGCCAGGGCTATATGGCGACCCCGGGCGTCTACACCGACGAGCACATCGCCGGCTGGCGCAAGGTCACCGACGCCGTGCACAAGGCCGACGGACGCATCGTCATCCAGCTCATGCACGTCGGACGCATCTCCCACCCCGACAACACCCCCCACCACCGCCGGCCCGTGGCCCCCTCCGCGATCAGGCCGGCAGGCCAGATGTTCACTGCCTCCGGAATGCAGGAGATGCCGGAACCGCGCGCACTGACCACCGACGAGGTCACCGCGACGGTCGACGACTTCCGGCGGGCCGCCGCGGCCGCCATCGAGGCCGGCGCCGACGGCGTCGAGATCCACGGCGCCAACGGCTACCTCATCCATCAGTTCCTCTTCCCCACCACCAACCAGCGCACCGACCAGTACGGCGGCTCCCTCGACAACCGCATCCGCTTCGCGGTGGAGGTCGCCACCGCCGTGGCCGACGAGATCGGCGCCGACCGCACCGGCATCCGGTTCTCCCCCGGCAACCCCTTCCAGCTCGGCGACCTCACGGAGGACGACACCCACGAGCTGTACGCGCACCTCGTACGCGCCCTCGCCCCCCTCGACCTCGCCTACCTGCACCTCGCCCACGGCGGCGACGAGGAACTCCTGCACACGCTCCGCAAGATCTGGCCCACCACGTTGATCCTCAACCGCGCCGGCACCGACATCGCCACCCGCGCCAAGGACATCGACAACGGCATCGCCGACGTCGTCACCGTGGGCTCGCTGGCACTCGCCAACCCCGACCTGGTCGAGCGCATACGCGCGGGGGCACCCCTGAACACCCCCGACCCCGCCACCTTCTACGGGGGTGGCGCGGCCGGCTACACCGACTACCCCACCCACACCGCCTGACCGAAACGCCCGGCGCCCGAGGCAGTCACCTTCCTCGGGCGCTTCGGCGTACGCACGCCAGGGCACAGACGCTGAACGTCCGCACGCGTGCCGAGCGCGGGTCCGGGGGTGCGACCCGGGCGGTGACGTCGTCGATCACGGTGAGCACCCCGTCGGTGTACGCGCGTCGGGTCGCGTCCGCGCGGCGGGCGATCTCGTCGAGCAGGGCGGCCGACGGGCAGCCGTGCTCAGGACTGTCACGGTGCCGCACCGAGAGACAGGCCCGCAGGATCAGCTCCACCTCGGCCTGGCTGGGCACCGCCGCACCCACAGCCTCGCACCGCGCGCAGTTGGTCGGCGACCGCCGCCGCGACCAGATCGTCCTCGGCGTCGAAATGGGCGGAGAACGCGCCGTCGGTCAACCCCGCACCGGCCATCAGCAACGTCGATCCCGAACCGTCGATCCCGTCGATCCCGTCGCTCTTGAACCGACGCCCAGCCGTCTCACCGGATGATCGGCCTGGATCTGGCCGAGGCCGGCGCCGACGGCGCGATCACCAAGGCTCCGTGCGGCGGTGACCGGGCCGGCCAGTCCCCGGTCGACCGCGCGGCGGACGCGGGCGGGAGCCGGCCGCCCGGGCGGGGCGGGCCGTTCCCAGGGCCGTCGCAGGTCCGTGGTCAGGGCACGGGCGAGCCGGAGTTGGGTATGGGGAATACGTGACAGGGGTGAGCCAGGTCCACCGGTCAGCGGCCTGAGGTCACGGCGAGCGAGCCGAACAGGTTGGTCTCCAGTTCGAGACGCAGACCGGAGGTGTCGGTGTCGAGCACGGAACCGACGCGGACGATCCCGGCGTTGTTCATCACGACGCTCACGTCCTGCGCGATCCCGGCGGCGCGGGCCACCTGGGCGGAGTCCGTCACGTCGAGGTGCAGCGGGATCAGCCGGGGGTCGTCGGCGACGATCGTGCGAGGGTCGCGGGCGGCGGCGTAGACCTTCGCGGCACCGCGGTCGAACCGTTGCCGGACGAATTCGCGGCCGAGACCCCGGTGCACGCCGGTGACCAGGGCGATCTGGCCGCCGAGCCGAGTCACGAGACCTTGTCCGTGAGTGAGGGCGCCGGTCGGGCGCTGATGTGACGGTCACGCCGCTGTACGGGTGGTGGGGCCGTACAGCGGCGCCACGATCCACCTAAGGTCGGTGGGAAGCGTGACGCCGGATACGGCCGGTTGGGCGTGGAATCCGGAAGATCGCCGGACGGTGACGAGCCAAGTGGTACTCAGACGCCGAGATGCCGGCGCAGCCACTGGCCCATCTGCTCGATCGCCTGGTCGACCTCGGGTACGCGTCCGGCGCCGAGGATGAAGGAGTGCTGTCCCTCGGGCAGCGGGTGGACCTCGGAGGTGACCTTGAATTCGGTGAGCCGTTCGGCGAGTGCGGCGCCGTCGCCGGCGAGGGTCTCGTAGGCGCCGTAGTACACGACGGTGGGCGGGAGGCCGGTCAGGTCGGCGTTGATGATGCTGAGCTTCGGGTCGGCGAAGTCCAGGTCCGGGTCCTGCACATACGCACCCCGCATCTGCTCGAGGATGTTGCGGCTGAGCATCTTGTCGTGTTCCTCGTTCTCATCCACCTTGGGGTTGGTGAGGGTGAAGTCGGCCAATGGCGAGATGCTGACGATCACGCCGGGGGTGGGCTCGCCCTTGGCGAGCAGCCGCAGGGGCAGCATGACGGCGAGGGTGCCGCCGATGGAGTGGCCGGTGCTGCCGATGTTCTGCGGCTCGTAGCCCTGCTCGAGCAGCCATCGGTAGGCGGTCTCGACGTCGTCGATCTGTGCCGGGTAGGGGTGTTCGGGGGCATGGCGGAAGTCCACGACGAGCGAGCGGATCCCGGCGGCTTTCGCGATGTGGCCGGCGGCCTTGCGGTCCGAATGCATGGAGGCGGTGACCGAGCCGCCGAAGTGGAAGTGCAGCAGCGCCTTGTCGGGGGCGGCCCCGGCGGGGATGGCCCAGAGGGCGGGGACGCCGTTGGCGTCGACCTCGGCGTAGGTGACGCCTTCCGGTTCGGTGGCCGCCAGGTGGTGTGTCTCGGCGATGTCGCGCACGACGCCCAGGTCCAGGCCCGGCGTCATCCACTTGGTGCGCACGCTGTCCAGGAACTGCGCGAACTCCTGCGCCTGGGGACTGATTCCCATGATGACACTCCTGTCTGTGCTGGTCACGCTCGTGGTGCCCAGCCGGTTCGGTGATGCGACAAGGTGATGGCGTACCGTGCGGGCCTTTACATTACGATCATACGATAATCATGGGCGAGCCCGCGGGCAAGGGGTTGGCGAAAATTAAATTACGGTCGCACGCTCAATGGGGGCCGGACGTGACGGCCGACGGCCGGCTGGACGAGTGAAGGAGGGTGCGGGGCCCGATACGGGCGAGAGCGCAAGCAGGAGACGCGGCGGCGGATCATCGAGACGGCTGGGCGTCGGTTCAAGAGCGACGGGATCGACGGGATCGACGGGATCGACGGGATCGACGGTTCGGAATCGCCGCGCTGATGGCCTGATGCCGGTCGCTCTTTGTGGGGGCTGGACATGATTCGCCCCGCCCCCCGGCGGCTGTCAGAACATCGTGTTGTCGTTGGCGGCGACCTCCGGCACGTCCTGCGCGGAGTCCCAGTGCTCGACGATCTTTCCGCCCCTGACCCGGAAGAGGTCGAGGACCGACCGGCCACGCTCGCCCGGTGCTTCGACCTGGTGACTGTGTACGGCGACCAGATCCCCCTCGGCGATGACCCGTTTCCGTGTCACGCTCAGCTGCGGCAACCGCTCGAAGTACGCGCCCAAGCCGGCTTTCGCGCCGTCCGCGCCGTCGGAGAGGAGCGGGTTGTGCTGGTGATACTCGGCGCCCAGGTAGGTGTCGATGGCGGTCAGATCCTTGCGGACCAGCAACTGGTCGAAGAATTCGGTGACCAGTTCCTTGTGGTAGGCCGTGAACCAGCGCTGCCCGACCGCGTCGGTCCGCGGCTCGCTGAGCGTGGTGAACATGTCGTTGCCGCTGGCCGTAGTGGCGGGCACTTCCTGAATGATGTCCCAGTGCTCGGCGATCTTGCCGTCCTGGAAGCGGAACAGGTCGAACACGGCCATGCCCTCGGTGCCCGGCACCATGACGTAGCGGGAGTGCAGCAGCACCAGATCGCCGTCGGTGATGATCCGGCGGGGCTCGAAGGCGGCCTGCGGGAACTGCTGTCGCATGGCGCCGCTGAAGCCCTTGAGGGCGTCGGCTCCGTCGGGCGCCAGGGGGTTGTGCTGGATGTAGGAATCGGGCGACACGACCCGATCGACGATGGCCGTGTCGCCGAGGACGAACACATCGTGCAGCAGTTGGCTGGCAATGTGTGCCTTGCTGTCTCGGACGGTCAGCACGATCTTGCCGGTCGTGCGGCCGGTCTCGCCGAGCGCGTGCGCCTTCGCGGCCTCGGCGAGCGGGAAAGTGGCGTCGATGTGCGCGCGCAGTGCGCCGGTCTCGACGAGGGCGGCGATGGCCTGCATGCCGGCCTGGTCGGCCTCGACCAGCAGCGACTCGTAGCGGATCCCCCGCTCGGCGATCGCCGCCAGTTCGCCGGCGTCGACGGGTACCGGAAGGATCGAGACGAGGGTGCCGCCCGGGCGCAGCACGGCCACGGATTTGGCGCGGGCGGCGGAGTCACGGGAGATCGGGTCGAGGACCACGTCGATGTCGCCGAGCACCTCGGTGAAGTCGACACTGTGGTAGTCGATGACCTCGTCGGCACCGAGGGATCGCAGGAAGTCGTGTTTGGCGGCGCTGGCGGTGCCGATCACGTACGCGCCGCGGGCCTTGGCGATCTGCACGGCGAGGTGACCGACGCCGCCGGCCGCCGCGTGGATCAGGACTCGCTGCCCGGCCCGGACGCCGGCGGTGTCGACCAGTGCCTGGTAGGCGGTCAGCGCGGCCAGCGGCAGCGCACCCGCCTGGACGTGGTCGATGCCGGCGGGCTTGTGCGTGAAGACGCGGGCCGGCCCGGTCACGTACTCGGCGTGCGAGCCGACTCCGCCCGGGTAGGGCAGCATGCCGAAGACCTCGTCGCCGGGCTTGAACAGCGTGACGCCCACGCCGACGGCCTCGACGACGCCGGAGACGTCCCAGCCGAGCACCAGCGGCAGCCGGGCGATGGTCGCGGACCGGGCACGGTTCCCCCAGTCGGTCGGGTTGACCCCGGCCGCGTGGACGGCGACCAGGATCTCGCTCACCCCTGGCGCCGGTTTGGGCAGCACGGTCTCCCGCAGCACGTCGGGGGCGCCGTAGGTGTCCTGGCTGATGGCTCGCATGGTCTCGGTGTCCGTCATGGGCCCAGCCTGGCCGCCGTCACAGGCCGCTACAATCGCGTGATCGCCAATTTTCGACGGGATCCTGCCGTGATCAAGGTCCACCGCGTCGTTGTCCTCGCCTCGCCCGGGGTGTACCCGTTCGACCTGGGCATTCCCCACCGCGTCTTCGGCGCCGCTGACGGCCGCTACGAGGTCCTGACCTGCACCATCGACGGTCACCCGGTGCGCACCAACGCGGACTTCTCCATCACCGTCGATCATGGCCCGGAGGTGTTGCGCACCGCCGACACCGTCATCATCACGCCGTTCCACACCGGCAACCCCCGCCGTCAGACATCGGTCGACCTGGCGCGAGTCCTCGCGTACGTGGCCCCCGGCACCCGGATCGTGTCGACCTGCACCGGCGCCTTCGTGCTGGCCGCGGCGGGACTGCTCGACGGGCACCGGGCCACCACGCACTGGCACGCCACAGGCCTCTTCCGGGAGTGGTACCCGCAGGTGGAACTCGACCCGAACGTCCTGTTCATCGACGAAGGCGACGTGCTGACCTCGGCCGGTGCCGCTGCCGGCATCGATGTCTGCCTGCACCTTGTCCGCAAGGATTACGGCAGCGAGATCGCCAACCGGGTGGCCCGCACCTGCGTCGTCCCGCCGTGGCGCGACGGAGGTCAGGCGCAGTACATCGAACGCCCGGTCCCCGACGCAACGGCGAACGACACGTCCGCCGCCCGGCAGTGGGCGCTGCAGAACCTGCACAAGCCGCTGACCCTGAGCGACCTTGCCGAGCAGTCGAACATGAGCCAGCGCACCTTCGCCCGCCGCTTCAAAGAAGAGGTCGGTCTGAGCCCCGGACGCTGGCTCATCCAGCAACGCGTCGACCGGGCCCGGCAGTTGCTGGAATCCACCGACCTGCCGGTCGACGACATCGCCGGCCAGGTCGGCTTCGCCGGCGGCACTTCGCTGCGCGAACACCTGCACGCCGCTATCGGCGTCACACCACTGGCCTACCGGCGCACCTTTCGAGGCCCACTGGCAACGAGCCGTGCCACCCCGGCGGATGCTCGGCGGGACGGTCAGGAATGTCGCCCTGGATCGTAAAATTATGTACGTCATACCATCGGCTGTGCCGGGGACCGGTATCGGTAGCGGGTATGACACCTGACGCACCCGTGAGTCGAGCTGTGGCCTGACACGCTGATCCTCAACCGGGCCGGCACCGACATCGCCGCCCCGCGCCAAGGACATCGACAACGGCATCACCGACGTCAGCACCGAGGTCGGCACCGCGGGTTCGCTGGCACTCGCCAACCCCGACCTGGTCGAGCGCGTCCGCGTCGGCGCACCCCTGAGCACCCGTGACCCCGCCACCTTCTACGGGGGCGGCGCGGCCGGCTGCACCGGCCACCCCACCCACACCGCCTGACCGGAACGCCTTGTGCCCGAGCGGCGGCGAGTGCGGCGCCGCTTCCCGGCGAAGGCGTCCTGGGCGAGGCCGACCACGCCGGTAGGAGGGCCGTCGTCGGTCCGGTCGAAGTCGGCGCCATGCGTACCCCTGTCGAAGCGGTATGCCTTCTCGTCGCGGCCGCCATGGCACCACGCCCTCGGGGTGCGACCGCACCACGGGCAAGGACGAGCAGGTTCGAGACCCGGCCGGCGGCGTCGAGGCCGGCGTACGTGATGTGGTCGGCGCCGAAGACGATCGCGGTGCGCTCGGGATATCGAGACGCGGTGTCCGTCGCGTCGGCACAACGACCCGTGACCTGCCGTCCGAGGGGCAGCGGAGCGGTCGGCACAATACCTGCCGATCATAATATTACATACGTCAGACCTGGATTACGATGGAACACAGGGCAATGGCCGGGCAAAGTGGGGGAGGGGCCTTGTGGCGCGCTACACCAAGGAGCACAAGCAGGTGACGCGGCAGCGGATCATCGAGCGGGCCGGCCACCGGTTCAAGAAGGACGGCATCGACGGGTCCGGCATCTCCACGCTGATGTCCGACGCCGGACTCACCAACGGAGCCTTCTACGCCCACTTCGAGTCCAAGGACGACCTCGTCGCCAACGTCATCGCAGAGCAGCTGCGCACGCTGGTGAAGCAGTTCGGCGGGCTGCGGCCCGGCCGCGAGGGACTCGAGGATCTCATCCGCGAGTATCTGTCGCCCGGGCACCGGGACAACCCCGGCGACGGCTGCCCGAACGCAGCCCTGCTCGACGAGATCGGCCGCTGCGGTGACGCCATCAAAGGTGCCTACACCGACGGCGCCAAAGCCATCCTGGACGAGTTCGCCGCCCGCCTGGCTCCCGAGGATCCGCAGTCCGCCCGCGGTCGGGCGATCGGGCTCTTCATGATGATGGTGGGAACGCTGCAGTTGTCCCGGGCGCTCTCCGACCGGAAGTTCTCCGACGAGGTCCTCGAGCGGGGAATCGAGAACGCCCTCGCCTTGGCGCGGTGCCCGTCAATACCGGCTGGGTGACCACCTGGCAAAGGCCACGACGCCGGTGCCGTACACCCGCGCTTCCGCCGCCGGCGAGAGCGGGTGGCTCCGGGGGGCAATTGCCATCTCGGAAGCGACACCGACGCGGCGGCCCTCCGCTCGTACCGCCGATGGCGCTGCGCGCATTCGGTACGCCGTGGCGGCAGGTGGCGTCCCGCCAGGTGGTGTAGCGGATCAAGGCGCCGGAATGCGCAGGTCATCGCCGCATCGGCGCGGCTCGGGGCCGCGCACGGCGCTGCCGGCAGGTCAGCCGCTGCGTGACCCGGGAGGCGTGTCCCGCGGTGGCCGACGCTCGGCTTACCGGAACGCGCCGAGCATGGTCGCTTACACCACGAAGCGGGACAGGACCTGGCGGCAGCGCAGGTCCCGGGCCTGCCGCCCGCACGGCATGTCGACCACACCGGTCTCCGTATCGCCATCCCGCACGGCAACCGCCTCGGTGCCGCATGACCGAGAAGCGAGCAGGTCAGTGACGTGGGACAAGTGACGAGAGCCGTGACACCCGGCGGGCGTCACGGCTCTAAGTCAACATCCTCGGCCCGAGCGCCGATCACACCGCGGCCTTACGGCCGGCCGAAGAACTCGAGCGCCGTCGGCACGAACTGCTCGTGGTACTGGAAGATGCCGCCGTGGCCGCCGTCGGGGTAGATCACCAGCTCTGAGTTCGGCAGTCGCCGGTCCATGTCGTACGAGTTGGGCGTCGGAACCATTCTGTCGTTGTCGCCGTTGGCGACGAGCACGGGGATCTTGATGACGGACAGATCCTGCGGCCGTGTCAGCCCCCAGCGGTGGATGGCCTTGAGTTGGGACCTGTACCCGATGAGGGAGATGGCCTTGTCCCGGTCCTTGGTGCGCTCCTTCAGGCGGGCCAGGAACTCCTTGCCGGCGCGGATCCCGTTCGGGGTGCGGGTGAAGAAGAGGAACTGCTTCGGGTCCTGGAAGGTGAGCAGTGCCCGGAGGGTGTCGTAGTCGGACAGCCGGGTCACGTTCTTGATGCCCTCGCCTCCGGCCGGACCGGTGCCCGCGAGGATCAGCCTGCGGATGAGCTGCGGATCGGTCTGGGCGATCACCTGGGCGATCATGCCGCCCATCGAGAAGCTGAGGACGTCCACCTGCTCGAACCCCAGCGCCCGGATGAAGGTGACGGCGTCCTTGGCCATCTCCTCGATGGTCTTCGGGATCACGCCGGTGGAGGCGCCCACGCCCCTGTTGTCGAACGTGATCACCCGGTGCTTGGCGGCGATGCCGTCGACGACCCGGGGGTCCCAGTTGTCCAGGACCGCGGCGAGGTGGGTGATGAAGATGATCGGCATGCCGGTCCGGGGGCCGAGGTCGCGGTAGGCGTAGGTCACTCCGTCGGCGGTGACGGTGCGGGTCTGCGCGTTCTTGTACGACGTCACCACGTCACCTCGTGTTTCGCGTGCGTTCACGGTCGTGCCCTTCAATGTGAGGGTTACCGCCAGTACACTCCGACCCCTGCCTCCTCGCAGGTGGGCGTCGAGCGGTTCCCATGTGTCTCCCGGCCGCGACTGCAGTCAGGAGTCGACGGCCAGAGGAGGGCGTGGGAGAACTCCCTGGTCGGGCCCCTGAGTGACCCGTCGACTATTGAAGTATGACCATACTTTCATTGGGCGCGCAAGTGGTGAGCGACACGAGATGCGCGGCGGCGGAATCACGAGTTCCGGCGAGAGTCGGGGCGCGCAGCACAGCGCACCGCCAGGACAGGGGCAGTTCACCTACGTCGACGGTCGCAAGAGGCTGGTCAGGGACACCGATGCCCGGCGTGAGCACGAGGCCGGGTGTGGCCCGGATTCCACGGGCGGGAACTGGGCCGGAGGCCACCACACCGTCGATACGACAGCGCCCGCCTCGACCTCGCCCCAGCGCCATCGGTACGGCGCAACTCCCACCCGCACCCGCAGCGAACCCGGTGCAGCCCTGGCGGCGCCCTCCTCGTCGACTGCGGACAGGACGTCGTGGGCCGGCGCAAGCTCCGCGCGCGCGGAGTGGCCGGGGCTGCGGCGGCCGCGGGGGAGCTCGCCGAGCTCGCGGGTCGGCCGCTGACGTGGTGAGCGCCGTCGTCATCAACGTCCGACCCGCCCCCGTCGCGCCTACTCCCGCTCCTGCGCGACACCGGAATGCTGCCACCGGACGAAGGGGCAGCCCACGGCGGCAACGTGCCGGCTTCTTTGGTGAGGGCGCGCATGATCGCCGTCCTCGACCCGCTCGCCGACGACCCACATGACCTGCGGGGCGGCCCGGGCGCACAAGAGGGTTCCTGCGGGAAGCGGAGCCCGCGATCGGCGGCGGAACCGGATGCGGGCCGGCGGCGCAGGCGGTCCAGCCCGGCGGGGCGGAGGAGCGGAGGCGCGGTACTCCCGCCCCGGCCGTGAGGGCGTCGGAATCCGAAGCCATTGAATTACGTTCGCAATACAATACATTGGAGGAGCCACTGTAGGGCGAGCGGCCCACCCGGCGCGTTGAGGAGTGTGCGGTGCGATACAGGAGAGAGCACAAGCAGGCCACCAGGCGGAGGATCATCGAGGTGGCGGGCCGCCGCTTCAAGGAGGACGGCATCGACGGCTCGGGCATCACGGCGCTCATGAGGGACGCCGGGCTGACCAACGGCGCCTTCTACACCCATTTCACGTCCAAGGACGACCTGGTGGCCACCATGATCACCGACCAGCTCGAGGCCCAGAACGCGACTATCGTCGCGCACGCGGAACCGGGCCACGCGGGCCTCGAACAGATCGTGCGCTGGTACCTGTCCCCCTGGCACCGTGACAGCCGTGACGTCGGCTGCCCCTCCGCCGCCCTGCTCGACGAGATAGGGCGCTGCGCACACCCGACCAAGCAGGCTTACACCGAGGGTGTCCTGGTGGTCGCCGACGGCCTCGCCACCCGCCTGGCGCCCCATGACCCGCTCTCGGTCCGCCCCATGGCACTCAGCTCCTACGCCATGATGGCCGGCACACTCCAGCTCTCCCGGGCCCTCGCCGACCCGCAACTCGCCGATCAAGTCCTCGAACAGGGCATCCGCAACACCCTCGTGCTCCTGGGCATCGAGCACAACTGCGTCACGGCCCCGAACTGACCTCCCCAGAACGCACCCGACACCGCAGCCCGCCCGTTGCACCTGGGCGGCGCACCGCTTGCCCCCCGCGCCAGTTCCCTGCGCCAGAAGCCGGCTGCCCGCGCGGAACTGCGGTGAACCCGGCGGCTGCCATCGGTTCCGCCATGCCGACACCGTCATAGCCGCGCTCGCGGAACAGCCTGGCGGCTGTCGCGACGATGTGCGCACGGTTCCGCGCTGCCTGCGCCCTGGTCGCCCGCGCGGCCGGCCGCCCCTCTGCGCTCGACGGTCAAGCATACGTAGATGTCGATCGGCATCTAAGGGCTTGACTTTTTAGATTATGAACGTCATCGTATTGCTCATCCCCACCGGAAGGCCCAACAGGAAGGCTCAGGCCATGAGCGATACG
>NZ_JBEYVP010000084.1:0-13024 GCF_040644035.1 Streptomyces sp. NPDC047042 | reverse complement strand
GCCGCCCCGGGGGCGGCCCCCCCCCCCCGGTCCCCGCCGGGGGGGGGCCCCGCCCCCCGGCGCCCACCGCCGGCCCCCCGCCGGGGCGCCCCGGGGGGGGCCCCCCCAAGGCCGTTCGCCGTTTTCATGCCTCGCCACGCGTTCCTTTAGTAGCTCTTTGTCGATACGGCCACTTTCGGCCGCGTATCGACGCAGACCGAAACCGTTCGATCTTCGGATGATCGATCGCGTGTCCGAATTGCACGGATTGTTACTCACCAGATCGTGATCTTTCTCTAAAGGAGCACAGGTTTGATGCCGAAGACCTCTGTGACCTTGAAAGCACCGCACTCCAGGAGGCCTGGTGTCCGTTCTTCTTGAGCAGCCCGCAAGCCTGGTCGCCTACCGCCCGAACAAGCCGACCGCCATGGTGGTCGTGGCCGACCCCCGCGTCCGCTCCACCGTCACCCGCCATCTGTGGGCGCTCGGTGTGCGCGATGTGATCGAGGCCTCGTCCATCGCGGAGGCTCGTCCCCGCATCGGCAACCCCCGCGACATCTGCGTCGCCGACGTCCACCTGCCCGACGGCAGCGGGCTCACCCTGCTGTCCGAGACCCGTGCCGCGGGCTGGCCCAACGGCCTGGCCCTGTCCGCCGCCGACGACATCGGAGCCGTGCGCAACGCCCTCGCGGGCGGAGTGAAGGGTTACGTCGTCACCGGCACCCGCAACAACGTCGGCCTCCCCGGCCGGCCCGGCTCCACCCCCATCGGTGCCGGCGCCCGTATGCACCGCCGCCCCCCGGGTGCCCCGAGCCACCCGGGCGGCTACCGCGAACTGTCCGGCCGCGAGGTCGAGGTCCTGCGACTGGTCGCCGAGGGCCAGTCGAACAAGGCGATCGGCGTCTCGATGGGCCTGTCCGCACTGACCGTCAAGAGCCACCTCGCCCGTATCGCCCGCAAGCTCGGCACGGGCGACCGCGCCGGGATGGTCGCGGTGGCCCTGCGGACCGGGATCATCCACTGATCACTGATCACCGACCGAGATGACCGACATAATTCACTGACACGTGTGACACGTGACCGGTTTACGACCCCAAGGCGCCCGTCGACGGAACGTTCCGTCGGCGGGCGCCGTCCATACACAGATACCCTTGACAGGTGACCGAAGCCCAAGAGACCGCAGCAGACAGCTCACTGCGAACCACCGGAGGCGCCCCTCCGGACGACAACGGATCTTCTGAGGCTCCGGCGCCGATCCCCCTCCTCGAACCCCGTGACGGAATTCCGCCTGTCGTCACCGACGACAACGCGCTCGCCGAGGTGATCGCGGCCTTCGCCGCCGGTACCGGCCCGGTCGCCGTCGACGCCGAACGCGCGTCCGGTTACCGCTATGGCCAGCGCGCCTATCTGGTGCAGCTGCGTCGCGAGGGCGCCGGTACCGCGCTCATCGACCCCGTCGCCTGCCCCGACCTCTCGGGCCTCGGCGAGGCGCTCGACGGCGTGGAGTGGGTCCTGCACGCCGCCACCCAGGATCTGCCCTGTCTCCGCGAGATAGGCATGATCCCCACCCACCTGTTCGACACCGAACTCGCCGGACGGCTGGCCGGATTCCCCCGGGTCGGCCTGGGCGCGATGGTCGAGGGCGTGCTCGGTTTCGTACTCGAGAAGGGCCACTCCGCGGTCGACTGGTCGACCCGGCCCCTGCCCGAACCCTGGCTGCGGTACGCGGCGCTTGACGTCGAACTCCTGGTCGACCTGCGGGACGCGCTGGAGAAGGAGCTGGACCGGCAGGGCAAGCTGGAGTGGGCCCGCGAGGAGTTCGACGCGATCGCCTCGGCGCCGCCGCCGGAGCCCCGCAAGGACCCCTGGCGTCGTACGTCCGGCATGCACAAGGTGCGCCGGCGCCGGCAGCTCGCCGTCGTACGGGAGCTGTGGGAGACCCGGGACCGGATCGCGCAGCGCCGGGACGTGTCGCCGGGCAAGGTGCTGTCGGACGCGGCCATCGTCGAGGCCGCGCTCGCCGTACCGGCCAATGTGCACGCGCTGGCCGCGCTGACCGGGTTCGGGCATCGGATGGGGCGACGGCAACTGGAGCAGTGGCAGGCGGCGGTGGACCGCGTCAAGGTGCTCACCGACTCCCAGTTGCCCCAGCCGGGGCAGCCCGTGGTCGGGCCGCCGCCGCCACGGGCCTGGGCCGACAAGGATCCGGTGGCGGCGGCCCGGTTGTCCGCCGCGCGGGCCGGGGTCTCGGCGCTGGCCGAGCGGTTGAACATGCCTCAGGAGAACCTGATCACTCCGGACACGGTGCGGAGGGTTTGCTGGGAGCCGCCTGGCGTCGTCGACGCGGAGTCCGTGGGTGCGGCTCTTTCGGGATACGGGGCTCGGGCCTGGCAAGTGGAGCAGGTCACCCCGGTTCTGGTGGAGGCGCTTTCCGCCGAGGCGCCGTAGGGGTTCTGCTGTTCGGCGGGCGCGAGCCCGTCGTGGCTTGTCGCGCAGTTCCCCGCGCCCCTGAAAACAGGCTCACCTGGTCGCTCCTTTCATGAAGCCGTTGTAGATGAAGCGCTGCAGCGACAGGAAAGCGATCAGCGTCGGCAGGATGACCAGGACCGCGCCCGCCGAGATCGTCTCCCAGTGGGCGGCGAACGGGCCCTTGAAGCGGAAAAGGGACGTCGAAATCACGCCAAGATCTTCGGACGGCATGTAGAGGAAGGGAATGTAGAAGTCGTTGTAGACGGTGATCCCCTTCACGATCACCACCGTGGCGATCGCCGGCTTGAGCAGCGGGAAGATGATCTTCCGGTAGATCGTGACGGCGTTGGCCCCGTCGAGGCGTGCCGACTCGTCCAGGGAGACCGGGATCGAGCGGACGAACTGCAGGAAGATGTAGATCGACACGATGTCCGTGCCCATGTAGAGCGCGATGGGCGCCCACAGGGTGTCGAACATCCCGAAGCTGTTGACGATCTGGAACGTGGCCACCTGCGTGGTGACGCCGGGTACCAGGGTCGCCACCAGGAACAGCGCGATCACCAGCTTCCGGAAGCGGAAGGTGAAGCGGTCGATCGCGTACGCCGTCATCGAGCCGATGAGTACGGTTCCCGCGACGGCGAACAGCAGGATGAAGGCCGTGTTGGCGAACGCGGACAGCATCTCGCCGTCCTGGAACGCCGTCACATAGTTGTGGAAGTTCAGGAGGTCGCCCGGCAGCGAGAGCGCTCCGCTGTCGTCCGCCATCTCCTTCTCGGACTTGAGCGAGGTCAGGACGATCACGCCCAGCGGCAGCAGCACGACCACCGCCGCGAGGACCAGGGACAGGTACACGAACGTACGGGCAACCGCGCGGCGCGTCATACGAGATCCACCCTGTCGTCCGGAACGAGCCGCCGCTGCACCCAGGTCACGGCGAGCACGATCAGCAGGAGTACGACGGCCGCCGCCGAGGCGAGCCCCGTCTTGTTGAACTGGAACGCCAGCTTTACCGTCTGGATGACGAAGGTCTCGGTGCCGGTCGCCCCGCCGGTCATGATGTACGGGATCTCGAAGACCGAGAGGGAGCCCGAGATCGAGAGGATCACGCTCAGGCTCAGCACCGGCTTGATGCCCGGCGCGATGATGTACCGGAACTGGTGCCAGCGGTTCGCACCGTCGAGTTCGGCGGCCTCGTACAACTCCCCCGGGATGGACTGGATCGCACCCAGGAACAGTACGAAGTTCAGGCCCATGTAGCGCCAGACCGAGACCCCGGCGAGCGAGATGTTCGCCGACGTCGGCGTGCCCAGCCAGGCGTGGTCCGTGTGGACGCCGAACACACCGAGCACCGAGTCGAGGGTGCCGCCGTCCTGGAAGAAGTAGAGGAACACGAAGCCGATCGCGACCCCGTTGATCAGGTACGGGAAGAACAGCACGCCCTTGAAGAAGTTCCGGAAACGGACGTTGAAGCTCAGGATCGTCGCGAAGTAGAGCGCGGCGACGATCTGCAGCGCGGAGGCGGCCAGGTAGTAGCCGCTGACGAAGAACACCTCGAACAGCTCGGGGCGGGTGAGGAGTTCGGTGTAGTTCTCGGCGCCCGTGTAGTGCAGTTCGGGGCTGACGCCGTCCCAGTCGGTGAAGCTGTACGCGATCATGTTGACGATCGGCGCGTAGGTGAAGGTCAGCAGCAGCGCGAGCGGGGCGATCAGGAACAGCCAGGGGGTCACGCCCCGCCACAGGCGTGCCCTGGGCGGGGGTGGTCCGGGTCGGGCGCCGGTGACGGGACCGGGCGGCGGTTCCTTCCGGCGCACCGCCCTTCGTCCCGCCATGCCGGCATCGGTGGTGTCCGTCACTGTGTCCCCACGGACTTCTGGGCCTCGGTCCAGCGCTTGCCGAGGTCTCCGAGGAAGTCGTCGAGGCTGCCCTTGCGGGCGCCGCGGGCCAGGTCGACGAGATCCTGGCGGTAGTCGGGGGCGTAGAGGCCGACCTCCGACTCGGTGTCGATGAGCTTGACCTGGGCGCCCGCGGTGTCGTCGACCTCGATGAACTTCACGCCGGCGTCGTCGTACGGCTGGAGCACGGCGGGCAGCGGAGCGTCCTTGAGCGGGGAGATGGCCAGGTTGTCCTCGCCGTAACCGGACTTGTCGGTGAACCAGTCGATCCAGGCGCGGGCCGCTTCCTTGTGCTTGCTGTGGACGTTGACGGCCTGGTTGTAGTCGGGGCCGACAACCGCGCAGAACTTTCCGTCCACCTGCGCCGGGAAGGGCATGAACCCGATGTCGGCGGGGTCCACGCCGGCCTTCTTGGCCGCGTCCTGGAACTGGATGATCGCCCAGGTGCCGAGCCACTGAGTGGCGATCTCGCCCTTCGCCAACCGGGGCTTGGAAGCCTCCCAGTTGGTGGTCGTGGGGTCCTTCTCGGCGAGCTTCTCGTGCACGATGTCGTACAGCAGGGTGTCGCCCACGCGCAGGTCGGCGCCCTTGGCCCAGGGGTCGCTCTTGACCAGTTTGGTCGTCGCCCCGGTGTCGCAGCCGACCGAGCCGTTGACATACGTCCAGGACGTGAGCGGCCACTGGGCGGCGAAGTTGGTGTAGTACGGGTCCGCGTCCGTCTTCGACTTGATCGCCTTCAGGGCGGTGATGAACTCGGCGGGCGTGGTGGGCCAGTCGGTGATCCCGGCCTCCCGCCAGATCCTCTTGTTGTAGACGAATCCGGGGGTCACCCCGATCGGGCTCTGGCCGTAGACCTTGCCGTCGACGGTGGTGAAGCCGGTGAAGCGGTACTTCTTGGCGCGCTCCGCCTCGGTACCCAGCGAGGCGAAGAACTTCGGGTAGTCGCTCTTCTTGATCACCGCGGGGATCAGCAGGACATCGCCGTAGTTCTCCGTGTTCATACGGATCTTGACTTCGGCCTCGTAGTTGGTGAGCCCCTCGAACTCGACCTCGACCTTCGGGTAGATCTTCCGGAAGTCGTCGGCGTACTTCTTCAGCGTGCCGTCCTGCACGAGGTCGGTCCGTACGGTGAGGACCTTGATGGTCCCGGTCACCTTTGACGGGTCGTCAGGTGCTTTGGCGTCGGCGCCCTTCGATGTTCCTCCGGTTCCGGTGCATGCGGAGAGCAGCAACCCGGCGGTGAGGAGTGCGGGAATCGTGCGGCGGTTCATGTGCATCAGCTCCGTTCGGGACGGACGAGCACTACAGGGATGGCTGATTCGGCACTCTGACACCACTTACTGAACCGGTAAAGTCCCTATTTCGCCAAGGGTGCCACCGGTTTTCCCGCGCTTCACCGACGCGGGAATGGAACGGTTTAGGAGTGCGCATGCTGGAGGCCACACCACTCACCGAGGGCTGGACCGTGCGGTACGAGGGGGGCGAACTGCCCGCCACCGTCCCGGGGTGCGTGCACACCGACCTGCTGGCGGCCGGAGTGATCCCGGACCCCTTCATCGGCCGGAACGAGACGGACGTCGCATGGGTGGGGCGCCGGGAGTGGACGTACGAGACACAGCTCGCGGCCCCCTCGGTCCAGGAGCAGACCGATCTCGTCTTCGACGGGCTCGACACCGCCGCCGAGATCTGGCTCGACGGCCAACTCCTCGGCCGGGTAAGGAACATGCACCGCTCGTACCGGTTCGACGTGACCGGAATGACAGGGCGGCTGTCCGTCCGGTTCGCCTCCGCGTACGCCGAGGCGGAGGCCGTGCGGGAGCGGCTGGGCGAGCGGCCCGGCGCCTATGCCGAGCCCTATCAGTACATCCGGAAGATGGCCTGCTCCTTCGGCTGGGACTGGGGGCCGACCCTCGTCACCGCCGGTATCTGGCGCCCGGTGCGCCTGGAGCACTGGTCGACGGCTCGGATCGCCCGGGTGCGCCCCGAGGTGACGGTCGACGAACACGGCCTGGGGCAGGTCGAGTTGTCGGTCGAGGTCGAGCGCACCAGAGTCGAGGCCGGGCTCACCCTGGAGGCACGGGTGAGGGGTCGCGGCCTTCCGGGCGACGGTGAGGTACTGGCGCGGGGTGCGGTCGACGGAACCAGCGGTGTCGTTCGGCTCGAAGTGCCCGACGTGGAGCTGTGGTGGCCGCAGGGATACGGTCAACAGCCCTTGTACGAGGTCGAGTTGACGCTTCGTCATGACGAAGTCGAGCTGGACGGCTGGCGGCGGCGCATCGGGTTCCGGACCGTCGGGCTCGACACCTCCGCCGACGCCCACGGGACCGGGTTCACCCTGGTCGTCAACGGGGAGCGGCTGTTCGCGCGGGGGGTCAACTGGATCCCGGACGACGTGTTCCCGTCCCGGATCACACCGGAGCGGTACCGGAGGCGGCTGACGCAGGCGGCCGACGCCGGTGTGGATCTCGTACGCGTGTGGGGCGGCGGGATCTACGAGAGCGAGGACTTCTACGACGTCTGCGACGAGTTGGGGCTGCTGGTCTGGCAGGACTTCCCGTTCGCGTGCGCCGCCTATCCCGAGGAGCAGCCGCTGCGAGGCGAGGTCGAGGCGGAGGCCCGGGAGAACGTCGTACGGCTGATGCCGCATCCCTCGCTGGTGCTGTGGAACGGGAACAACGAGAACCTGTGGGGCTTCAGGGACTGGGGCTGGGAGCGGGCGCTCGCCGGGGAGTCGTGGGGCGAGGGGTACTACCTGGGCGTACTGCCGCGTGTGGTGGCCGAGTTGGATCCGACACGGCCCTACACGGCGGGCAGTCCCTGGTCCGGGTCCTGGGAGCGGCATCCGAACGATCCGGCGCACGGCACGCACCACTCGTGGGAGGTGTGGAACCGGGAGGACTACGCCGACTACCGGCTCGAAGTCCCGCGTTTCGTGGCCGAGTTCGGCTGGCAGGCGCCGCCCGCGTACGCCACGCTGCGGCGCGCGCTGCCGGGTGAGCGGCTCGCCTCCGACTCCCCCGGGATGCTGCACCACCAGAAGGCCGACGACGGGAACGGGAAGCTGGAGCGCGGGCTCGCCCGGCATTTCCCCCTGCCGGAGGGGGACTTCGACCGCTGGCACTACCTCACCCAGGTCAACCAGGCCCGTGCCGTCGCCGCCGGGATCGAGCACTGGCGGGCGAACTGGCCGGTGTGCGCGGGGACCATCGTGTGGCAGCTCAACGACTGCTGGCCGGTGACGTCCTGGGCGGCGATCGACGGGGACGGGCGCGAGAAGCCGCTCTACCACGAGCTGCGGCGGCTGTACGCGGACCGACTGCTCAGCCTCCAAGTCCGGGGCGAGGGCGTGGTGTTGGCCGTCGTCAATCAGGCTGCGGAGCGGTGGTCGGGGACGGTGGAGCTGCGGCGGGTGTCCGTGGACGGCGGTGTGGTCGGCGCGTCGGTGCGGGTCGGGTTCGCGGCGGAGCGACGGGCGGTCACCGAGGTGCGGGTGCCGGGTGAGCTCGTGCCGGTGGGGGCCAAGGAGTTCCTGGTCGCGGACGCCACGGCGTACGGAAAGCGCCCGGACCACGAGGTGCTGCGGGCGCTGCACTTCCCGGTGCCGGACCGTGAAATCCCGTACCCCCGGCCCGAGTTCGACGTGAGGGTGGCTCCGGGGACGGTCAGCGTCACGGCTCGTACCCTCGTACGGGATCTGCTGCTCCAGGCGGACCGGCTGGAGCCGGGAGCGCGGGCCGATCGTGGGCTGGTGACGCTGTTGCCCGGAGAACAGGTGACCATCGGGGTGCGTGGCTGGAAGACTCCGGATGCCGAGACCGCCCGATCGGCCCTGTACTGCGTGGAGCCCGACTGATGACGGCATTGCCGACCCCCCGCGTCACCATCAAGGACGTCGCCGCGCGCGCCGGTGTGTCCAAGGGTGCCGTGTCCCTCGCCTTCAACCACAAACCGGGGCTCGCCGAGGCGACCCGGGACCGGATCTTCGCCGCCGCCCGTGAGCTGGGCTGGGAGCCGAACCTCACGGCGCGGTCGCTTGCCGGGTCCCGGGTGGACGTGGTGGGGCTGGCGATCTGCCGGCCGGCCCGGCTGCTCGGGCTCGAGCCGTTCTACATGGACTTCATCTCGGGCGTGGAGAGCGTCCTGACCGAGCATTCGTGCTCGCTGCTGCTCAGACTCGTACGGTCCCTGGAGGAGGAGGTCGGGCTGCAGGAGTCCTGGTGGAAGGGGCGGCTGATCGGCGGGGCGATCCTGGTGGATCTGCGGGCCGACGATCCCCGGGTGCCGGCCGTCGAACGGCTCGGGATGCCCGCCGTCGCGGTCGGGCATCCGTCGCTCACCGGCGGGCTCACCTCCGTGTGGACCGACGACGCGACGGCCGTGACGGAGGCGGTGCGGTATCTCGCGGCGCTCGGGCATCGGCGGATCGCCCGGGTGGGGGGCGCGGCGGCACTCGGGCACACGAACATCCGTACGGCGGCCTTCGACGCGGCCGCGCGGGAACTCGGGCTGGCCGGGGCGTCGCAGGTGGCGACCGACTACTCCGGTGACGCGGGAGCACGGGCGACGAGGTCGCTGCTGTCCGCCTCGGCGGCGGACCGGCCCACGGCGATTCTGTACGACAACGACATCATGGCCGTGGCGAGTCTGTCCGTGGCCGCGGAGATGGGGCTCGGGGTGCCGGGCGATGTGTCGTTGCTGGCCTGGGACGACTCGCAGCTGTGCAGGTTGACTCGGCCTACGTTGTCCGCGATGAGTCACGATGTGCATGGGTTTGGGGCGGATGTTGCTCGGACGTTGTTTGGCGTGATCGGTGGGGGTGGGGGTGGGTCTCATCCTGTAGCTACGCCCGTGTTGACGCCCCGGGGGTCCACTGCTCCGCCCAGGGGGTAGGGGCTTTCTCCTGTGATGCGACTGCGGGTGCGTTGTGGCTGGTCGCGCAGTTCCCCGCGCCCCTTAGGCCTGCCCCTGTAACCGGGGGTAACATGCTGAACCCGTGTGACCTTCGCCGCTCTCTTGCCCAGGGGTGTGCAGTAGGGTTACTCGTAAGTAGCATGGGGCTGAGCGCCCGCTCAGCGGTTGCGTATCGCAGCAGTGCCGTCCCGCACCTCTGGAGGAGAGCCATCGTGCCTCGTACCGTCAGGGACGTCGTCTTCGTCGACGGCGTCCGCACCCCGTTCGGCAAGGCGGGCCCGAAGGGCATCTACCACGAGACCCGCGCCGACGACCTCGTCGTCAAGGCGATCCGGGAGCTGCTGCGCCGCAACCCGAGTCTCGACCCGAAGAAGATCGACGAGGTCGCCATCGCCGCGACCACGCAGATCGGCGATCAGGGCCTGACCCTCGGCCGTACGGCCGGAATCCTCGCCGGTCTGCCGCAGTCCGTCCCGGGCTACTCCATCGACCGCATGTGCGCGGGCGCGCTGACCGCCGTCACCACCACCGCCGGTTCGATCGCCTTCGGCGCCTACGACGCCGTCATCGCCGGTGGCGTCGAGCACATGGGCCGTCACCCCATGGGCGAGGGCGTCGACCCGAACCCGCGGTTCGTGAGCGAGAAGCTCGTCGACGAGTCGGCCCTGTTCATGGGCATGACCGCCGAGAACCTGCACGACCGTTACCCGCACATCACCAAGCAGCGCACCGACGAGTACGCCGTGCGCTCGCAGGAGAAGGCCGCCAAGGCGTACTCCAACGGCAAGATCCAGCAGGACCTGGTGCCGATCTCGGTGCGCAACACCAACGACCAGGTTGGCGAGACCGGTTGGGGTCTGGTGACCGCCGACGAGCCGATGCGGCCGGGGACCACGCTGGAGAACCTGGCGAACCTCAAGACGCCGTTCCGGGTGCACGGGCGGGTCACCGCCGGTAACGCGGCCGGTCTGAACGACGGTGCCACCGCGTCGATCATCGCCTCCGAGGACTTCGCCCGCGAGAACAACCTGCCCGTCAAGATGCGCCTCGTCTCGTACGCCTTCGTCGGCGTCGAGCCCGAGGTCATGGGCTACGGGCCGATCCCGGCCACCGAGAAGGCCCTCGCCAAGGCGGGCCTCGGCATCGGTGACATCGGTCTGTTCGAGATCAACGAGGCCTTCGCCATCCAGGTTCTCGCCTTCCTCGACCACTACGGCATCGCCGACGACGACGCGCGCGTGAACCAGTACGGCGGTGCCATCGCCTTCGGTCACCCGCTCGCCTCCTCGGGTGTGCGTCTGATGACGCAGCTTGCCCGTCAGTTCGAGGAGCAGCCGGAGGTCCGTTACGGCCTCACCACCATGTGCGTCGGCTTCGGCATGGGCGCGACCGTCATCTGGGAGAACCCGCACCACAAGGACGCCGGAGGCGACAAGTGAGCACCACCGAACTCCTCAAGGGCGCGGCCGAGCTGTTCCCCGACGAGGTCGTGACGTCCGCACACGTACGCCACCTCGACCTGCCGTTCGGCGCCGGGCGTTTCGCTCTGATCACCCTCGACAACGGCTTCGACCACACCAAGCCGACCACCTTCGGCCCGGCCTCGCTGGCGAACCTGAGCATCGCCATCGACCAGGTCGAGAAGGAGGCGTCGGCCGGCGAGATCGTCGGTGTCGGCATCACCGGCAAGCCGTTCATCTTCGCGGTCGGCGCGGACCTCAAGGGCGTAGAGCTCCTGAAGAACCATTCCGACGCGCTCGCCATCGGCAAGGGCGGCCACGAGGTCTTCAAGCGGCTCGCCGGGCTCGCGGTCCCGACCTTCGGTTACTACAACGGTGCCGCCATGGGCGGTGGCGTCGAGGTCGGTCTGCACTGCGAGTACCGGACCGTGTCGAAGTCCATCGCGGCCTTCTCCCTCCCCGAGGTCTTTCTCGGCCTCGTACCGGGCTGGGGCGGCTGCACGATCCTGCCGAACCTGATCGGCGCGGACCGTGCGGTGAGCGTGATCATCGAGAACTCGCTCAACCAGAACAAGCAGCTCAAGGGGCAGCAGGTCCTCGACCTGGGCATCGCGGACGCGCTGTTCGAGGGCGCGGACTTCCTGGAGCAGTCGCTGATCTGGACGGCGTCCGTCATCAAGGGCGACATCAAGGTGGAGCGTCCGGCCGTCGACCGCGGTGAGGCCTGGGACCAGGCCGTCGCCCGGGGCCGGTTCATCGCGGACAGCAAGGTGCACGGCGCGGCTCCGGCCGCGTACCGCGCCCTCGACATCATCGCCGCGGCCAAGAACGGCGACCTCCAGCAGGGGTACGACGCCGAGGACGTGGCGCTCGCCGACCTGATCATGGGCGGCGAACTCCGGTCCGGGATCTACGCGTTCAACCTGGTCCAGAAGCGCGGCAAGCGGCCGGCGGGTGCGCCCGACAAGTCGCTGGCCCGTCCGGTCACCAAGGTGGGCGTGGTCGGTGCCGGTCTGATGGCCTCGCAGCTCGCGCTGCTCTTCCTGCGCCGCCTCGAGGTGCCGGTCGTGCTGACCGACATCGACCAGGAGCGCGTCGACAAGGGTGTGGGCTACGTCCACGCCGAGATCGACAAGCTGCTCGGCAAGGGCCGTATCAACCAGGACAAGGCCAACCGCCTCAAGGCCCTGGTCACCGGTGTGCTGGACAAGGCGGAGGGCTTCTCCGACGCCGACTTCATCATCGAGGCCGTCTTCGAGGAGATCGGCGTCAAGCAGCAGGTGTTCGCGGAGGTCGAGGCGGTCGCCCCGGCGCACGCGATCCTCGCCACCAACACCTCCTCGCTGTCGGTCACCGAGATGGCGTCGAAGCTGAAGAACCCCGAGCGGGTCGTGGGCTTCCACTTCTTCAACCCGGTCGCGATCCTGCCGCTCCTGGAGATCGTGCGCGGCGAGAAGACGGACGACGCCTCGCTCGCCACGGCGTTCGGTGTCGCCAAGAAGCTGAAGAAGACGGCGGTGCTCGTGAAGGACGCCCCGGCGTTCGTCGTGAACCGTATCCTTACCCGCTTCATGGGCGAGATCCAGAACGTGATCGACGAGGGTACGTCGGTCGAGGTCGCGGAGAAGGCGGTGGAGCCGCTGGGGCTGCCGATGTCTCCGCTGGTGCTGCTCGAGCTGGTCGGCCCTGCTATCGGGCTGCACGTCTCGGAGACGCTCAACCGGGCGTTCCCGGACCGCTTCACCGTCTCGCCGAACCTTGCCGCGGTCGTCAAGGCGGGCAAGCGGGGGTTCTATGTGTACGACAGCGGGAAGCCCGAGTTGGACCCCGAGGTCGCCGCGCTGCTGAAGCAGGGGGATGTCTCCCTGAGCGAGGAGCAGGTGCGGGACCGGGTGCTCGACGCGGTCGCGCAGGAGATCGGGCTCATGCTCGAGGAGGGTGTCGTGGCTGAGGCGCAGGACATCGACCTGTGCCTGATCACGGGGGCGGGGTGGCCGTTCCACCTGGGTGGGGTCACGCCTTACCTGGACCGTGAAGGTGTCTCCGAGCGGGTGAACGGGAAGCGGTTCCTTGAGGCTGGGGTGGCTTCTGTTCCGGTGTGACGGGTGAGTTGATCGTGCTGGGTGCCCTGCGTGCCGCGTTCGCGGTGTGCGGGGCACTTGGTTTTCTCGCCCCCGCCGCCCCTACCCGTCCCATCCTCGGGGGCGCTGCCCCCGAACCCCCGCTCCTCAAACGCCGGAGGGGCTGGATAGTCAGCCCGTCCGGCGTTTGAGGACGAGGCCGTTCAGGCCGAAGCGGGGGTCTGGGGGCGGC
>NZ_JBEYVP010000083.1:0-13073 GCF_040644035.1 Streptomyces sp. NPDC047042 | reverse complement strand
TAGGCGGCCGCGGCACTGCGCACGGCGCGCAGCCGGTCACCGCGGGGCCACACGTCGTGGACACCTTCGAATTCGGGGATGGGACGCGGAGCGGCCGTGTCCTGGGCCTTCTCCGTGCTGGGCGCCGGCTTGGGCGTGGTGGTCACGGGCTCAACTCTCAGGATGACGGGCGGTCCGGGTGCGCTCCTCGTAGGCCGCGCGGACCGACCGGTCGGACAGGGCGGCGAGCTGGTCGGGGACAAGGAGGTGATGCATGACGTCGCGGGCACGGCCCGGCAGCAGCGCGGCCAGCCGGGTCAGCGCGGCGATCCGGCGTGGCACGAAGACCTCGAACCGCGGGCGCAGCACGACGTCGAGCACCGCGTCGGCCACCTGATCCGTCGTCAGGCGCGGGGTGCGGCCGGACGCGGTGCCCACGGCCAGCTCGGTCTCCACGACCCCGGGCATCACCAGGGACACCTGCACGCCGGTGCCCCGCAGTTCGGTGCGGACGGCGGTGCTGTAGCCGTGGACGGCGTGCTTCGTCGCCGCGTAGGTCGCCTCGCCGGCCGGGGCGACCTTGCTGGCGGCGGAGGCGATGTTCACGACGTGGCCGTGACCGCGTTTCCGCATCTCCGGGATCACGAGTTTCATCCCCCTCTGTACGCCGTGGACGTTGACGTCGAACTGGCGCAGAGCGGCTTCCTCCGGTTCCTCCTCGAAGGGGCCCACCCACATGATCCCGGCGTTGTTGATCAGTACGTCGATCGGCCCGAGCCGGGTCTCGACGGTACGCAGGAAGCCTTCGAAGGAAGGTGTGTCGGTGACGTCGAGAGGCAGCCCGAGCAGCCGGCCACCGGGATGCGCGCCGATGGCATCAGCCGTCTCGACGGCCAGCTCCGCGTCGAGATCGCCGATCGCCACGGAGGCTCCGGCCGCGGCGAGCCGGGCCGCGACGGCCCGCCCGATTCCGCGCCCCGCCCCGGTGACCGCGATCACCTTGCCGGTCAGCGGCTGTGCACGGGAGAGCCGGTCGCGGTTTCTCCGGCTCGATGTCCTCGACGTCCTCGATGTGCTGGATGTGCTGGATGTGTACGGGTCTTCGGGCGGTGCCGCCACGGTCGAACCCCTTCTCTCCCTGCCCAGAGCATGAGCGGAACGCCAAGCAGCGTGGCGGCAAGCGGCCCCCACACGCGTCTGACACGTCACCGTGTCAGATCATCTGACAAGCTAGAGTGTCAGTTCGGAGCACACCGGTGTCAACACCTCTGCGAAGGGGAGAAATGGCCGGCACACAGACCGCCGGGCGGCGTTACGGCGGACGCGACGCGGCGCAACGACAGCAGGAGCGCCGCGCCCGCCTCATCCAGGCGGGCCTCGACCTGTTCGGCACGGCCGGCTACGCCTCGGTCTCCGTCAAACAGGTGTGCTCGCACGCCGGACTGACCGAGCGCTACTTCTACGAGTCGTTCCGCGACCGCGAGGACCTGCTCGCCGGGGTCTACAACGAGCTGGTCGCCACGATCACCGCCGACACCGCGCAGGCCGCGGCCGCTGCCGCCCCCGATGTCGACGCCCAGCTGCGCGCCGGCCTCGAGGTGTTCATCCGCGCACTGGCCGGCGACGCCCGCACGGCCCGCCTGGTGCTTATCGAGGTCGTGGGCGCGAGCCCCCGCCTCGAGGTTCGCCGCCGCGAGGTCCTGCACGAGTTCGCCGCGATGGTCGCCGCCGTCGTCGGACCGCTCCCCGGTACGGAAGCCTCCTCCCGCCGGCTCACCATGACCACGATGAGCCTGGTCGGCGGAGTCAACGAACTCCTCGTGGACTGGACCCTCGGCCACCAGAACGCCACCGTCGAAGAACTGATCGACCTGTGCCACACCCTGTTCACAGCGGCCTACCGAGCCGTCAGCGATCAGCCCTGATCACACCGGCCCGGACGGAGATTGTCGCGGAGTCAGTTCGCGAGAGCGGCTGGACTCGCGAGAGCGGCTGGACCTACAGCGCCGGGCCCGAAGCGCCTGCGGGCGCGGTCGGCGGCGGCCTCGGCCGCGCGGGCCCGGTCGTCGCCCGGGTCCAGGGAGAGCTGACGGTAAGTACTGTCGGCCGGCAGCAGATTGTCCGCGCGGATCGCGTAGGAGCGGACTCGCGCTCGTTGCAGTCCCAGGGCGGCCAGCAGCCCAAGGGCGGTCGCCGCGAGGGCGGGTGAATGGTCGGTCGGTTCCGGCAGTGTGCAGGTGCGTGTGGTGGAGCTGTGGTCGGCATAGCGCACCGTCAGGGCGAGCCGCCCGGTGACCTGGCTCTCGCCGCGCAGGCGTTGGCCGATCCGGTCGGCAAGCCCCAGGACCGCTCGATGATGCTGCGCTGGATCGAGGCAGTCCCGCTCCAGCACCAGGTCGGCGACCATGCGCTCCGCCGGTTCCGCCGGAGCGACCGGGCGGGGATCGCGCCCGCGGGCACGCTCGGCGAGCAGCCGGGCGGGAACGGCGCCGAGAAGCCGCTGCAGGGTCCCGCCGGGCAGGTCGACGACCTGCCCGATGGTGTGCAGCCCGTACCTGCCGAGCGTCTCCGCGGTGGCACGGCTGATCCCGGGCAACGCGGTGACCGGCCGCGGATACAGCCAGTCGCCCACTTGCCCGGCGGGGACCCAGGTGGTGTCGCCGGGTGCGGACGCGTCGGCCGCCATCGCCGCCAGCATGCGGTTGCCCGCGAGCCCCGCGCTGCTGTCGATGCCGTAGAGCCCCTTCAGCCTCAGTTTCGCCAGCTGGACGGCGTCGTAGGGGGACAGATCGAAGTATCTGAGCGCCGACGTCAGGTCGAGCTGGACGGCGTCGGGCGGTACGGCCTGGACATGAGGCGTGACACCGGACATCAGTTCGATTACGTCGGCGTACTGGGCCTCGCTCAGTGCGGCGTGCAGATGGAGGTGGGCTATGTGCCGCTGACGCCTGGTCATCCCGCGCTCCCCGGACTGGTGTGGCCGAACTTCTTCAGGTCGGCCGAGCGGGTCCCGGCGGGCTGGAGGTCGGCGTACGGATGCAGCCGGGCGCCGGTGGTGCCGTTGGCCAGGGTCCGCCGCGGCTGGGCGGGGGTCGGGGCCGGACGGTCGGTACCGAGGAGGGCGAGCGCGGCCTCGGGGCCGTTGTCGCGGCGGGCGGCGGCGATCTCGTCCAGGTCCCAGGCCATGGAGCCGACGACGGTACGCCGGGTGCCGCGCACCTGGACCGTGCCGCGCACCAGCAGCAGCCCGCTGTGGAAGACGGTGTACGCGCACGCCGGATGCGAATCCTCGAAGAAGGCCAGGTCGACCAGGCCGGAGCCGTCCTCCAGCGTCACGAAGATGACCCGCCTGCCGCTGGCGATCGGCGGGGTCTGCGTGGAGGCCCGTACACCGGCGACCAGGACCTGCTGACCGGCCCGCAGCCCGGCCAGATGCGCCGCGTCGGTCGCGCCGATCTCGCGCAGCAGCCGGTGGTGGTGCTCCATCAGATGCCTGGAGACGTCGATGCCGAGGGTGTTCAGCTCGGCGCTGAGGGCCTCGCGGCCGGTCATCTCCGGCAGACCGCTCGGCTCCGCACCACCGACGGCGCCCGCGTCGATGGGCAGTTGGCCGTTGCCTGCCGACCGGGCGCGGGAGGCCCGATGGAGTTCGGCGATCTGGAGCAACAGGTCGCGCCGGGTGAGACGCCCGTCGTGCAGACAGCCCAGGGCGCCGATCTCCGCGAGGCGTTCGGCGACCGGACGGCTGGGGCGCCCTCGCTGCCAGAAGTCCGACAACGATCCGTACGGCTGCCCCTCCTCGATCCGGGCGCACTCCTCCGCGCCGATGCCGTGCACCGCCGACAGGGCGAGCCGCACACCCCACTGCTCTCCCTCTCCGCCGGCTCTCTCCACGGTGTGCTTCACCTTGGAGTGGTTGATGTCGACGGGCAGGATCGGCACACCACGCCGACGGGCGTCGGAGACCAGGACCCGCTTGGGCCACATCCCGGGGTCGTGTTCGAGCAGGCCGGCCAGCAGGTACGCCGGATGGTGCGCCTTGAGCCAGGCGCTCTGCAGGGCCGGTACGGCGAAGGCGACCGCGTGGGCCCGGCAGAAGCCGTACGCGCCGAAGGCCTCGACAGTCCTCCAGACCTCGTCCCGGACGGCGGCGCTGTAGCCACGCGCGCGTGCCAGGCCGTGGAACCAGTCCCGGATCGCGGGCAGCCGGTTCTTGTCACCGAGCGCCCGCCGCGCGATCTCCGCGAGGGCCAGGTCGCAGCCGGTCATCACATGCAGCGTCTCGATGATCTGCTCGTGCCAGATGGTCACGCCGTAGGTGTCGGCGAGCACCGGCTCCAGGTCCCGGTGGGCGTACGCCGGTGTGCCGCCGTGCCGGGCGGCGATGTACCGCTCGGGCATGCCACCGGCGACCGGCCCCGGACGGAAGAGGCTGATGTCGGCGATGACGTCCTGCACGTCGCGCGGCTGCAGCCGGGACAGCAGGTCCTGCTGTCCAGTTCATTGGTCAAGTCAGGTGTCGGGTTTTGTGGTGTCGGGTTTCCTGGGGACAGCATGGCGAGACCTCGATCCACCCGGTATCGACATCATCGTGAAACTCGGCGACGAAGCCACCGCCATCCGCGTTCAGAAAGCCTGCCAAACCAGCTACTTCCGCCCTTACACGAGCACCGACGTGACCGGCCGCGAGCTCGGCGGCGCAGTCAAGAACATCGTGGCGCTCGCGATCGGCATCGCCTCCTGCATGGGCCTGGGCCACAACGCACAGGCCATGCTCATCACCTGCGGCCTTGCCGAGACCACCCGTCTGGCCGTGGCCATGGGCGCGCATCCCGCCACCCTCGCCGGACTGGCCGGCCTCGGGGACCTGGTCGCCAACTGTTCCTCCCCGCGCTCACGCAACCGCACCTTCTTTCCGCTGTTCAAATCTGTCTCATGAGATGTGTGGTTCAGTCTCGACTCATTGTGGGTGAGCTGACGGGAGTTCCTCTGAGGCTCCTGGGGAGGGTGCGAGAGTGGACCTTGCTTTTGTGCAGTCTGGGATGCTGGAGAAGTACCTGGACAGTGAAGTGATCTCCGCGGTGGAGGTGGCCGCGCTGCTAAAGCGGAGGGGTGTCCTCGACGGGACGCCTGTGTACCTCGACGAGGAGACACAGATGCCGGTCCCGCCTCTGTGTGAGTTCGGCGGATATCTCTCGACGGCCTTGTTGGATATGACCACCCTGAAGGACTACGGGCAGGTGCTCGGCCGGCTGGACGACCACTCGGGCGGCCTGGGCAGCGAGTGCTCGTGAGCGCCGTGCCGGCCGTCTGCCGCTGGCACGTCAGCTCAGGCGTTGCCCACCCCTCGCAGGACGGCACGCCCTGGTGCCGCCTTCCCCACGCTGTGCTGTGCCCTGCCCGGCCCGCCCCGCAGGTGACTCCCGAACTCGCCGAGCTGCGGCATGCTGGCCGTCAACACCCGCCGCCTGATCGACGCCGGCGCCTTCACCCCGCCACCGGCCGCACCCGCCTGCACTCCCAAGCCAGCCGCGTCCGCCTGCACTCCCAAGCCGGCCGCGTCCGCCTGCCGCCCGGCCCGGCCGGCCGTGCAGATCCTGTACGTCCGCTACCTCGCCGCCCATCCCGTCGAGGAGATCCGCTGCGTTGCCCAGACCCGGCGCCGCCACCGGTGCACCAGCGACCCCTGGTGCGCGGTCACGGCAGGCTCCAATCATTCGTAGCCAACGTCCTCAGCGTGCCCAAGGCCGCCGCGGATCCTGACGGGAGATGGGTTTACCTTCAGCGGTCCGTTGCAGTGCGGACATAGCATTTCCATGCCAAGCTGTTGCGTCTCGCGGGAACATATGGCGGCGCACCGAGGGCAACGGACAGCGAGCTCCTTTCCAGTATTAAACGCCGTGACGATGAGAGGATGCGTACCCCGAACCTTGATGTCTGCGAACTTGGCAATGGCCAAGTCGAGATCGTCTTGGAGCGCAAAGACGCCAGTGTGCGTTCTCGTGACTACACCCCCGTCGTCTACGTGCTCGACTACGCCCACCTCGGCGGCCTTGCGCTCAAGGAACTGAAAATCAGTAAGCACTCCGAACAGATCGTCAAGCTTCCCGCCTTCTGCAAGGTGATAGGGCAGCTCGCTGAGGGCGCGTTCATGGCCGCCCTTCCACTCGCCCGTGCCCTGCGGGTCGGCCTTCCTGCGGAAGTAGGATGCGATCGCGACGTGCGACTCTACGTACGCCGCGTTCGTATCGAGATATCGCTTTTTCACAGCTTGCTCTAGCTGAGTGTGGAAAAAGTCCAGCTCGCCGCCCCGGGGTCGTAGGTATTGGCGGATACCGCGCTCGATAAGCGGCACCACCGACGCATCCTGTCCTTCTTCCCCAGTGACGACAAGCTCACGTAGCTCAGTACTGGACATGCCCGTCCGGCCGGCGCAGATATACGAGCACCACTGTCTTACTCGGTCGGTTCCAAACGCCCGCTCCAGAGACTCCAATCTCCATTCGAAAAGGCTAACTGCGTCCGGCCGTAGCCGTGGAAGCTCAGCGATAACTGAGCGGACGACCCGCTGCATATCGTTGCCACTTAGTGCGCGCAATTCGTTCAGCATTACCAGGAGGTACAACGGGTTCCTGGCCTGTTCTAGTTGACAAATTGCATCGATCTCGGCTGACTCCAATTCTTTGCAATACTCCTCTAGGTACGCCACGACGATCACGCGGACGTCCTGTTCAGTGAGCCCAGGCAACTCCACCTGACGGAACTGCGTCCTACGGGCTCGTCGTGCTGCTGCTAGCGGCGTGGTGGCACCGTCAGATGGTTCCGTGTCGGCGTATGTGAGGACGACACGCACACCATCCCCCAACTGGTGCGGCAGCCACGCCAGATCTTGGCCGTCGGCCAACTGGTCCACAGCATCGAGTAACAGGACAATATGCTTCTCACTCTCGTACGCACCCAGACGCTCCGCAAGAGACCTGCTCAGGGCTTCTCGCCCCGCGGCGGGACCAACAGGCGCCGGATCGGGGATCTCCACGCGGTCGAGCTCGCCATTGAGTCGGGCGAGCATGGACCGAACGTCGGCCGACTGCTCCGTGGCTCCCACAAAGTGGCTGACAACGTAATGACGCGTGGCGGCCAGGTTCTCGGCAAGCTTCGCCAGCAACGCCGACTTACCCTGACCCGCTGGCGCCTGGACAACACAGACCCGACTTTCTCCGACAGATTGATCAATGTCTACAAAATTTGCGAGCAAGTGCAACTGATCCGCTCGTCCCGTGAAACCCCGCAAACGTCCACTCGCATACCTAGCCATTTCCCGGGCTTCGGCGTCCAGGGGATCGAGAGCGCGAGGTCTGGCCGCCTCGACCAATTGGGTCCAGAGGTATTCGGGGATCGGATGGGAATCGTCGGTGTAGTAGGAATCGTGCTCTGGGTCATGCCCGAGAACGCGCCGCCATGTCTCCTTCGCGACGTACCGCTCGTCACGGAGCACCCCCGACCACAAGTCCTCGAGCACGGTTCGGCCAAAGCCGTCCAGGGAAGAGAAACCCGACCCTGTCCACGTTCCTTCATAGCGGCGAACCGGCCTGCCCGAAGACTCGACGCGCTCCATGAACGAAACGAGGTGGCTCTGTTGGGCGCGGCTCACGTATTCGGCGTAGATGTTCGCTGGCGCTGTCTCGGGCACTCTCGATGAGCGGACATAAAAGAAGCTGCGCCGCCGCAACCGGCCATCCAGTACCGCGTGGCGTACCTCCAGCTCGGTGATCGACATCCCCTCGTATGCCTGCGGCCCCTCCTGTTCCCCGATTTCGGAGGAAGTCAAGACGTGGCCATAGCGCTGACCAATCATGCAAATGAAGAACGGTTCAACCAAATCGATCCAGCGCCTGCAGTACTGCCACGGGTTCGCCCGCTCCCCATCCCATCCGGTCTCCGGCACACCCCAGCGGAGGTCGACGTCGTAGAATTCCAACCCAAGGCGGTCCAGTCGCTCCCGTAGCTCCGGAAAAACTGCTGCGACTAGATGATCGCGTTCCGCGTGCATGTCGCGAAATGTGGAGGAGATAAAGACACGGACTTGTCTGAACGTCTCCGTCATAGCAGCTCCATCCACGAAGCGGTGGGGAGTCCTGCGACAAACTCTACCCTTGGCCCCATCCAGTGCACACCAGAGAGTCACTTTCCTCGTGGCGTGGGGGCGATTTACTGAAGTTCGCACGCCTGCCGTAGCCACACTGGTCGGGCAGGCGCAGCATGGTGGAGGGAGGTGACGTCCGTGGAAGACGCGGAGCGCCGAGAGCTACTAGCGGCCGTCCGCCGCGCCCTCCGGCGGGAGGCCGGGGTCCTAGCCGTCAGTCCGGAACTCACCTGGCAGCAGTTGTACAACCAGCTTCAGTGGTCAGGTAGCGCCGCCACGACAGTGCTGGAGCGGGAGCGGCAGCGCCAACCGCCCACGCGGACTTGGTTCTGGGTGCAATCCCCGCCGGCGGACTCACAGGCCCTCATTGCGGTGCTGGGGCAGACTAACTCGCCTTTCGCTTTCGCCCCCGATGGATCAACATTGATCATCGTGCATGCCGGGTACCTGAGGTATGTAAATGTCCTGACCGGCATGCCGACCCGCACGATCGAGCTGGTCGGCGGGACAACCCAACCGGTTCGCGGCTGTGCGGTCAGCCCAGATGGTTCATTCATGGCCAGCGCGACGGAACAGGCTCTCCGACTCTGGCGCCTTCCTACTGGGGAGTCCCTGAGAACACTCCGCAGCGGTGAGCCTGCCGACGAGAGCGATGGTGGTGGCAGTGCACAGTTTCCGGATGCCGGCCCAAAAAATCTCGTTGTCGCGCAGGAGCCCTTGCCTTGCGCGATCAGCCCAGATGCCTCGTATGCCGTCGGCAGTGGCCCCGACCATGCCATCAAGATTTGGGACACGGCCTCCGGCCAGCTGCGCGCGTCATTCAGTGGCCACACGGGGCCGGTGACAACCTGCGCGGTCAGTATGGATGGTTCGTTGGTCGTCTCGGCATCGCACGATGGCACGCTACGCCTGTGGAACCCGTCGACTGGATGGCTCGGCACTATCGTCGCCGTTTCCTACGGAGGCCGCCGCCGCCATCCCGCGGCAGCCCCTGGCTCGGCAACAGACCCGAACTCGGAAGTCCCCCGCCAGCCAGGCGCCAAGCTCTCAGCCTCAGAGGTGGTCGCTCTTCCCGTCAACGGATGCGCCATCGGCCCCGATGCTTCGTTCCTCGTTGCAGTCAGCGAGGATCAGGTCACGGTATGGGATCTCCCCAGTGGGCAGGTCCGGTGGTCGCAACAACATCTGGGTGGTGCACGGTCCTGCGCAATCAGCCCCGACGGGGCATTCGTCGTCTCTGGTGGCGAGCGCGGGGATCTCCGCCTGTGGGACGTGACCAGCGGCACGGAGCTGACCAGTTTGACTGGTCACACCGGGTCTGTGGATGTGTGCGCAGTAGGCCCTGACGCCACCGTCATCGCGTCCCGAGCCGAAGACGGTATCAGGTTGTGGGACGGCCGCGCCCGTGGCGAGCAGGAGTCGCTCGCGGGTCACGGAAAACGGATTACGGCCTGCCGCTTCGATGCGACTGGTGAGTACCTGGCCTCCGCAGCAGCGGATAGCAGTCTGGTGGTGTGGGAGGCGGACGGGCGACGACGCATTGCATCCCTCGAAGGGCACGACGACGTCGTACAAGACTGTGCCTTCACTCCGGACGGTACGCAGCTCGTGTCCGCCTCACGCGATAGGACTGTCCGGGTGTGGGACGCTCACAGCGGAACAGAGCAGCGCTTGTTCAAAGCAAGGCGACCGGTGTGGGGGTGCTCTATGCGCCCCGACGGCGGCGCCGTCCTATTCGGTTGGGACAAGCGGCCCGCTCTGTGGGACCTACAAACAGGGCATCACCTCATGGAGTACGAAGCACAAGAGAGCGGCATCTGGCGATGTGCATTCAGTCCGGATGGGACTTGGACGGTGACCTCCGGCGACGACGGCACGCTCACCGTCCACGACAGCGAAAGCGGTGCCAAACGGGCCAAACTCACTGGGCACGCTGATACCGCCGGGGTATGCGCCGTCAGCCCAGACGGTGCCTTCATCGTCTCTGGTGGAGTCGACCGCACGGTGCGGATCTGGGATACCGAGCCGTTTCGTCAACGCTATGTACTCAATGGTCACACTGATGCGGTCTGGGGCTGCGCCGTGAGCCCGGATGCGCGGATCGTCGCATCGGTGAGCTGGGACGGCTCTCTGCGGGTGTGGGACGCTCAATCCGGACGCGAGCAAATGTGCTTCGAACTCCCACACACCCTTCATGCACTTGCGTTCCACCCTTGGCAACCAGTTGTGGCCCTAGGCGACCGAATCGGGTGGCTGCACCGCGTGGAGCTTGTCGGCTTGGATTTCGGACCGGTTGTCGTCACAGCATACGAGGCCGACGGTGCTCTCCTTATGCGGTGCCCCGCATGTCACTTCAATAGTCCAGTGACTGAGAACGCCCTCGGTAACGGCCTAGCCTGCCCCGCATGCAACATGCCCGTAAGGCTATCCAAAGCAATCTTGCAGCCACTGCCGAAACCAGGTGCAGGACGCGGACAGGGGCGCGTAATCGCTGTAGCTCAGGACGATAGTGGCGTCGACGAGCGGGCGCTGGAACTGATGAACATCATGAGGACGTGCTTTTGTGGCACCCAGTTTGAGTTGTTGCGGTACGCCTGCCCCAACTGCGGAAGTTCGTGGTCCTTCTCCACCGGAGACTTGCCCGTCGAAGCCATCGAATTCAGGGAGAACCGGCAGAGTTTGTCCGCCCTGCACGTAAGCCGAGGCGCAACGCTGGCCAATCGGGGCCAGCATGAGGAGGCACTGGAGGAGTACGGGAAGGCAATCCAGGCTAATCCTTGGAACGCGACCGCGCACCAGAACGTGGGTACAGCAATGTGGCGTCTGGGTGACTTGACCGAGGCGCTGCGCTGGTACGAGGAAGCCCTCCGCCTTGATCCGAGGCGTGCACTACCGGCGAAGATGGCAACGCTCATCCGTCAGATCCGCGGGCTGGAGGAACAGGCAAGGACGGACCTAGAGTCGGGGCAGCCGGACAACGCGCTGGCCAACCTGACAGCGGCCGCTGACCTCTGCGCGGAGACCGCGCACCGACAGCAGATTGAACAGGTCATCCGAGCCCTGTCCGCCGAGTGACCGCTCCGGCTCCCTGGCGAGCAACGCTGCTTCCCGAGGTGATGCTGGTTCCTCTGGCGCCGCACCGGCTACTTCGGCACACTGAGGCTATGAGTCTCAAGGATTTCTGGGTCAGATACTTCGGTGCAAGGACGACTCCTATTGATTCGGTGCGTGGCAATCTTTGGAACCCCTCTGTCGGTCCAGGCGTCTACGCCGGCGACGGCGCCGCACATCAGAACGCGGTTCTTGAGCAATACAAAATGTATGTGGAGATGGCTGACCGTGTAAGCGCCAGACGAAGTCTTACCAATACATTCTTCCTTACTCTGAATACTGCGATCTTCACGGTAATTGGGGCCCTCTGGAAGGAGAGACCGACAGAATCTCCGTGGCTACTGCTCTTTCCGTTGGTGGCTCTCGTCGTCCAATGTGGCGCATGGTTCTTTCTCGTGCGCTCCTATCGGCAGCTCAACTCTGCAAAGTACACAGTGATCGGCGTACTGGAGGAGCAACTCCCTGCATCACCCTACTGGAAGGCCGAGTGGAAAGCTCTAGGGGAGGGAAAGGATACGGCCAAATACTGGCCGCTCACACATCTTGAACAGTGGGTGCCAGCAGTATTCGCCGCTACTTATCTAGCGGGATTTATCACAGCCGTGACCGCCTGATCGACCAGGAGTCGGCTAAGGGTTGTCCCGTAAATGATCTCTGACGTGCTGGGTGACCTGCCGGTTTCTGCGTCACCCAGCAAGGACGAGGTTGTGCAGGCGGGCGATGCCGAGCATGGCGTGGTGAACGCCGTCGCCTTTCAGGCGGCAGTCGCGGAGGATCTTCCAGCCCTTCAGGCGGGCGAAGACATGCTCGACGCGAGCGCGGACCTTTCGATGGGAAGTGTTGTGTTCCTCCTTCCATGCAGGGAGTTCGGCCTGGCCCTTCTCGCGTCGGTGCGGGATGACCAGGCCGGTGCCCCGGTATCCGCCGTCCACGATGACGGTGGTGTTGCCGACGGCGTCCTTCGCGCCGGACAGCCCCCATGCCTTGCAGTCGTTCCGGTTGCGGGGCAGCGGACGGCCGACCGCGACGACGAGCCGGGTGTCGGCGTCGATGACGACCTGGTGGTTGGTGGAGTACCGGAACAGCGCCCACCGACCCTCGGTGCGCGTCCATGCCCTGCCGTTTAGGAAGCTGCGGAGCTTTTTCCTTATCTTCCAGTCGGTGAAGTCCGAGTGCCTGAACGGCCTCTGGATCTCATTCGCGTGCTCGTTCATCACCGAGCGCTCGTCGCGCAGGGGGCGCTGTTAACGAACGACGAACCAAGGGTTTTGTAGCTCAATGTGATGCTCAGGCCAAGTTGATCGACTCCGGAGCGAACCTCCCGACCGTCGTACACCCGGTGCCGCAGGGTCGTGACGGCTTTAGTCACGCCGCGCCTGCCAGACTTCCAATTGATACCGGCCAGGCGGAGGTGAGGAGTTTGGTGGAGCAACTCTTGGCCGTACTCGCTGGTGGCGTGCTTGCACTCGGTGGCTCGCTGTTGCAGGCCCGGCATCAGCGTCAGCAGGCCCATGATGAGCGAGTGTGGACCAGGCGGGCAGACCTGTACGTCGATCTTCTCAGTGACTCGGACAACCGCGAGCTGAAGGCAAGGGTGCAAGCCTTCGCCTCGGACCGTGTCCAACAGCTCTACGAGCCGTACAAGACCGCGTATGAGCAAAGGAACTTCTACGCATTGGAAAATGGTGGCGTGGACGACCTTGGCGAGTTCGAGCCCCCGGACGACGCTGAGATGCGGCGTTTGACCCCGGTTATTCAGCGGAATTGGGTGAGCTGACGGCCTGACAGCAGAAAGGTGCCGCTGACCTGCGAGGATGCGAGTGTCTAGGTCGTATCCGGT
>NZ_JBEYVP010000082.1:0-14602 GCF_040644035.1 Streptomyces sp. NPDC047042 | reverse complement strand
GGCGGCGCCCGCATCGTCGTGCACCAGCAACCCGTACCTGCCCTGGGCGGTCCACGGCACCCACGCCGTGACCATCCGTTCGACGGCCACGACCGGGTCCACCGCTGCCGGCATCCTCTACCCGTCGCATCGGTTCACGGTGCACAAGACCACCAAGAGAGCGACGTGGGTGTACGTCACCGACAAGACCAGCAGGGTCAAGGGCTGGGTGTCCGGCCGATACGTCTACCGCGACGTCCGCATGTGCCTTTCCTGAGGAGCGCACGGCAGCAACCGGCCAGTAATTAAGCCGAATTGGCCACTTCTTCGAATTCTCGTATCAATGGGGCCGGTGTGCCCTGCCGCCAAGGAGTTTTTCTTGTCCGACGAGATATCCGACGGCACCGTCGATGTCGTGGACGTGCTCACCGAACAGATCGAAGCCCGCTTCGGGCTCAGCATGGAGCAGCTGAAGGCCGCCGTCACCGAGGCGCCGGCCGCCAATCTGGACGCCACCGACCTTGTCAGGTGGCACGGGCTCCTGCTGGAATCCCAGACGGTCCTCGACCGTGCGGAGCACGACCTCCTGGCCGTGCTGGAGACCGAGCCCGCCCACGTCTTCGACCCGGCGCATGACCTGGTCCGCCGCGTCGAGGCGGCCGTACTCGCGCGCGACGGGCGAGCTCAGGCCGTGCGGTGGTATCTGGACCCGACGGCTCCCGGCAAGCAGGCCCTCGCCGCCGAACGGCTGGCCCGCTTCCGCGCCACCCGCCCAGGCCCGGCCATACCGACCAGCGCCCCGCCCCGGCCGGCCAACGCGCCGCAGGCCGCACAGGGCGTGACGCGGTGAATACCGAGCGCACGCCCAGCTCCGTGGACGCCCGCCTGCAGCAGGTCTTCGACGCTCCGCTCGGTGAGCTATACGCGACGGCCCTACACCCCGAGTCTTCCCCGGCTCTGGGCCGCGCGCTGGAGCTGCGGTCCTTCCTCGCCCTGGCCGAGGAGCAGGTCGCCCGGGTACGCGACCGCGTGCACGAAACCATGGCACCGGATCGCGACATGGGCGAACTGTCCGCGGAAGACCTGCGGATGGACGCACTGTGGCTGGACACGGCGCTCGACGCCCGCGACGGCTACCGGGCCGCGATCGACGACCTGCTGCGCACCATGCCGGCCCCGCTCCAGCCCTCCCGGCCTGTCCGCACAGCGCAGTCGGCGCTCACCACGACCCTGCCCCCCGCCGTCGTCCCGGCACCCCCGGGTGCCGGGACGGCCCCCACCCGCCGGCCGTAAAGCCGTCGGCCTTGTCCCACCCGACGTCCACCGACTTCGCCGGACGCATCGAGGACCTGTACGGCGCCCCGCTCGCCGACCTCGCCACCCGCGCACAGGACCAGCCGCCCGGCATGCTCTCCGCTCTCCTCGGCCTGCACCACGACCTCGCCTTCGCCGAGCGGAGCATCACCTTCCACCGCGACCGGCTCGCCCAACTCGTCCGTCCCGACCGCCAGATCGGCGCACACGAGGTGGCGAACGTTCTCGACTGCGCCCGCCGGCTCGCCGAAGCGGTCGCCGTCCGAGACGTCCAGGCCGCGACGGGTTGGGCCGTGCTCCAGAGCCTGGGCCGCGTCACCTCACCCGCCCCGGCCGCAGCCCTCGCGCCCACCGTCGCCGCGCCCGCCATGGCGGCGACGAGCCCCGCTGCGAGCCGCTGACCCCCTGCGGGCTTACCCCTCTTCCGTCATCCAGGAGCTGCTCCCTTGGCCCTCACCGGTCTGCCGCCCGACACCGACGCCGACATCGCCCGGGTCTCCCAGGCCCTCGCCATGATCACTCCGCGCTGGAACGCACGGATCCTGCTCGCCCTCAAGGGGCAGCCGCTGCGCTACAAGGAGATCGCGCGCAAGGTGTCCTGGCTGCTCAATGGCCAACTGCATCTCAAATTGGGGCAGCTGTGCGACGCCGGCCTCGTTCAGCGCACCGAGCACACGACCCGGCACGTCACCTACGGCCACACCGACCGCGCCGCCGCGCTGCTGCCGGTCCTGCCGCTGATCGTCACCTGGGCCGAGAAGAACCTGGAGAAGCCGGAGAGGCCGCTGCCCGCCATCGAGCAGATCGAGGACGGCCTCACGCTCCTGACCCGACGGCACGCCGCCGCGCTCCTGTGGGCCCTGAAGGCCAGGGGGGAGAGCAGCGGCCGGAGTCTGGCGATGATGGTCATGCCCGCCAGTGACTGGACCAACGTCTACCCCCCGCTGCGCCAGCTCGTGGCCGACGGACTCGTCGACACCGATGGCATCGGGCAGCCCTACCGCCTGTCTGCCGCCGGCGACAGTCTCGGGCCCATCCTCGGCGCACTGTCCGCATGGTCCGCGGGACAGCCTCTGACGCAGGCCGCACACCATCCGGTCTGGGGACGGCCGCAGGCCATGCCCGCGGCACAGAAGTGGGTCAGCAACCCGTCGCGGGTTCCCGACCCGGCCGCCACGCACGCGCCGACCACCACCCGCCAGAGCCCATCACCGGCCTGGCAGCACGGCGGCCTCTTTTCGCACGCAGTCCCGGCCCGCCCGACGGCGGCCCTCCCGGCCGGAGGACCGCGCCGATGACCACCCTCTCCACGACCCACCTCCAGCACGCCCACGCCGTGCTGTCCTCTCGCGCCCTGATCCGTCTGGTGACCGAGATCGACGACAACGGCCCCATCCCGCCGCGCGCGCTGGACCGCACCCTCACCGACGTCCCCGTGCGCCACCTGCGCCACAGCGCCGAGCGGGCCCGCGTTCTCGGCCTCGTCCACGTTCAGCCCGGCGCCGGCCTCAGCCTGACCACGTCCGGCGAAGGGCTGGCCGACGTGTACGACACGCTGGCCCGCTGGGCTCGCCGCCACTCGTATCCGGCGCCGGCCTGTGACTTCACCGGCCGGATCCAGCACACCCTCGCGCTCCTGGCCAAGCCACCGGCACTGCCCTCCGAGAGCGGTCCCCAGCGGCTTGCCGACGATCCCGTGGCGAGAGCGCAGGACAGCGCGGGTCTCGCCCGGCTGCGCCGCCTCCTGGAGGAGTGGCTGTACACCAATCCGCAGGCCGCCGGGGTCGCCGCTCTCGAGATCGCCGCGTGAGGGCAGGCTCGGCCCGGCCCGCCCGCCACCTTGTCCCGTCCCTGGTGCGCGGCGTCTACCTGCCCCGCAGCGCCGACGGCGCAGCGTTCGCCATGGCCACCTACGGCATTCCGCTCATCATTGTGGCGACGACGGGGTCGGCGGCGCTGACGGGACTCGCCTTCGCGCTGGAGTGGCTGCCGCGGCTCGGCGCGTTCACGGTGGCCGGCACCCTCGTCGACCGTCACGGAATCGCCCGCGTCTTCCGCACCGCGTGTGTCCTGCGCGCGCTGGCCGTCGCGTTGGCCGCGCTCCTGCTGGCCGACCCCGGCACGGGAGTTGCGGCGGCGGTGACGGTGATGACGCTGGCCCCGCTGGCGGGTTTCCTCACCGAGTTCAGCTATGTCGCGGCGGAGACCGCGGGCGGCGAGGCGAGCCGCACGGCCGGAGCTCGGGCGCACCGGGTGCAGTCCGTTCTGCTGGGGATCGACCAGACGGTCATGCTCGCCGGGCCGTTGGTCTCGGGCCTGCTGCTGGAACACGGCGGACCGGCCGTCATGCTTGCCGCGCTCGCCGCGTTCTCCCTCCTCGCGGCCGTCCTCACCCCCGCCACCGGATCACAGCACGCGACGTGGTGAGCAGCAAGGGCGGACTGCGCACCGGCTGGCGCACGCTGCGGTCACTTCCCGCTCTCGCCTGGCTGGTCGGCGGCCTGGTCGTCTCCAACGCGGCCGTCGCCCTGCTCCAGGCGGCCATGCCGGTCATCGTGGTCGGTCAACTCGGGCGCTCCAGTGCCCAGGCCGGACTCATCTGGTCCGCCGCGGCCCTCGCCTCCCTGCTCGCGATCACCATCGCCCGCCGGGCGATCGACCGGTGGGGCCTGTGGCCGGTCGGCGCCACCGCCGCCGCGGTCGCGGCCGTAGCCATGCTCGCCGTCGCCCACACCCATACCTACCGCGGCTACCTCCTGCTCATCGCCGTCCTGATGGCCGGCGAGGGCGGCCTCACCGTCGTCCTGCGCACCCTGCGCTCCCACCTCATCCCGCCCGAGGTGTTCGCCAGCACCCTCGCCGTCACGATCCTGCTCTTGCTGCTGCCCTTCCCCGTCGCGGGCCTGCTCGTCGCCGCCGTCCCGGCCGCCGAGCTCGGGCACGCCCTCACCGCCGCCGCCCTCCTGCAGGCCCTCGGCCTCGCCACCGCCTTCACCCGGCTGCGCACCCTTCCCACCTTGCCCACCGCCTGACCGCCCGGTACGAGAGGACCCCCCGCCGCACATGCCCACCACCATCCAGGACCGACTTCCCGGCCTCCGCTTGCCGCAGGACGGCCCCTCCATCACCGACCAGTTCCGCGCGTTCGACGGCCAGCACCCCTGGGTCTACCGCGCCCTGGAGCAGCTCGTCACCGAACGCCTTGGCCAGGGAGCGACGAGGGTCGGCATGAAGGCGCTGTTCGAGGCCCTGCGCTGGCGCCACCCCCACGGGGTGAAGGGCCTCAACAACAACTACACCGCCCTGTACGCACGCCAGTTGATCGCCGCGCACCCCCATTGGGCCGGCGCGATCGAGACGCGCCGCCGACGCAGCCCCTGAAGCCGAAGCCTCCACCACTTCGCCGACCGTCATCAGATCTTCGAGGAGCCTGCTCTTGTCCGACCGTCCTGTCGTCCTGGTCGTCGCCGCCGACAAGGAAGCCGAGGGATACCGCGGCACCTGCCTCAAGTCGGTGGCCGCCGCCTACGACGTCGTCCTCATCACCGGTGAGGAACCCTCGTGGGAGGTGCCGTACATCCGCGACTGCGTGGTCGTCGCGGACCCGACCGACCAGGCAGCGCTGACCGCCGCCGGCCAGGTGCTGGCGGAACGTCACCGGCTGGCCGGGGTGTTCACCTGGACCGAGTGGTGTCTCGTCCCGGTCGCCCGCCTCGCCCGCCGGCTCGGCCTGCCCACCTCAAGTCCGGAGGTGATGCAGGCGTGCCGCAACAAGGCCCTCGCACGCAGCCTGTTCGCCCGGCACGGCGTCCCCTCCGCCGCCTCCGTCAGCGTCCGCGACGTGCAGGAGGCGAGGGACGCCGCCGCGCGGATCGGCTACCCGGTCGTCCTCAAGCCCGCCGCACGGGCGGCGAGCATCGGCGTCATCCGGGCCGACACCCCCGAACAGCTCGCCGCGGCCCACGCGTTCACGCACCGGGTGGCAGGGCGCAGGCGCGAGAGCCGCAGCGTCCTGGTCGAGGAATACCTCGACGGGCCCGAGGTCTCCGTCGAGTGCGTCACCCACCGCGGCCATACCACCGCGGTCGCGGTCATCCGCAAGACCGTCGGGCAGGCGCCGTTCTTTGAGGAGACGGCGCACTCGGTCGACGCGGACGACCCGCTGCTGGGCGGCGTCGCACCCGCCGCGCGAGCGGCGATCCGCGCGCTCGGGATCTCCGACGGCGTCAGCCACGTCGAACTCCGCCTGGTCGACGGCCGCCCCCGCCTCGTCGAGGTCAACGGCCGCATCGCCGGCGACATGATCAGCCACCTGGTGAGCCTCGCCACCGGCATCGACCTCGCCCGAGCCGCCGCCGACATCGCCTGCGACCGCGCCCCCGATCTCACTCCCACCCGCGCCTCGGCCGCCGCGATCCGCCTCATCTACCCCGACACCTCCGGCACCCTCGACCGTCTGGCGTACGAGGGGGAGTGGCCGCCGTGGCTGGAGCGCCTCCACTTCCAGCACCACGTCGGCGACGAGCTGCTGCTGCCCGCCGACGGGGGCGACATGTTCACCGCCCGCATCGGCTACCTGATCACCACTGGGCCCACCGACGACGTGGCACAGACCCGCGCCGCCCAGGCCCTCTGCAGCCTCGACATCCACATCACACCCCGCATCGCCTGTGCGCCTGTCGGCGATCGGGTGGCATGAGCCGTCCACCTGCCCCCGCCAGCCGCGAGCGGATGGTGCTGACCGGCTACTTCCTCGGACTCGGCGCGGTGATGGCCCTGTGGGGCACGCGGATGCCGGCCGTGCAGGACGCCGCCCACCTGAGCACCGCACTCCTGTCCTTGGTGCTGCTGGCCGCTGCCCTCGGCATGGTCGCCGGCCTCACGGCCGGCGGCCGGCTCGCCCGGCCCGAGCGGCTGCCCGCTCTCATGATCGGCGGCGGGGCCGGTCTCGCCGGATGCCTCGCAGTCCTGGGCCAGTGCACCACCCTCACGCCGCTGCTCCTGGCCGCCCTGGTCTTCGGGGCCGCGCACGGAATTCTGGACGTCGCCCTCAACTCGGCGGCGGTGCGCTGCCAGACGGCCTACGGCCGGCCCATCATGTCGTCCCTGCACGCCGCCTACTCCGGCGGCGCCCTCGCAGGTGCTGCCCTCGCCGCCGCGACGGCCCGTACGCCGCACACCCGACTCTTCCTGATGACCGGCTTGGTCCTGGCCGCGATCGTGCTCGTGATGGCACCGCGCACCCGGGCCCTGGCCGGCCCCGGACAACCGGTCGCGCTCGCCGGGCCCGGGATCGACGAACGCGGGCAGGTGTTGCCGGGGCCGAAGCTGTGGCTGCTGGGCGGCCTGGCCGCCGCGATCCTGCTCGGTGAGGGGGCGGCAGCCGACTGGGCCGTCGTCCACCTGCACAGCCTGCACGCCACCACGGCCGTCGGCGCCACGGCGTTCGCCCTCTACAGCGCCGCCATGATGGCCGGACGGCTGGCCGGCGACCAGCTCACCGCCGCCTTCGGCGCCCCCACCGTGGTCCGGGCCGGCGCCCTGCTTTCCGCAGCCGGGCTGGCCACCGGCGTGTCGGCAGCCAGCGTGCCGCTCGCCCTCGCCGGGTGGGCCGTCTTCGGCCTCGGACTGTCCACCACCATCCCCTCCCTCATCACCGCCGCCGGGGCCGGCGGACCCACCGCGGTGGCCACGGTCTCCGTCACCGGCTACCTCGGCCTGCTCGCCGGCCCCGCACTCATCGGCGCCCTCGCCGCCGCCACGTCCCTGTCCACGGCCCTGCTGCTGCCCGCCCTGCTCGCCGCCGCCGTCGCCGCTCTCGCCCACCGCGCCCTGGAGAACCCCACCCCGTGACCCGCACCACCGCACACCCCGGCCTCGACGCCGCGATCCTCGACTACAACGGAGTCCTCGGCCTCCAGCCCACCCCCGAGCAGTGGCAGCACCTCGCCCGCACCGCCAACTGGCCCGACCAGGACCTCGCGGCCTTCCAGGACGCCGTGTGGAGCGCCCGACCGGCCTACGACGCCGGCCAGTTGAGCGACATGGCGTACTGGGCGAAAGTCCTCGGCGCCCACCCGGGCCCACGCCTGCTGCACCGACTGCGTACCGCCGACACCGCCATGTGGACCACCACCGACGACCGTGTCCTCGCCGTCCTGGAGCGCGCCCACGACAACGGGCTGCCCCTGTTCCTGCTGTCGAACGCGCCGCTCCACCTCAGCGATGTCCTCGACGCCACCGACTGGTGCCGCCGGCTCATGACCCGCACCTTCTACTCAGCCCGCCTCCAGACGAACAAGCCCGACCCCGCCGCCTACCAGCCCGCCCTGGCCGCAACCGGAGCCCGAGATCCGCGGCGGGTGCTGTTCGTCGACGACCGGGCCGACAACTGCCACGCCGCCCAGAGCCTCGGCCTGCGCACCCTCCACTACACCGGCCGGATCGCCGACCTCGAAGCAGCACTGCTCCCCATCCCCGGCTGACCCGCCGTCCCCAACCCCTCACCTCCTCAGGACCCTTGTGCCCTCGAACGACGATTTGTGGAACGACGGGGACGTCTATGTCTCACCCCGCTACCTCGCCGGGCTGCCCGGACACGCAGACCCCAGCTTCGCCCCGGTCGCCCACTGGCCCCACCACCGCCTAGACATCGGCGACTGCCAGCTCGTCATCACCTCACCCGACCACCGCATCCGCATCGGATGGCTCGGCGACAACCACGACACCTGGCTGATCAGCGCAGCCGAGGACCCCGTCTCCGCTCCCCGCTGGACAGCGCGCATCAACCAGAACACACCACCCGAGATCACCGAAGGACTCACCCGCGCCCTCGCCACCGAGTGGGACGAAGACAGCGACACCTTCCTCACCTCCCCGTCGCCGTACTGGAGCGACGCGGTACGGCCGTTGCTCGACGCAGGCTGGAAACAACACCCCATCCGCGGCGGCTACATAGAGATCGTCTCCCCGGACGGGCTGGCGGGAGCGAGCATCGACGTACTCAGCTCCAGAGGCAACCTTGAGACGGTGACCTTGTGGGCCGGACCGCCGGGCTGGGCAACCCGCGCCGAGGCGACCTTCACCGCGCGCACGCCGAAGCACCTGATCGCCGCCACCGCCGCCGCCCTCGTCGATCCCACCCCCGTCCTGCGGTACCGGCAGGCACTGGACCCGCGGCTCGCCCAGCTGGCCCGGCTCACCCCCGTCGAACCGCCACGGCCTCCCGGGCCGACCCCGCTGGACGTCCAGCGGGCTGCCGCAGCCCGCCGCCCGGCCTCTGTACCGGCCCGCAGCGTGCGCCGATGGACCACGGCCACGCCCCCGCCAGCCCCAGCAGTCCCCTCCCGCCCCGGGCTTCGCCGCTGACCCGCATGAACCATCCCTCGAAAGGGCACCGGCATGGCCCTGCACGCCGAGAAGTTCTTCACCCAGCAACTCGACCTCACCGACGGCACCGTCATCGGTGACACTTACTACGCCACTCCCAGGCCGGATTCCCCACTACGTCTGCGGATCAGCTTCTCCCGTACGATCCGGGCCGAGGAGTACGACGGTCTGCGGCTGCAGATCCTCCACGCAGAACAGGGCGGCGTCCTGGACACCGTGCTCCTCACGTTCGCCGACCACGCAACCTTCCACAGCCGCGACGCCGCCATCGGCCGTCTCCCGGGATACGACGGCTACGCCAAACTGCGCGACTGGCACGAGCGCGACGACCCGCCGTGGCAGGGAGCCGCGACCACGAAGCTGCGCCGCGCGATCAAGCAGTACACCCTCCTGTGGTTCCCCCAGCTCCCGGCGCCACCGCGGCCGGAGACGGCAGCGTCGCAACGGACCTTGTCCGGCCATCCGCCGGCTCCGGAACCGAACGGCTTCTGGCTGGTGGATCCCGACTTCCGCGAACGCCTGCGATCGGCCACCCATGTTCTGCTCGACATCGTCGCCGACTGCCTGGACGACGACTTCCGCCTGATCCAGGCCCTCGACGGTGCCCGCTACCACGCCGCCGAACTCCTCGGAATCCCGAACGAGTTCGGCGTACTGGCCGAAGCCGAAGCCGCAGCCGAGATCGTCGGCCTCGCCACCGGCTCCCCCTTCACTCCTGCTGTCATCCGGGCCCTGGTCCTCCTCGACCAGCGTCCGGTCGACGACCAGGAACGGGCCGTGAGGGCCGCACTGCGCCGCCGCGCCACCACCGCGTTCGCCACCCGCAAGCCCATCCCCGCGCCGCCGTCCCCGGCCTCCGCCCGCACCCGCTGACCCCCTGCCCACCAGGAGCCGCGTGCCACCCCCCGACGACATGACCGACGGAGACGTCTACGTCTCCCCACGCCATCTCACCTGCGCCACCCTGAACAGCCACCACGGCCACGCTCCGCTGGACCGCCTCGGCTGGCCCCTGAACTACGACACCCACGGCAACGTCTACCTGACTGCGCCCGACCGGAAGGTCCGCCTCGGCTTCCTCCCCGAAGGCCCGGACGACGGCCTGTGGCGCATCAACGCCTACGAAGACCCCTTCGGCCCGCCCGCCTGGGGCGTGTGCTTCAACGACAGCTGTCCCACCGAGCTCGTCACCGCCTTCACCACCGCGCTCGCCGCCGCGTACGAGCAGGGCCCCGACGCCTACCTCGCCAAGCCGGCCACTGGAAGCACGGACAGCGACTTCTTCCTGCCGTTCGTTCCGCTCATCACCCGGGGCTGGCCGATCGACCACCCCCGGTGGGGCGTCTTCGCGGTCCAGTCACCCGACCATCTCGCCACCGTGGAATACACCACCGGCGACCTCGACCCGACGGCCGAACTCACCACCCGCGAGGCCCGCTGGCACCTGTGGACCGGCCCAGCCGAACGCCCCCTGTGGTACGCCACCGCCACCACCGACACCCCCACCGCACTGATCCGCGCAGTCACCGAGACCCTCAGCGACCCCGCACCCCTGCCCCGCTGGAGACGGGAAACCCACACCTACGCCGAGGGCCTGGCCCAGCTCACCCCCATCCTCCCACCCGGCCCGCCGATCCCCACGCCCCTCGACATCCGGCGCACAGTCTCACGACGCCCCGCCACGCTCCACGCCGCCGGCGTCCCGCGCTGGAGCACCACCAGCCGCCCCGTACTGCCCGGCCCCCGCCGCTGACCATCACCGGAAACCCGATATGCCCTTCCACGCCGACGAGTTCTTCGCCGAGCTGATGCTCCCCTTCCCCCACAGCGCCGTGGTAGGCAACACCTACTACGCCACCCCCACCCCCGACAGCCAGCTGCGCCTGCGTATCGGGTTCACGCCCACCATCCACGCGGACACCTACGGAGGTCTGCGCGCGGCAGTCGTGCACGCCGACCGGGGCGAGATCGATGCTGTCGTCCTGGGCTTCGTGGACCACGGCACCTTCCACCGCCGTGACGAAGCCCGCAACACCCCCGGCAACAACTCCACCTACGGCACGTTCAACACGCGCTACCACCGCGCCGGCGTGCCCCCGTGGGAGGGAGCCGTCACCACCCGACTGCGCGAGGCGATCGAGCAGTACACCGCCGTGTGGTTCCTCGGCGCGTGGGCCGCGTCCACACCGAGCCGCCCCGCGGGCCATACCGCTCACCAGGCGCCTGCCCGCCCGGCTGCACCCGTCGGTGGACGCGCCCGCTGAATCCCCGTCCACATCCCCACGCCCTGCTCGCAGTTCTCCGTACGGCGTTTCTCGGCAGGAGCCCTTCCCGTATTTCCCGACCCCTTCCACAACCTCGACCCCACCCAGACCGTCAAGGTCCTCCCTCGCCACCTGGCCGGCCCCGGTTTGGTGAGCCTCCGCACGGTATGGCCCTTCCCCTTCGACGAGGACTGGTCACTGCACCAGCCCCAAGAAGAATCGGCCTACGCCACCAGCCCCTGCCTTCGCCTCTGGACCCGCCTCACCACCGAACCCGCGGCGCTGGGCAAGGGGACATGGGCCATCGGCGCCAACCGCGCCCCGTTCGGGCAGAGTGCCTGGAAGATCACGTTCGACGCCACCACCCCCGTCGGACTCCTCCACGACGTCCACGCCGAACTCCTCGACCTCCACCGGGAAGACCACAGCAGGAACCAGGACCGGCTGTTCGACGACCCCACGCCACCCCACGAGGGGTATGCGCCGTTGTTCGCCCGCTGCTGGAGCCACGACGTCAAGACCGACGGCGCACAGACCTTCCTCGCGCCCGACGGGCTCGCAGGCATCCGGCACCGCTACGCCGCCCGGTACCCCGACAGATCCGCCTGGCGAGCCTGGGGCGGATACCCGAACGAACCGCACTGGCAAGCGCACTTCTCGTTCGGCACGCCCACCACCCTCGTCGCGGTTCTCACCGCCTCACTCATCTCCACCGAGCCGCTGCACCGCACTGTCCAGGACGTCCCCCTCCACACCCGACACCACCTCTATGTCGCCACCGCGACCACCAAGCAGCCACCCAGCCACGCACCCGCCGCATCGCTGCCCGTAGCCCCGTCCTCCGGCCGGACCCGCTGACCTCCCCACCACCCGATCTAAGGAGCCCCCCTTCTCGTGCACGCTCGCTTCGCCCGCGGCGCCGGCCGTTCCGCTGCCTTCGCCGCCGTGCTGACCGCCACCCTCACCTGCGCCACGGCCGCGACCGCCCAGCCCTCCGAGTCGACGCCCTCGGCCTCCACCACTCCCGTCGGGACACCGGCACCGGACGCGGGCAGTATCGCGATCACCACGAAGGACACGGCCGGGGACATCCTCCCCGGCGCCGCGTTCCTCCTGCTCGACTCCACCGGCCAGGAAGCCGGACGCGGGACGACCGACGCCCAGGGGAAACTGACCCTCCCCGACCTCGCACCCGGTGTCTACCGGCTCAAGGAGACGGACTCCGGCAGCCCGCTCCACGATGTCGTCGCCGACCAGGACATCATCGTCACCCCCGGCGCCACCGTCCCCGTGACGGTCATCGACCCCTTCAAGCCCGCACATCTCACCCTGAAGGCCAAGGACACCAAGACCGGCAAGCTGCTGCCCGGCTCCACCGTCAACATTGGCACCGGCGATACGACCCTCCTCACCCTCACGACGGGCCCGAAGGGCACGGCCTCCGGAGACCTGCCGATCTCCAGCCGTACGACGAAGTTCTGGGCCAAGCAGACCAAGGCGCCCTCCGGCTACGCCCTGTACAAGCCCTCGAAGACCTTCACCGCCGGGCCCGGCACCCCGGTCACCGTGACCGTCGCCAACTTCAAGACCTCGACCGCCCCCGCTCCGACCGAGAAGCCGACGGGTACAGCGACCAGGACTCCGCCCATGTCCGCAGGCAAGACGGCCGACGACACCCCCGGCGGGATGATGTCCACCCGGCCGCACTCCACGGCGTCGGACGCTGACTCCTTGCCCAGCCCGTCAACAGACGCCACCGGCGACGCAACGCCGAAGGCGCTGGTGGGCTCTCTCGCCCACACCGGAACCGACGCCACCGCGTGGATCCTCGGGGCAGCAGGACTCCTCGCCGCCAGCGGCATCGGCGCTGTCGCTGTCAACCGTGGCCGACGCACCGGCAGCGACGAGACCACCCAGTCCGGTGAGGACTGACAAACTGCACTACCCCGTGACGGCGATGCCCGGGAGTCCGTACGCGGACTCCCGGGCATCGCCGAGTTTTCACCAGGTCAGCGGATGTGGATGGCTGCCATCAGGTAGTTGATCCCCGCTGTCGTGAGGGCCACGACGGCAGCTGCTGCGCTGGCCCGAAGGCAATGAAGCAGGAGGCCGCCCTCCGGCTCCTTGGGGCGCTGGCGTGGCCGATGAGGTCGGCTTGGGCGGCGCGTACGGTGGTGCATGTCAGCCCTCCTGGGGTTGTCGGGCCCCGTGCCGCCGACTTCGAGAGAGGGAGCGGCACGGGGTGCTGTGTCTCCACAGTGGGACAGCTGCCCCCGGCAAGTCGCCGTCGGACGTGCCGATCTCGGTGTAAGTTCCAGAACGTGACGGACTGGCGTGACGCCTGGCCGGCGGGAACCGCCGCTGACCTGGTCGAGGATGCCCGCGCGCTTGGCATCAAGGCTGTTCCACGAGCTGAACTGTGCCAAGCTCCTTTCCCCGCTGGCCCGTGTCCCACACCCGACCATGCTCCCGGTCGTTCTCTACCTGTGGTGCCTCGACGACACCGTGGTCACGGACACGCAGGCCCGCCGCGCTCTGCGGACCTACGCGCAGAGTGCCGGCCTCAGCTCCGACGCGGGACGCCGGAGTACGGCGCGCACGATTGTCGAGCAGTTTGCCCATCCACTGGCCACGACCAGCCAGCTCCGCGCCGCACAGCAGTGGATCCGGGAAGGGGAGCGAGCCCGAAGGCCGAACTGGGATGCTCTGGCGGACAGCTTGAGCACGGTCGCCAGCCCGTGGCGCTCGCGTGGTCTTCGGGAGATCGTGCGGGGGATCGGGCCCCCGCACGCGCCCGTCACGACGGACCACGTCGTGGCGAAGTGGGAAGTCGACTGGCAGACCAACCAGCAGTTGGTCGTGGAATCCGTCGACGAGCGGGTGCTGCGGCGCGCCCGGGACGAGCACCGGGACGACTGGCAGCAGTACCAGAGGGTGCGGACCGACTTGGCGTCCCGAGCCGGATCATTGGCACACATCTTCGATCTGCCAGACGGTCAGGAGCGGGCTGCCCGACAGCGTGTGAACGCGTTCGTCAGCATCCTTGGCAACACCCTCGACCTCGCCAAGCCGACCTTCGCCCGAGCCCAGGCCAGAGCCCGAGCCCGCTAGCAGCGGGGGCGAAGGCTCCACCGCATGCTCCCGCTCGTCACGACCGGTTACACGTCAGGGCTTGCAACGCGATCCTGTTGAAGCGCCCGGATCAGGCGGGGCCGAGGCGACTGCTCGGCCGTTCAGGAGAGCGCGCGCGTGCTCGGTCATGGACTGTGGACGATGACGTGCCGATGGCGGTCGCACTGCTGCCGTCCCTGGCCGGAGCGGTTGCCGAGGCCGTGTCCGGTGAACGGCCCGGTTGAGCCCGGACATCTCGGGCAGGGGCTCCCACAATCTGCACTGGGGCCAGCCCTGTGGGCAGATGGCTCCGCCCGGCCGGCGGTGCAGCCAGACTTCTGCCGGACCTTTGCCCGCCCTTTCTTGATTGCTCCTCGCCGTCGGGTGCCGCTGTTCTATCGTCAGATCGGCGAGGCTCACCAGTAGCCAGCACGACGGCCCCAGTTCCGATATCAACCTGCGTGCCTCACTCGCGGCACGCATCGTCGAACTGGAGGTGAAGCGTTGGGTAAAGGGAAGCACCGCCGCAACACGGAGAAGGGCCG
>NZ_JBEYVP010000081.1:0-16468 GCF_040644035.1 Streptomyces sp. NPDC047042 | reverse complement strand
GAGGACGTCTTCCGCGCGGCGGAGGAGCTCGGCATCGACCTGTCCAATCCCGCTCCCCAGGCCCACCCCCCGCCTCCGCCCGAGCCCCAGAAACCACACCCACCCCGGACCCACCAACCCCCCGAGCCCGAACAAGCCCCCCACCCCACCGAGACCCCTCAACAGCCCGAACCACAGGGGTGAGCACCGCCATCGCCACCGGAGACAACAACAACGCGACCGCCGTCCCCAACGCGAACCCACCCACCACATCGGTCGGGTAGTGCACCCCCATGTAGACCCGGCAGAACCCCTCCACCAACGCGATCCCTATCCCCGCGACCCCGAACCTCCGGTTGGCCACGAACAACCCGACCCCCATGGCCATGGTGATCGTCGCGTGATCGCTGACGAACGAGTAGTCGGTCTTCCCGGAGACCAGAACCTCGAGCCCTTGATGATCGAGAAAAGGCCGAGGCCGCTCCACGAAACCCCGTATCGGGATGTTCACGATCACGGCGACCGCCGCGGCAAGAGGCGCCCAGACCAACGCGGCCACAGAAGAGACCGCCTCGTCCCCACCCCGCCGCCGCACACTCCACCAGCACCACACCACGAGGACGACCATCGCCGCCAACAGCCCGTACTCACCCACGACTTCGACCACCCGGTCGAACCACCGGGGCGCGTCCTTGGCCAGACCGTTGATGTCGTAGAGCAGGTCGACGTCGGGGTTCGACCCGGTTTCGGCGAGACCAGCCATGGTGCTGCGGCCCTTCGTCGTCATGTCCAGAGCGCACTGCTGCGTGCGCCGCTCCTGCCCACCTGACACGTGCCACAGGGGGCCGTCGGTGAATCCACCACTGGAACAGGAACGCACACCCTCCGTTAATACGTTCCACTCTCCACCGAATGATCACGCAGACGTTATCGAAGAGAGATGCATACGCGCAGCTCAGGGGAGGGTTTCACGCTGCGCTCACACAGCCGTGGGCAACGCTTTCGCGCCATCTTCGGTGACCCGGGTCGCCCCGAAGTAATCGGGGGTGTCGATGGGATCGAACCGAATGACCGCACCGGTCCGCGGCGCGTCAATCATGTAACCGCCGCCCACATAAATCCCCACATGCCGGATGGCCCGCGAGTTGGTGAGATCGTCGGAGAAGAAGACGAGGTCGCCCGGCAGCAACTCCGCCCGCGAAGGGTGCGGCCCGGCGTTGTACTGGTCGTTCGCCACCCGCGGCAACTCGATGCCCACACTCGCGTACGCGGCCTGGGTGAGCCCGGAGCAGTCGAAGCGTCCTTGCTGCTCAGCGGTACCGGTGCCGCCCCAGAGGTAGGGCGTGCCGAGCTTCTCCTGGGCGTAGTTGATCGCCCCGGCCGCCTGCTCCGAGGGGTCGACGCGCCCCACAGGAGCGGCAAAGCTGGCCTGCAGGGTGGTGATGGTCTTCACATAGTTCTGGGTCTCCGAATACGGCGGTACGCCCCCGTATTTGAGGACGGCGTACGCCCCCGCGTTGTAAGCGGCGAGCATGTTGTGCGTCGGGTCTCCGGGCGCGTCCTTCACGTACGAGGCGAGCTCGCAGTCGTACGACGCGGCCGACGGAATCGCGTCATTCGGGTCCCACACGTCACGGTCGCCGTCACCGTCGCCGTCGATTCCGTGGGTGGCCCAGGTGCCGGGGATGAATTGCGCTATCCCTTCCGCCTTTGCCGGACTCTTGGCATTCGGATTGAATCCGCTCTCCTGGTACAGCTGTGCGGCGAGCAGGGCGGGATTGATGGCGGGGCACAGATTGCCCCATTTCTGTACGAGTGCCGAATACGCGGCCGGCACGGCCCCCTTGGCGAGGGCGACGGTCCCACCGCCCACCCCACCGGCGACGTTCCCGGCGACGAGATAGACGCCGACGACGAGCAGCATCACGAAGCTGAGGGCACCACCGACGGCAACACTCGCCACGATCCATGCCTTACGCACCGTCAACCGCCCCTCACCGCCAGGGAGTACGCCCACGTCAGTGTAGAGGCGCTACCCACACACCGGGGTGATCATGACGAAACGCGCCACCCGTCAAGCCGCCCGGGAGATCCCACCGGCCTCCCGATACAGATCCGCAGCCGCACTCCCCAACACAGCGCTGTAGGACACATCATCGGTGGCCCCACCCTGCTCGAACCCCCCAAGCACCCCCACCACGTCCCCCTCCACATCCACCCAGGGACTCCCACTCGTACCGTCGGTGAAGTGGGGACACTCGATGCGCTGCTGCGTACGACTGTGCGCGGTCGGCCGGTTGGTACAGCTGAGCGGCGCGTCCAGCACGTTGGGATACCCGGTGACGACGACAGCCGAGGCCCCGGTCACGCGCCCCGCAGCAAAGGCGTTCGCCCCGACGACGTCCTCCAGCTCACGCCCACCCTTGGATGCGGAGTCGGAGGCAACGACGGCAAAAGCAAAATCACTGTCCTCATCGGCCCGCTCCCTCCAGGCCCCCGGCACAAAGGCCTTCGTCACCCGCCACACCCCATAGGGCGCGCGCCCGCCCCGATACCCGGGCACGAACACGACACCACTTGCCCCACCCCCATCCCCGCCCCCACTCAGACAGTGAGCGGCGGTAAGAATCAGATCCCGCCCACGACTGCGCACCACGGAAGCCGTACAGAAGTGCCCGCCCGCCAGACCACCACTGAACAGGGCCCCCACACGAGCACTCCGCGGCACCGCAGGCCCCCCTGAGGCAGCACTGCCGGGCCCGGCCCCGGAAACGGAGGTGACCGCAAGCAACGCAACGACGGGAAACAGACGAGTGAGGCGCTTCATCAGGGCCCACTGTGACGCCCGAATTCAAGAAGCGGCACGCCTCGTCACTGAGAATCTCGCGTGAACCCGTATAAGAGCTTTACGCCCAAGGCTTACGGCTCGAACGCGGAGCCGCCCCGTACACAGGGAAGTTGTCGGTCACGATCTCGACCCCGAATGGCTCGGGCAGCAGCACGGACTCCCCGAACTTGCCCGGCAGCACGTCACGGTACGCGCCGTTGTCAGGCTGGGTGTGCAGGGTCCAGGTGCCGTTTCTGAGATCGATGACAAGAAGGACGGGCACTCGGACGACGGCGTACCAGTCGGCCTTGTCCCTGATGTCCCGGGACTTCTCGGACTGGGAGACGACCTCGACGGCGAGCGCGGCGTCGGCCAACCAGTCGTCGTCCTCCAGGCCGTCAGGCAGAACGACCGCCTCGAGCTGTCGGCGCACCTGCTTGACCACCCCCGCGCGTTTACCACGCGGCGTAGGGGACATCACGAGCTTTCCTCCCAGGATCTGCACCCGCAGACTCGTCGCGTCCTCGATCTTCTCGGCGATCTCACGCAGATTCCCCGGCCGGGGTCGCGGATACATCCAGGCACCGGGCGACACGGACATGGCTCGCAATCCACCGTACTGTGCGGCCCCTTCCCCCGCCTCGGCCTGCGGGCCCGTACGTGTGCACGGGGCACCCCTTGCGCCGCTGTTCGACCTGCGTCACCCCGCACCCTCCATCACAATCCGCTCACCCGCCGTCACCCTAGGCCACCCCACTGACACTCGGCCCACAACAACTTCCCGCCCTTCGACGCCCCGAGCTCCCGCATCACGGAAACCCCCAACGACTCCGCACACGCCCGTACGAGATAAAGCCCCCGCCCGCACTCACCGTCCTCCGGCGGTACGACGACGGGGCCGCCGCTACCCCCGAACCCGGGCGGAACCCTCGGATCGGTGTCCCAGACGGCCACCCGAAACCGGTCCGGCCCACCGAGGTGGACGATCCGCAGGGCGTACGGCCCCTTGGTGTGCTGGTGGGCGTTGGTGAGCAGTTCGGAGGCGACCAGTTCGGCGGCGGGAATGGCTCCACCGAGCCCACGAGCGGCCAGAACGGTCCGCACAGTGGCACGGCCGATACCCGGCGAGCGTGGATCGCGCGGAAGTTGAAGGGTGTAGTTCCAGGACGGGGATACGGTGGCCATCGGAAGTCTCCGATCACTGAGGGGAGTTGGGCGGTTACACAGCCCCAAGGTAGCAACCAGCAGATAATGCATTACCCGTAAACGCTAAAAAGCGTTTTACTGCACTCGTGTGAGTGACAAGTCGCGACAAGGAAGAGGGCAACCCCGTGAGGACCAACCCGACGGGTCGTCAACTCCGTCTGGGCGCTGAGCTGCGCAAACTACGGGAGCGCGCGGGCCTGACCGCCACGGAGGCCGGTCAACTGCTGGGCTCGAACCAAACGTTGATCAGCAACATCGAGGCCGGCCGGTCGGGTGTGAGCGCCGAGCGGGTGCGAGCGCTGGCCTGTCACTACGACTGCGCCGACAAGGCTCTCGTCGAGGCGATCTCCCGGATGACCGGCGACCGCAAACGCGGCTGGTGGGAGGAGTACCGGGAAATTCTGCCCGCTCCCCTCCTGGACCTGGCCGAACTGGAGCATCACGCCCGTTCGTTGCGCGACGCCACCACAGCCCGCATTCCCGGCCTGCTCCAAACGCGGGAGTACGCCCTTGAGATCTTCCGGCAGGCAGTCACCGAGCTGTCACCCCCCGACATCGAGCACCGCCTTTCGTTCCGCATCAAGCGCCAAGCGATCCTCTTCCACGAGGACGAGCCGACGCCGTACGAGGCGATCATTCACGAGGCCGCCCTAAGGATGAAGGTCGGCGGCTCCACGGTTGCCCGACAACAACTGCAACACCTGCTCGACATGAGCGACCGGAGCCACATCACCCTTCGCACGATCACCTTCGACGTCGGTGCCTACCCGGGATCAGGCCAGTCGTTCTACTACGCCTGCGGCCCGGTGCCTCAGTTGGACACCATCCAACTGGACCAGTCCCACGGTGTCGCGTTCCTCGACGCCGAGGCCCAGCTGCACAAGTACCGGACGCTCTTCGAACGGATCGAGGCCGTTGCCCTGAGCCCGGAGAAGACCCGCGAACTGATCCACCACGTGATGCGAGAAATGTAGGAGCCCTCATGAACCTGTCCTGGCAGAAGTCGTCGTACTGCAGCGAAGGCAACTCCTGCGTCCACATAGCCACCACCCCCGAAGGCATCCACCTCACCGAATCCGGCGACCCCCGCGGAGCCACCCTCATCACCACCCCCGCCGCCTTCCGCACCCTCCTCACCACCCTGAAGACGGACACCCCACCCCCGAGGTCAACCACCCCGACCCCCCGAATCGAAGTCACCCTCACCGAAACCCCCGACACCCCGGACGCCCCCGTCCACCTCCACTCGACCACCGCCCCCGAAACAGTCGTCACCACCGACCGCCGCAGATGGGACGCCTTCGTCCTGGGCGTACGGGCAGGCGAGTTCGACCACTTCACAGAAGACACCGACCTGCGGGTATGACCGTAAAGATCACAGTGTCCCTCCCGGACGACAGGTCAAGGGCGCACAGAGTGAACGCACGGTCTGCGTCGTCAGCCTCGACGGGCTCGACGAGACGCGTTCGGCGCCTACCCGGACACCATCATGTCCGTACAGCTGACAAGCCCAGTGGAAGCCGTGGCGGTGGCACTCAACATCACGCGGCTCAAGACGGCTCGCTTCCACGACGGTACCCATCTGGGAAACGTCGGCACCGATGCCCTTGCCCGCATCGACCAGGCGCTACGGGCCGTCCTCGACCTCTGATCTCACCGGGCTGCCGCTAGAGCCCCTCGGACTCGCCCGCCCCGCGCAACTGCTCCCGAACCCGCGCCCACGTACGGCTGTCCAGACTCGCGAGCGGCCCCATACGGGAAAGCTCGGAGCCGTCCCGCCCGACAGCCACGATGACCGGCCGCACCAACCGCCTCACCTGGGCCACCTTCCAGACAGCGACGACCCCGCGCTGCCCCGGCGACGCCTCGATCCGGCGGTCGCCGACGAGAAGGTGGCCGACATCCGGCCCCAGGTGGACGCGGACGCAGGCGATCCAGGGAGCCGTCCCGAAGGACTGCGGCCGGTCGAGGTACCGGGTGAGACTGAGCGTGCCCGATCCGCCGCGAACCTCGATCACCTCGACGTCACCATCGGCCGGCCCGTCCACATCGGCGCTGCCACCCCCCACGTACCGCCACTGCCCGTCGTACCACTCCACGAGTTCGACGTACTCCCGCGCCCGCGCGCTCCTCGGACGCGCCACCATCCACACCGCCCCGACCCCCACCCCGACGTCGACATCGGCCGCCACCACAGTCAGCGCACGCCGAGGCAACCACCACGGCTGCGCCACACGACCACCCAGCACCCGCCGCACCACCCCCGGCAGCAGCCGCTCCACAATCTGTGCCTGATCTCCCGTCAAACCCCAAACCACCCCGGTCACCCCCACAGTCACCCCCACGCACCCCTCGGAGGGCCCCGCCCACAACCATCCACAACCTGTGGATGACTCGTGTACATGGTCAAGGCACACCCTCCCCCCACCCATCACCACGTCAGTGATCGGTAACCCAGCAACCCCCTTCAGTCACGCGGAAGTCAGGATTCCGCAACCCATCTTGTTGTCACGTACTCAACAAGCGAAGGTCGTCGCGGGCCGCCAACCCGCCGCCGGGGACACCGCACCGGCGGCCAACCCCCACCCGCACTGCCCCTGCCAACCCCCTAACAGGAGGCTGTACGTTGCGTACGTCACCCCCCAGCAGCCAGTCCACGCACGGCAGATGGCGCCGCATAGGCACCGCAGCCGTAGCCACCGCGGCGCTCGCTCTCGCCGGACTCGGCACCGCGGCCCAGGCCGGAGCAGCGACCCCCGCGCTCTCCGCGACTTCGAAGGTCACCCCCAAGGTCACCGCGAAGACCATCGCCGCGCAGGTCGCCAAGGCCCACGTGAGCTACACCAACCAGTGTGACGCGACCCCGGCGAAGGGCTTCGCGTCCTGCAGTGCCCTGCGCGTCACCGGCGGCACCACCGCCTTCCAGGAGGAACAGGCGGCGAGGAAGGGCACCACGCCCGCGACCATCAAGCCGAACGCCACCTCGGCCACCCCCACCGGCTACGGCCCCAGCAACATCCAGTCCGCCTACGGACTGACCTCCGCCGCCTCCTCCAAGGGCGCCGGCGAGACCATCGCGATCGTCGACGCGTACGACGACCCGAACGCGGCGGCCGACCTCACGGCGTACCGCTCGTACTACGGCCTCCCGGCCTGCACCGTCGCCAGCGGCTGCTTCACGAAGGTCAGCCAGAGCGGCTCCACGACCTCCCTCCCCGCCGCCGACAGCGGCTGGGCCGGTGAGATCTCGCTCGACCTGGACATGGCCAGCGCCACCTGCCCGAACTGCAAGATCCTGCTGGTCGAGGCCACCTCCGCCTCCATGGCCAACCTCGGCACGGCCGTGAACCGCGCGGTGACCCTGGGCGCCAAGTTCGTCTCCAACAGCTACGGCGGCTCGGAGTCGTCCTCCGACACCAGCTACGACACGTCGTACTTCAACCACCCCGGTGTCGCCATCACGGTCAGCGCGGGCGACTCGGACTACGGCGCCGAGTACCCGGCGGCCTCCAAGTACGTCACCTCCGTCGGCGGCACCAAGCTGTCCACCGCCTCCAACACCCGCGGCTGGACCGAGACCGTGTGGAAGACGAGCAGCACCGAGGGCACCGGCTCCGGCTGCTCCGCGTACGACGCGAAGCCGACCTGGCAGACCGACACCGGCTGCACGAAGCGCATGATCTCCGACGTCTCCGCCGTGGCCGACCCCGCGACCGGCGTCTCGGTCTACGACACCTACGGCGAGAGCGGCTGGGTCACCTACGGCGGCACCAGCGCCGCCAGCCCGATCATCGCGGGCGTGTACGCCCTCGGCGGCACCCCCTCCACCGGCTCCTACCCGGCGCAGTTCCCCTACAAGGTGGCCGGCACCTCCGCCCTCAACGATGTGACGTCGGGCAACAACGGCACCTGCTCCACGAGCTACTTCTGCACCGCCGGCGCCGGCTACGACGGCCCGACCGGCCTGGGCACCCCGCAGGGCCTGACCGGCTTCACCGGCTGATCCCCCACCAGCCGAACAACCAGAGCCACCAGAAAGACCAGTACCACCAGATCAAGCCAAATCACAACTGATCACACAAACGCCACCGGAGGTCGTGGGGATCACCGGCGGGCACTGGGGAACGGGCCGCGGCTGCCAGCCGCGGCCCGTCGCCATGTCCGAGGTCCGCGATAGCCTTTACCTGGATACGAACCGTCAGAAGCGGTCCGTGTCCGTACTGGTGGCCGCGGCTGGCCATCGGTGGTCAACGACGGAACCACACCACAGGTTCCGCCCACACCTCATTGCTCGGCGTAACCTGCCGTGATACACAGAGTGACCATACGATCCGTTCAACCCCTCGCACACCGTCCCGCGCTCCCCCATAGGGTGCCGCGAGGGTCGGTGGCAAGGTATTCGTACGAAACCCGCCAATCAATGACCTCAAGTCGACATACGACAGGGTCATTGTCAGCGAGAATGGACCTGACCTCTGCACTGCGGCAGGGGGCGCGCGGAACTACCCGACAGGGGCGGTGACTTACATGTGGCTTGCGGCCGAAAAGGGCGACATCAACACCATCATCGGCGGGATCGCTCCGGACTGGGGCCCCTTCGGCAGCCTGGGCACCGAGGCGAAGACGATGGTTCAGGTCGTGATGGCCGTGGCCATCCTGATGTGCCTGGGCATCGCCATCTGGGGTGCGGCGAAGCAGCGTATCGGCGCCACGGCGCTACGTGACACCTTCAGCGCGGAACAGGGCAAGGGCCTCATCATCGCCGGCCTGACGGGTGTGTTCATCATCGGCTCACTCGGCACCCTCTTCACGATCGTGTACGGCATGGCCGTGTAGCCGGCGCCACCCCGCGTGGCGCGTCTCGTCAGTCGGACCACCCGGGTGCGCCCGGTTTCTTCACTCCACCATCCACCCACCCGTTGTGCCCACCGACTGAGGTTGCGTCTCCCTGATGTCGAGTCACCACACCGCGCCCGCGCGGGGACCAGCACGGCTACCGTCGTACTGTCACGCGTACCCGTACGCGTGGATTCGACACGAGTTCGAAACGAGTTCGAGGGGGACGGACGCGCAATGAGCCTTGGTGACAGCCAGAGCAACGGCGACTCCGCGCGCTCCGACGACGGCGGGTACGGCGGCACCGGCCAGACCCGGACCCGCTACCACGACCAGGGAACCGGCGGCCCCTACGGCGGCGCCCGGCGCCCCAAGTCGTCCCGGGGCATGGTGACGGGGGTCGCCGTGGTCGCGCTCCTCATCGCGGCGATCGCTTTCGCGAACCGTGGAGGAGACGATTCCTCTACCTCCGCGTCCTCCACGGCGGGCAGCGGCTCCGGCGGCAGCGCGGGCCAACCCGACACGGCACCCACCGCGGCCTCCGGCGAGCAGCCGGTCACGAAGAAGGCGGCCGGAATCCCGACAGGGTTCGCGCACAACCGCGAGGGCGCTCAGTCGGCAGCCGCCAACTACGCGGTGACCCTGGGCTCGACCGGCATGTTCCGCAAGGACACCCGGGACTCGATCGTCGACGCCCTCTTCACCACCGAGGCAGCCGCCAAACTCAAGGGCCCGCTGGACAAGGCCTATTCGGCGAGCTTCCTCACCAGACTCGGCCTGGACGCGAACGGCAACGCCCCCGAAGGCAGCACATTCGTCTCCCGAGTGACCCCGGTCGGCACAAAGACCGTGTCCTACGGCGGCGCCACCGCAACGGTCGACATCTGGTACGTCGGCCTGACCGGCATCGCCGGCGAGACCTCCACCAGCCCGGTCACCTCGTCCTGGAAGACCTGGACCTACGACATGAGCTGGTCCGGCAGCGGCTGGAAAATCGTCTCCTACTCGGAGAAGGACGGCCCCACTCCGGTCCCCGGCGACGACAGGGCGGCCGACTCCGACGAGATCAACAAGGCCATCGACGAGTACGGAGGGTTCACCTATGCCCGGTAACACGCCAGCTAGGCCCTACCTCGTGCTCAAGCTCGCCGGCGCGCTGACAGCCGTACAGACAACGGCCGTACTACTGGCGACACAGGCGTACGCGGCACCGACCCCCTCTCCGACCCCCACGCCCTCTCCGTCGGGCTCGCCGACGGCCGACAACACCGACTGCAGCCTGCTGTTCGGCGACGCCAAGGATCTCTGCGAGGGCCAGCAGGGCGCCGGCAAAGGATCCGTCCCCAACCCCACCGCCACCCTCGACCCCCTCTCCTCCCTCGCCAAGGGCTGCGCCGACGCCGCCTCCTGGACGGTCGACAAGCTCAGCGAGGCCGTGAAGGAGACCGCGAGCGTCGACTTCACCAACACCAAGTTCCTCCAGCAGTACGCGGTCGTCTTCGCCGCGTCCACCGTCCTGACCCTGGTGCTGTGGCTGCTCGCGGTCGCCAAACGGGCCATGCGGGGCGTCCCCCTCACCACGGCCATCTCCGAGGCCATCGGCTTCCTCTGGCTGACCGTCCTGGCCTCCGCCTTCACGCCCCTGATCCTCTACACCGTCGTCTCGGCGACCGACGGAGTCACCGAGGTCCTCGCGGGCGCGACCGGCGACCAGACCGACACGTTCTTCGGCACCTTCTCCGGCGCGCTCGCCAAGGGCCAGGACATCGGCGGCGGGCCGATCATGCTGATCGTGGTGTCCATGGTGTCGATCCTCGCGGCCGGCATCCTCTGGCTGGAGCTCGTCATCCGGGCCGCCCTGCTGTACGTCGGCGCGCTGCTCGGCACGGTCGTGTACGCGGGGCTGGTCGACAAGAACCTGTGGGGGCACGTCCGCCGCTGGGCCGGCATCATGATCGCGGTCATCCTGGTCAAACCGGTGATCGCCATCGTCCTCGGCCTCGCCGGCGCACTCTCCACCAACGACGGCCCGGACGCCTTCTCGGCCGTCGTCTCCGGCCTCTCCATCATCCTGCTCGCCATCTTCGCGAGCGCCATGATCTACCGCTTCGTCCCCGGCTTCGGCGACGAGATCGCGAACTCCCGCAACAACCGCATCATGCAGGGCGCCGAAGGCAAGGCCGCCGCAGTGATCAGCTCCCCGGCGACCCTCGTCGCCCAGGGCATCAAGACCCACAGCAGCCGGGCGGACAACAACGGGGGCGGTGGAGGCGGCGGCCAGTCGTCCTCCGCGGCGCGCCCCGCCAACCCCGTCTCCGGCGGCGTGGCCGCGCACAGCTCGCGGCCCTCGGGCGGCGGCGGATCTGTCCCCTCCGCCGCACCCCCGCCGCGCAGCAGCCCGCACGCAGGCAACCGATCCAACCGCCCTGGAGGTGACGGGCGTTGACCACCGATTCCCATGTGGCCCATGTGGCCCACACGGTCTCGCCCCGCCGTACGTATCTCATCGGCCGCGCCCGGCCGAACGCGATCGTCGGCCGCAACCGCGAGTCCGGCGAGATCGCGCTCATCATCGTGGGCGCCTTCCTCGGCATGGTGTGCGGCCTGGTCGTACCCGTTCTGGCCCTGCGCATCGTGCTGCTGACCGGCTTCCCGATGCTGGCGCTCGCCGTGGTGTACGTCCCGTACAAGCGCCGCACGTTCTACAAGTGGTTCGAGATCAACCGCAGTTACAAGCGCGTGCTCCGCCAGGGCACGACCTACCGCAGCTCCGTCATGGAGGCCGGCACCCAGATCGACGGCCGCGAGGTCGAGATCGGCCCGCCCCCGGGCATCGGCCGCATCAACTGGCTCGCCGCGCCCTTCGGCCCGGACGAGATCGCCGTACTCCTGCACGCCGACCGCCGTACGGTGACGGCGGCGATCGAGATCGAGGGCCCGGGCGTCGGCCTGCGCGACAGCGAGGACCAGGAGGCCCTCGTCGACCGCTTCGGCACGCTGCTCAAGCACGTGGCGAACGGCGACGGGTTCGTCACCCGCCTCCAGATCCTCGCCCGCACCCTCCCGGCCGACCCGGACGCCCACGCCAAGGACGTGGCCGTACGCGGCGACGAGAAGTCCCCGGCCTGGCTGCAGCACTCGTACGACCAGCTCCAGTCCATGGTGTCGACGAGCAGCGAACAACACCGCGCGTACCTCGTCGCCTGTATGCACTTCACCCGTGAACTGGCCGCCGAGGCCCACGCGATGGCCCGCGCCGCCCGCCCGCAGCACGGCAGGAAGGTCGACCGCGACGCGGGACTCGCGGTCGTCATGGCCCGCGAGATGACGGACATCTGCTCCCGGCTCCAGGAGGCGGACATCCGCGTCCGCCAGCCCCTCGGCCAGGGCAGGCTTGCGTCCCTCATCCACTCCATGTATGACCCGGACCACCCGATCGACCACCTCCAGGCGATGACGAAGCGCAACGCCTGGCCGGCCGAACTGGACGCCATGGAGCCGACGTACCTCCAGGCGAAGACCCGCGAGTCGTCGACGCGCGCCCCCTGGTGCCACTCCACGGCGTGGGTGAAGGAATGGCCGATGACGCCGGTGGGCGTCAACTTCCTCGCGCCGCTCCTCGTCCACACGCCCGACGTCATCCGCACGGTGGCGGTCACGATGGACCTCGAACCCACCGAGGTCGCCATCGAACGCATGCTCACCGAGAAGACCAACGACGACGCCGAGGCGAGCCGGGCCGCCAAGATGAACCGCACGGTCGACCCGCGCGACATCGCCTCCCACAACCGCCTCGACCAGCGCGGCGAGGACCTCGCGAGCGGCGCGGCCGGCGTCAACCTGGTCGGCTACATCACCGTCTCCTCCCGCTCACCCGAGGCCCTGGCGCGCGACAAGCGCACGATAAGGGCGTCGGCCGGCAAGTCGTATCTGAAGCTCGAATGGTGCGACCGAGAGCACCACCGAGCGTTCGTCAACACACTCCCGTTCGCCACCGGAATCCGAAGGTAGGGCTGATGCGCTGATGCGGGACCCGCTGACCGCCCTCACCGACACCTTCACGTCCTTCCTCTTCGGCAAGGTGGAGACGACCCGCCTGCCCGTCCGCACGTCCACCGGCCAGGCCCAGGCCGTCTACCTCCCGACGGCCGCCCCCGGCCTCGGCGACTCCGGCGTCATCATCGGCCGCGAGGTGTACTCCGGAAAGGGCTACATCTACGACCCCTTCCAGCTGTACGGTCAGCAACTCCCCGCCCCGCACTGGCTGGTGCTCGGCGAGTCCGGCAACGGCAAGTCGGCCCTGGAGAAGACCTACGTCCTGCGCCAACTGCGCTTCCGGGACCGTCAGGTGGTCGTCCTGGACGCGCAGGGCGAGGACGGCGTCGGCGAATGGAACCTCATCGCGGAGGAGTTGGGGATAACCCCCATCCGCCTGGACCCCATGGCCGCCCTGGACATGGGCATCCGCCTGAACCCCCTAGACCCCGCCATCACCACCACAGGCCAGCTGGCCCTCCTCCGCACGATCATCGAAGTGGCGATGGGCCACGGCCTCGACGAACGCTCGGGCTTCGCCCTCAAGGTCGCGCACGCCTACGTCAACGAGACGATCGTCGAACGCCAGCCCGTCCTGACGGACATCGTCGAGCAACTCCGCCACCCCGAGCCGGAGTCCGCGGAAGCGATGAACGTCGCCATAGACGACGTACGGGCCTGGGGCCTCGACGTCGCCCTGGTCCTGGACCGCCTGGTCGACGGCGACCTGCGAGGCATGTTCGACGGCCCGACCACGGTCGGCATCGACCTCGACGCCCCGCTGATCGTCTTCGACCTGTCCCACATCGACCGCAACTCCATCGCCATGCCCATCCTGATGGCGATCATCGGCGTCTGGCTGGAGCACACCTGGATCCGCCCCGACCGGAAGAAGCGCATCTTCCTGGTCGAGGAGGCCTGGCACATCATCAGCAGCCCGTTCGTGGCCCAACTCTTCCAGCGCCTGCTGAAGTTCGGCCGCCGCCTCGGCCTGTCCTTCGTGGCGGTCGTCCACCACCTGTCCGACGTGGTGGACGGCGCGGCGGCAAAGGAAGCGGCAGCGATCCTCAAAATGGCCTCCACCAGGACGATCTACGCCCAGAAGGCCGACGAGGCGAGAGCGACAGGCAGGGTGATCGGCTTGCCCCGCTGGGCAGTTGAGATCATCCCGACCCTCACCCCAGGCATCGCCGTCTGGGACGTCAACGGCAACGTCCAGGTCGTCAAACACCTGGTCACGGAGACGGAACGCGCCCTCGTCTTCACCGACCGGGCGATGACGGAGTCGTCCCGCGACCGCGAACTGACCGACGACGCCCTCAGAGCAGCGGAACTGGAGGCCGAGGAACGCGCGGCGGCCTTCGTCGAACAGCACCTCAGCGACCTCGACGACTCCCCCGAGTCAACGGTGGCATGACGCGATGAGACCGGACGCAGGCCAGCCAGAACAGCAGGGCCAACGCGGCGTCTCCGACGGCCTGTTGATCGGCCTGATCGGCTTCCTCCTGGGCCTGACGCTACTGGTCTGGTCGGCGACAGGCCTGGCGGGCGTCCTGTCCCACGGCGCCTGGCCCCAGGGCGTCACCTTCACCCGTACTCCGGAGGCCCTGCGCCACCTGATCACGGACCCCCAGGACGTCCCGGGCGCCTGGCCGACGACACCCCCGAACCAACTCTCGGGCTGGGGCCTGTTCTGGGGCCTGTTCATCGGCCAACTGATGATCCTGTCGGTCCTGACCATCTTCACGCTGGGCACCCTGGCCCGCTGGAAGACGGTAAGAACAGCAAGAAGAACATCACACGGCGAGCTCCCCGAACAACGCACGGAGCCGGTCCAACAGGCACAGCCGCAGCTCCCCGAGGCACCACCCTCACCGGAACCCGCAAAGTCGTTGTCGACGGCACCCATGGCAGCAGACAGCAAACGGGTGGGCGGGTGGGAAACAATCTTCTACGGCTCCCAACCCACCCGCACACCCCCCGCAACCCAAGCCATCCAGGACGCCGAGGGCCCAGCCCTCATCCTCACCTCAAACCCCACCCTCTGGCAGACCACAAAAGACGCCCGAGCCAAGCTCGGCCCAACCCTCCTCTACGACCCCACCCACCTCTGCGACACCCCGGCCCGCCTCCACTGGCCCCCCACCACAGGCTGCGAAGACAAAAACACAGCGGCAGCGCGAGCTGCCGCACTCCTCACCCCGGTCCGCCCCACCGCGAAGATCGACCGAACAACCACCGAAACCGCGGAAACACTCCTCCGCAGCTACCTGCACGCCGCCGCGATAGACGCCCGCACAATCCGCCACGTACACCGCTGGTCCCAGGGCATCAACGTCCAGGAAGCCGTACGTATCCTCCGCACCAACCCCAAGGCGGCCCCCGGCGCCGCCGGCGAACTCGAGGCCGCCCTGACCGCGTACCCCGAACGCCGGGACATCGCCCAGGAGCTGACAAGCCGAGCCCTCGCCGCACTGTCGACGGTGAACATCCGAGAGGCGTGCACGGCGAACCGAAGTGATGCCCTCGCCCTGGATTCCTTCATCGCCGAAGGGGGCACGCTTTATGTGGTCGGTGAACCTATCGAGGACCCCAGGACGAACCCGGGCGCGATGCCCCTCCTGACCGCACTGGCCGCAAGCGTGGTCGAGCGCGGCCGGCGCATGGCCGAACGGTCATCCTCCGGTCGCCTCGACCCACCACTGACCCTCGTCCTGGACGACGTAGCAGCGGTCGCCCCTCTCCCCCAGCTCCCGGAGCTGCTCACCACCGGAGCAGACCGAGGCATGCCGACAATGGCCCTGCTCCGTTCGCGAGAACAACTCCGTGCCCGCTGGCCCCACCACGACCTACAGGTGTGACTCCCGCTCCAGCACGAACTCGAGCTCCAACTCGGCCCCGGAGCCATCGGCACCCCCACCCACCGGCACACTGACTCCACTGGGTACGAACCCCACGCGCCGGTAGAACCGCTGCGCCCGCACATTCTCTGGATGCACGACCAACCGCACCCGCTCAACGTCCGCGGCCTCCCAGGCCCACTCCAGAGCGGCGTCGAAGAGAACGTCGGTCAGCCCGCACCCACGATGCTCGGGCAGCATGAACACCCCGACGATGTGCCCCTGCCGCCGCTCGACAGGAAGCCCGGCCCAGTCGGCCGTCCCCGCGTCCTCAACAAGCACCACGAGCCCCCCGACCCACTCCCCGTCGGGCCCTTCGGCAATGATCTGCTGAGCACCGGTCGCACCTTCGGCCCCCCGCTGCACCCGCTCCTGCCAGAAGGAGTCAGGCCGGCCCACAACCTCCTCGTACGTCTCCAGAAAGGCGAGATGCGCGATGGGATCCTGCAGGGCAGCCAATCGAAGCTTCTTGGCGGCACGCCATTCGTCCGCGCGCACTGACCTGACCACATAGCTACTCATAGGGATCACGGTAGCCCTCCCTTGGAAAACGGGAAAACGAAAAACCCCCGCACTGTAAAGTGCGGGGGTTTTCCCAATATTTGTTCGGCGGTGTCCTACTCTCCCACAGGGTCCCCCCTGCAGTACCATCGGCGCTGTGAGGCTTAGCTTCCGGGTTCGGAAT
>NZ_JBEYVP010000080.1:0-16801 GCF_040644035.1 Streptomyces sp. NPDC047042 | reverse complement strand
GCCGATCTCTGCTCGAACTCTAGAGCGATTCTCCAAGGCTTTCGCGCGTCATGGCTTCCGGCCGAGTGCGTTGACGCCCTGCTACGGCCTGGCCGCTCCGGCCCCCGCGCCGGCTCCGGCTCCGGTCCAGGCCGCGGCTCCCGTCGCTCCCCCGGCGCCCGCGCCGGTCGCGCCCGCCCCTGTGGCTGCTGTGACTGCCGCGGGCCCTGCCGCCACCTCCGGTGACGACGGCGCCTACGTCACCCCCCTGGTGCGCAAGCTCGCCGCCGAGAACGGCGTCGACCTGGGCTCCGTCAAGGGCACCGGCGTCGGTGGCCGTATCCGCAAGCAGGACGTCCTCGCCGCCGCCGAGGCAGCGAAGGCCGCCGCGGCCGCTCCGGCGCCCGCCGCCGCTGCCGCCGCCCCGGCCGCCAAGAAGGCGCCGACGCTGGAGGCCTCTCCCCTCCGCGGCCAGACCATCAAGATGCCCCGCATCCGCAAGGTCATCGGCGACAACATGGTCAAGGCGCTGCACGAGCAGGCGCAGCTGTCCTCGGTCGTCGAGGTCGACATCACGCGCCTGATGAAGCTCCGCGCGCAGGCGAAGGACTCCTTCGCGGCCCGTGAGGGCGTCAAGCTCTCCCCGATGCCGTTCTTCGTGAAGGCGGCGGCCCAGGCGCTGAAGGCCCACCCGGCCGTCAACGCCCGGATCAACGTCGAAGAGGGCACGATCACCTACTTCGACACCGAGAACGTCGGTATCGCGGTGGACTCCGAGAAGGGCCTGATGACCCCGGTCATCAAGCACGCGGGCGACCTCAACATCGCCGGGATCGCCAAGGCCACCGCCGAGCTCGCGGGCAAGGTCCGGGCCAACAAGATCACCCCGGACGAGCTGTCCGGCGCGACCTTCACCATCTCCAACACCGGCTCGCGCGGCGCGCTCTTCGACACGATCATCGTGCCGCCGAACCAGGTCGCGATCCTGGGCATCGGCGCGACGGTCAAGCGCCCGGCGGTCATCGAGACGGAGGAGGGCACGGTCATCGGCGTACGCGACATGACGTACCTGACCCTGTCCTACGACCACCGGCTGGTCGACGGCGCCGACGCGGCCCGTTACCTGACGGCCGTCAAGGCGATCCTGGAGGCGGGCGAGTTCGAGGTCGAGCTCGGCCTGTAACCAGCCGTCTGGGATGTACGTGTGCGACGGTGCCCCGTCCGGATTCCTCCGGGCGGGGCACCGTCGTTGTCCCTGTGCGGGCAAGGGGCATGTGCTGTGGCGCGCGTCCGGTCCGGTCTGTAACGCTCGTCTCACGTGCGTCCGCTCTCCTACCCGGAAGGCCCCTGGGCAGGTACGCGGCCGTATTGTCTATAGGTCAAAGCAACGCCCCAGGGGCAGCGCCCCTCCCTCAAGGAGCCCTCATGACCGCGCCCGTCGTCCACTCGCTGCGCGAGCAGATCCGCGAGCACATCGTGGAGGGGATCGTCAGCGGGCGCTGGAAGCCGGGCGAGCGGATCGTGGAGCGCCGGATCGCGACCGAGCTGGAGGTCAGCCAGACCCCCGTACGGGAGGCGCTGCGCGAGCTGGAGTCGCTGCGGCTGATCGAGTCGGCCCCCAACAAGGGCGTACGCGTACGGAATCTGACCGCCGCCGACCTGGAGGAGAGCTACCCCGTCCGGGCCGGTCTCGAGGCAATCGCGGCGGAGCTGGCGGCGGCGAAGCTGGCCGACGACTGCTCGGCCCTCGAACCGCATGTCGCCGCCCTGTACGAGGCGGACCGCGCCTCCGACGGCACCGGCCAGGTCCGGCACACGGTGGGATTCCACCGCGAGATGGTGCGCGCGGCCGGGAACTCGGTGCTGCTGCACACCTGGGAGGGGCTGGGCATCGAGGTGTTCACGGCCCTGTCGATCCGCTGGCTCGGCACGGTCCAGCAGTCGTACGCGGAGGAGCACGAGGAGCTGGTCGCCGCGTTCCGGCGCCGGGATCCCCGTATCGCCGAGCTGGTGAAGGCGCATGTGCTGGGGTGCGCGCCGCGCCCCTGAGGCAGCCGCCCAAACACGCTCACCTGCGGAAACGGCGAGCGGTCGCGGCACCCCGTGCCCACCCACAAGGCACCCCGTGCCTACTTTCTCGAGATCAAGAGGTTTTGCCACTGAACCCTTTGATCGATCATCGATCAGCGAGTTAGAGTCGCCAGCGGATCCCTACAAGGACCCACAGCCCTGTCCTGCCAAAGACCAAGGGCACCCCCGAACCCTTACCGATGAGGGAAACCCCTTCGACTGAGGAAGGCGGCGACATGACCGACCCCAAGGCCATCCAGCCGAGCGAGCTCGACCAGCTCCCCGACCGCGACCCCGAGGAGACCGCCGAATGGCAGGCCTCGCTGGACGCGGTCACCAAGGCGGCCGGGCCGCACCGTGCCGCGTATCTGATGCGCCGCACACTGGAGCGCGCCGAGGGCAACGGCATCGCGCTGCCCAAGCTCCTGGAGACGGACTACGTCAACACCATCCCGACCTCCGCCGAGCCCATCGTGGACGGCGACGAGGCGATGGAGCAGCGGATCGCCGCCTGGAACCGCTGGAACGCGGCGGCCATGGTGACCCGCGGCAGCAAACACGGGGTGGGCGGCCACATCGCCACCTTCGCCTCGGCCGCCTGGCTGTACGAGACCGGCTTCAACCACTTCTTCCAGGGCAAGGAGTCCGCGGACTCCCCCGGTTCCGGTGACCAGCTGTACATCCAGGGGCACGCATCCCCCGGTATCTACGCCCGCGCCTTCCTCGACGGCCGGCTGAACGAGGGCCACCTCGACAATTTCCGCCGCGAGTCGGGCGGCAACGGCATCCCGTCGTACCCGCACCCGCGCCGGCTGCCCTGGCTGTGGGAGTTCCCGACGGTGTCGATGGGCCTCGGCCCGCTGTCGGCGATCTACCAGGCACGCTTCAACCGCTATCTCACCAACCGCAACATCAAGGACGTCTCCGCGTCCCACGTGTGGGCGTTCCTCGGTGACGGCGAGATGGACGAGCCGGAGTCGACGGCCGCACTCGCGCTGGCGTCGCGAGAAGGTCTCGACAACCTCACCTTCGTCATCAACTGCAACCTGCAGCGCCTCGACGGCCCGGTGCGCGCGAACTTCAAGATCGTGCAGGAACTGGAGGCCCAGTTCCGCGGCGCGGGCTGGAACGTCGTCAAGACCCTCTGGGGCACGGCCTGGGACGAGCTGTTCCAGCTCGACACCACGGGCGCGCTCGTACGCCGGCTGCGCGAGGTACCGGACGCCCAGGTGCAGACGTACCAGACGCGCGACGCCGCCTACATCCGCGCCGACTTCTTCGGCAAGGACCCGGCGCTCGTCGAGATGGCGAAGCTGCTGAGCGACGACAAGATCCTCGAGTGCTTCCACCGCTCGCGCGGCGGCCACGAGTCCCGCAAGGTGTACGCGGCCTACAAGGCGGCGCTCGCCCACAAGGGCGCGCCGACGGTCATCCTGGCCCAGACGGTCAAGGGCTTCACCCTGGGCGAGGGCTTCGCGTCGAAGAACGCCAACCACCAGATGAAGAAGCTGACGGTGGACGAGTTCAAGCAGATGCGTGATCTGCTCGAACTCCCCATCAAGGACAGTGACTTCGTCGACGGGGTCGTCCCCTACGGCCACCCGGGCGTCGACTCCCCCGAGGTCCGCTACCTCCAGGAGCGCCGCGCGGCACTCGGCGGCCCGGCTCCGGCCCGCCGTACGCAGCCGCTGCCCGCTCTCCCCGCCCCGGCGGAGAAGGCGTTCACGTCGTTCGACAAGGGCTCCGGCTCGCAGAACATCGCCACCACGATGGCGTTCGTACGACTGGTCAAGGACCTGGTCCGCGACAAGGAGACCGGCCGCCGCTGGGTGCCGATCGTGCCCGACGAGGCCCGCACCTTCGGTATGGAGTCGCTGTTCCCGTCCCTCGGGATCTACTCCCCCAAGGGCCAGACGTACGAGCCGGTCGACCGTGACCAGCTGATGTACTACAAGGAGGCCAAGGACGGCCAGATCCTCAACGAGGGGATCACCGAGGCCGGTTCCATGGCGGACTTCATCGCCGCGTCCACGTCGTACTCGACGCACGGCGAGCCGATGATCCCGTTCTACATCTTCTACTCCATGTTCGGCTGGCAGCGCACGGCCGACCAGATGTGGCAGCTCGGCGACCAGCTCGGCCGCGGCTTCCTGGTCGGCGCCACGGCCGGCCGTACGACGCTGACGGGCGAGGGCCTCCAGCACGCGGACGGCCACTCCCCGGTGATCGCCGCGACGAACCCGGCCGCACTGTCGTACGACCCGGCCTTCGCGTACGAGGTGGCGGTGATCGTCCGTGACGGTCTGCGCCGCATGTACGGCGAGGCGGCGCCCGGCGAGGACCCGAACGTCTTCTACTACCTGACCGTCTACAACGAGCCCATCCCGCAGCCGGCGAAGCCGGCGGCCCCCGGGCTCGACGAGGGCATCGTCAAGGGGCTGTACCGCTTCAACACGGCGGAGTCGGCTGGCCTGTCCCCGGCCGCGAACGCGCCGCGCATCCAGCTGCTCGGCTCCGGTACGGCGATCCACTGGGCCCTGAAGGCGCAGCGGCTGCTCGCCGAGGAGTGGGGCGTGGCGGCGGACGTGTGGTCCGCGACGTCCTGGACCGAGCTGCGCCGTGACGCCCTGGACGCCGACGCGGCGCTGCTGCGGGGCGAGGAGCGGGTGCCGTACGTCCGGCAGGCGCTGCAGGGGGCCGAGGGGCCGGTGCTGGCGGTGTCCGACTACATGCGTCAGGTGCCGGACCAGATCGCGCAGTGGGTCGAGCAGGACTACTCGTCGCTGGGCGCGGACGGGTTCGGCCTGTCGGACACGCGGGATGCCGCGCGGCGGTACTTCGGGGTGGACGCGGAGTCGATCGTGGTGGCGGGGTTGGCGCAGTTGGCCCGGCGGGGAGAGGTGCGGGCTGCGGCGGTGAAGGAGGCGCGGGAGCGGTACGGGTTGTAGGGGGGGTCGCCCACCCACCCGCCCGTTTCCAGTCCGTTTGCCGGGCACCCTCGAACTACGCGAGCGTGTCCGGCGACTGCCATGGCACGGCACCTCCAGCCCGTCCGGCGTTTGAGGACGAGCGCGTTCAGCGCGAAAGGGGGGTCTGGGGGCGCAGCCCCCAGGGATGGGACGGGTAGGGGCGGCGGGGGCGAGAATCGCCCCATGCGTGCTGCCCGTCTCATCAAAATGGTGCTGCTGCTTCAGGCCCGCTCCTCCATGACCGCCGCCGAACTCGCCCGCGAACTGGAGGTCTCCGAGCGCACCGTCACCCGCGACGCGCAAGCCCTCTCCGAGGCAGGCGTACCCGTGTACGCCGACCGGGGGCGGGCCGGCGGATACCGGCTGATCGGCGGGTATCGCACCCGCCTCACCGGACTGGCCCGCGGTGAGGCCGAGGCGCTGTTCCTGAGCGGAGTGCCCGGCGCCCTGCGCGAGATGGGACTGGAGGACACCGCCTCCGCGGCCCGCCTCAAGGTGTCCGCCGCCCTCCTGCCCTCCCTCCGCGACGCCCCCCGGACAGCCGCCCAACGGTTCCACCTGGACGCGCCCGCCTGGTTCAGCGAGCCCACCGTCCCCGAGTCGCTGCCCACCGTCGCGGACGCGGTGTGGGACGACCGTCCGATCCTGGCCCGATACCGGCGCGGCTCCGGCGAGACCGACGTGGAGCGCATGTTGGAGCCGTACGGGCTGATCCTCAAGGCGGGCGTCTGGTATTTGTGCGCCCGTGTCACTTGGCACGACGCTCACTCGGAGAGCACCGTCCCCGGACTTCCCGGGCCCTTCCGGGTCTACCGCGTCGACCGCTTCACCTCCGTCCAGGTCTGCGGGTCCGGCTCGGGCTCCCAGGAACGCTTCACCCGCGACCCCGGCTTCGACCTGCCTGCGTTCTGGGAGGAGCGGGCGGAGCATTTCGCCCGGTCGATCCTGCACGCCGAGGTCGTCGTACAACTCTCGGCGGAGGGGGTACGCAGACTGTACGTCGTCGATCCGGTGTCCGCCCGGGACGCGCTGTCGGCCGGCGGCGAGCCCGACGAGCAGGGCCGGGTCACCGTGACGCTCGCCGTGGAGTCGGAGGAGGTCGCCCATACGCAGTTGGCGACGCTCGGCCCGGAGGCGGAGGTGCTTGCGCCGGCCGAACTACGGGCACGGTTCGCGCGGGACGCGCAGCGGCTTGGGGCTCTGTACTCCCCTCCACACTCACCGCCACCAGCCGCGTAGTTCACGCGAGGCGCGAGCTCGCGAGTCCGGCGGGCCTGTACCCCATCGCTTGCTCTCCCCTGCTTTCCTGCGAGTGGGCCCGGCGTTCACGCCGGGGAGGAATCGCATCCGGGTGTCGCGATGCGGAGCGTCGCCGAATCCGGTTCAGGGTGCGGCGCGCCTGTACCGCTGTCGGCTCCTCATCGAGGCGATGCGAACATACGTGCCCGTGATCGCTGGTCGGGTTGACGATTGTGGGATCAGGGGGCGTTTGTGCGGCTGTCGTACGTATGGTCCTTCGCAGGGTTCGGGACGGCACGGTGTCCCGGCCGGGGAACGTGAGGGGGCGAGATGGCGCAAGTGAAGGCGACTGCGGAGGCCGGGCACGCCCGCTACACCTACCGGCTGCGCCTGTCGTCCACTGCCCGCAGCGCCCTGACGGCGGAGTGGGACCGATGCCGTGCGGTCCGGCTCAGCTCGACAGGATGCTGACCGAGGCCCGCGCCCGTACGCCGTGGCTGCGTGAGGGGTCGTCCGTTCCCCAGCAGCAGGTCATCCGTGACTTCGGCCGCTCCCGCGCCAAGGCGCACAAGGACATCAAAGATGCCCACGTACAAGACGAAGCACAAGGCGTCGGCGACCCTCAACTACACCCGGCGCGGATTCCGGCTCAAGGACGGCCGGCTGCACCTGGCGGGTGGCATCGTCGTGGCGGTGGTGTGGTCGCGGGAACTGCCGGCGGAGCCGTCCTCGGTGCGTGTCTACCAGGACAGTCTCGGACATTGGTATGCCTCGTTCGTCGTCCCGGCCGAGGTCCAGCCGCTGCCGAAGACCGGTCGTGTGCTCGGTGTCGACCGGGGTGTGAGGGAGACCGCGACGACCACGTCCGACGCGCCGCCCCGGATCGAAGGGCTACCGCGAGGCGAAGCACCTGCGGGCGAAGGCGCACAAGAAGGTCGCCAGACAACGTGAGGACACCGGCCGCAAGTGGGCCAAGCAGGCGGTCCGCGACCACGACGCCATCGCCGTCGAGGACTTCCGTCCGAAGTTCCTGGCCAAGAGCACCATGGCCCGCAAGGCTGCTGACGCCGCCATCGGCGCCACCAAGGCCGCGTTGATCGAGATGGGCCGCAAACACGGGCGGGACATCCGCCTCGTCCACCCCGCGCACACCACGATGGACTGCGCCAACTGCGATGCGAGAGCCAAGCACCGCCTGCCGCTGGGTGAGCGCACCTACACCTGCACCGCATGCGGAAACATGTCCCCACGGGACAAGAACTCCGCACACGTGATGCTCGTCCGGACTGGTCTCAACCCGGCTGGTACCGATGGCAGAAGACCTCCTGGAGCGCTGCTCCAGGAGGCAGCCTGAGCCAGAAATCCCCTTCCCCTTCAGGGAGGGGAGGATTCAAATTCCGCGTAGCTCCGCGTGCATCTCTCCCTTCCAGGCCCGATGCTGGACCCGTGATGGACGAGACGGACTTCTGGAAGCTCGTGGACGCGACCCGCGAGGCCGCCGAGGGTGACCCCGAGGACCAGGCCGATCTGCTGGTCGAGCAGTTGCTCCAGCTCGACCCGGACTCGGTCCTCGACTTCGGCCGGCATTTCGAGGCTCGCTACAACCGTGCCTACCGCTGGGATCTCTGGGGCGCCGCCCGGGTGCTGCTCGACGGCACGGACGACGACGGTTTCGACTTCTTCCGGTGCTGGCTGATCGGCCAGGGCCGCGAGGTCTTCGAGGGTGCCCTGCACGGCGACCCCGACTCGCTCGCCGATCTCCTGGACGACTTCGACCCGGAGATCGACGGGGACGGCGAGGAGCTCGGCTACGCGGCCGACGAGGCGTACGAGCAGCTCACCGGCACCCCCGCCCCGGATCTGGGGATTCCGCCCGCGCCCGCGGAGCCCGAGGGGACGCCGCTCGACCTGGCGGACGAGGGGGCGCTGGCCGACCGCTTTCCCAAGCTGTGGCAGCGGTTCAAGGGCGCCTGAGAGGACGTCAACCCGTTGCGGGACGCCGTTCTCAGGCTGCCGTGCGGCGGCGGGTCTGGTCCGAGGGGATGTAGGCCTGCTGGGTCTGGTCGGCCCGTATCGCATGGTGATGGTGGTGGCGCAGGGGGGCCGCGTTGGCCTGGTCAAGGGCGGACGCCGTTACCGCCGCCGGGCCCAGGACGATCGTCGCCACCGCGCACAGCACGGTCCACGGCCTGCTCGGGATCGTACGAATGCTGCTGCCGCTCATGGGCCTTACCTCCGGTCGGTTCTGGTTCGGTCGCTGATGCAGAAGGTAGGGCGGGGATTTGGGTCTTCGCGTTGTGTGCGCTGTGGCGTGGCTGTGAGGGAGTGGGCGGTCCTCGTCCCGGCTCAGTGCCGGCCCTGGAGGTGGGCCGCTGTCTGTCTCATCTCCGGGAGGCGGGCCGTGAGGGCGGCGCCGGGGCAGCTCGTCATGTAGCCGGCGTTGTGGCCCGCCAGGGCGGGCAGGGTGACGGTGGTGCCGGACGCGAAGCGGCTGAGGGAGTTGCTGGAGACCAGGCGGGCGGTGCCGCGCGGGTCGAGGCCGGAGAGGCCGAGTTTCCACGCGGTGAGCGCGGCGATCGCGTCCGTCATGGCCTTCGGTACGGGCACGCCCGCGGTGAAGGTGCCGAGGGCGGCGATCCCGGCGGTGCGATGGTTGAAGCCCTGGGTGTGGGCGCCGGTGACGGGGCGGTCCACACCGCCCGCGCGGCCTTCGTAGACGGTGCCGCAGCGGTCGACGACGAAGTTGTAGCCGAGGTCGTCCCAGTCGCGGGAGTCGACCTGGCCGACGTACAGGTAGCGGATGATGCGGGGCGCGTCGGCGCAGTCGTAGCCGTTGGGCGAGTCGGTGTGGTGGATGAACACGGCGATGACCCGGTCGTCGTAGCGGGGTGGCGGCTGGCCGCGTTCGGCGTCCCCGATCCAGGCGGTTCGGGGCACGATGCGCGGCTTGGCGGCGGAGTGGGCGGGAGCGGGCCGGCTCGTGGCGGGGTGGGCGCGGCGCGCGGGCGTACGGTCGACGCCGGCCGTGCACGCGACCAGTCCTAGGGCGGCGGCGATCGCGGGCAGGCAGGCGAGCACCACGCGGGCGGCGCGCGGCACGCGGTGGAGACGCGAGTCACCCATTGACCCCATGGGCCCCACTGTGGTGCGGTTCCGTTCCGCCCGCGATGTGTGGTGTGCCACTTGGTGGAACCAATGTTCCGGTCCGGGGCGTTTTCAGCAGTCGAGGCACCTGATGCGCGCGTGGGACTGATTGGCGGCTGATGGCCGTCGGCTGATCACCGGGCCCGTCCCGCGCGTACTACCGCTTGTAACCGCATGTACGGGGGACCTATGGGGCAGACCAAGGGTCCAGAAGAAAGGCGGCCGGAGTGGACCTGCTCGACGTCCTGCTGGTGCTGGTGATCATCGGCTACGCGGCGTCGGGGTACCGGCGTGGCCTGGTCGCGGGCTGTGTCTCCCTGGCGGGGTTCGTGGGCGGTGCGGTCGTCGGGGTGTGGGTACTGCCGTGGATCATGGAGCTGGTGGAGGCGGGGACGCCCGCCGCGACGGTGACCGCCGTGCTCACGGTGCTGGTGCCGGCCGTGGTGGGCCATGAGCTGATGGGCAGGTTCGCGCTGCGGCTGCGCCGCGAGCTGGACCGGGGGCCGCTGCGGGTGGCCGACGGTGTCGGCGGGGCCGTGGCGAACGCGGTCGCCGTGCTGTTGGTGTCGTGGGTGGCCGCGAGCGTCCTCGGTGCCTCCTCCTCGCCGGTGGTCACGACGGCGATCCGGGACTCGGCGCTGCTGGGCGCGGTGCAGGACGCGATGCCGGACACCACGCCGACCTGGTTCTCGCGGGCCACGTCCGCGCTCACCCAGGCGGGCTTTCCGCAGGTCTTCAACCCGTTCGAGAACGAACCGGCGACGAGTGTCGCCAAGCCCAGCGGTGACAGTGTCACGCCGAGCGCGACGAACGCGGCCAAGCTGAGCACGGTCAAGATCGAGGGTGTGGCGGGCACCCAGGGCCGCGAGGGCAGCGGTTTCGTGTACGCGCCCCGCCATGTGATGACCAACGCGCATGTGGTGGCGGGCATCGACGAGCCGACCGTCCGGGTCGGGGGCGTGGGGACGCCGCACGAGGCGACGGTGGTGCTCTTCGACCCCGAGAAGGACGTGGCCGTGCTGTACGTGCCGGATATGCGCGCGCCCGTCCTGCGCTTCGACGACAGCGCGAAGCGGGGCGACTCGGCGGTGGTCGCGGGCTATCCGCAGGACGGGGACCTGAATCTGCAGGCCGCCACGGTCGCCGACAAGGTGCGGGCGAGGGGCCAGAACATCTACAACAGCGAGACGGTGACCCGCGAGATCTACTCGATCCGTTCCACGGTCCGCCCGGGCAACTCCGGTGGCCCGCTGCTGACCACCGACGGCAAGGTGTTCGGCGTGGTCTTCGCCCGCTCCACGTCCGACGACGAGACGGGTTACGTCCTGACGGTGGACGAGGTCTCCGACGACGCCGAACGCGCGGCGACGTCGACGGCGGCGGTGGACACGGGAGACCTGGTCACGTCCTGAACGCCGGGAGCCTGAAAGCCGGAGGCCTGAAAGGCGGAGGCCTGAAAGGCGGAGCCGCCTGGGCGCCCGGAAGCCGGTTGCCCGCTTCGCGGTTACAGCGGCAGGCCCATGAGTACGTCGTCGACGAACTCCCCGTCGAGCAGGAACTCCCTGGGCTGTATGCCCTCCACGACGAAGCCCTCCGACTCGTACAGCTTGCGGGCCGGGGTGTTGTGCCCGAGGACGCGCAGGGTGAGACGCAGGGCGCCCCGGCGGCGGGCCTCGGCCACGGCGGCCCTCAGCAGCAGGCGCCCGACGCCCTTGCCACGCGCATCCTCGGAGATGGCGAAACCCTGGATCTGCAGGACGTGCGCGTTCGACGCGAGTTCGGTGGGCCGGGCGAGCCTGACATAGCCGACGACCCGGCCGTCCCCGGTCGCCGCGACCAGGTGGTCGTCCGGTCCGGAGTGCTCGCGGAAGAACGGCGCGTACGGCGGTCTGGGCCGGGGCGAGACGGCGTGCAGGGTGGACCAGGTGGCGCGGTCGAGTCTGCCCAGGGCCTCGTCGTCCTCGGGCAGGGCGCGGCGGACGTACGGCTCGGAGTCGGTGGGATGCTCCTGGCCCGCGGGGCCTTCGTGGCTGTCCTGGGGCTGACGCGGTTGCTGCGGCTCGGGCGACATGGGGATCACTCTAGGACGGGGGTACGACAACGGGCCCGGGGCGGGTGGCGCAGGATGGGGGCATGGAACGCTCGCGAATCGCGGTGGCCGGTGCGTCCGGTCTCATCGGTACGGCTCTGGTGCGGTCCCTGACCGCCGACGGACACGAGGTGACCCGCCTGGTGCGGCACGCGCCCCGGACGAAGGACGAGATCCGCTGGGACCCCCGGCGCCGGACGATCGACGCCGCCGGGCTCGCGGGCTGCGACGCGGTGGTGAACCTGGCCGGGGCGGGGGTCGGTGACCGGCGCTGGACCGACGCGTACAAGCGGACGATCCGCGACAGCCGGGTCCTGGGCACGGCGACGCTCGCCGAGGCCGTCGCCGCGCTGGACGAGCCGCCGCGCGTCTTCGTGAACGGCAGCGCGATGGGCTACTACGGGGAGACCGGCGAGCGGCCCGTGGACGAGGACAGCCCGGCGGGGGACGGTTTCCTGCCGTCGGTGTGCGTGGAGTGGGAGGGTGCCGCGAGCGCGGCCCGGGACGCGGGCGTTCGGACGGTGTTCGTGCGGACCGGGCTGGTGGTGGCGCGTGGGGGCGGGGCCTGGGGGAAGCTGTTTCCGCTGTTCAAGGCGGGCCTGGGCGGGCGGATGGGCGACGGTTCGCAGTACTGGTCGTTCATCGCGCTGCACGACGAGGTGGCGGCGATCCGGCATCTCATCGACACCGACGGCTTGTCCGGGGCGTTCAACCTGACGGCACCTCGGCCGCTGACCAACCGGGAGATCACGGCGGCGATGGGGCGGGTGCTGCGCCGGCCGACGCTGTTCACCGTGCCCGCTCCCGTGCTGCGGGCGGTGCTGGGCGAGATGTCCGGGGACGTGCTCGGCAGCGCGCGCGTGCTGCCGAAGCGGCTGCTGGAGTCCGGGTTCACGTTCGCGTACCCGGAGATCGACGACGCGATCCGGGCGGCGCTCGCCTGACCCCCTCCGCGCCCCTTGCCCGCCCCCCTGACCCTCGCCCGCGATGACAGGGTGCGACCGTATGCGACCGGTGTGCGACCGTGCCCTGTTCATGCGCGACTTCCCCCCGCCGTGAGCCGCCCTACTCTCGGTAGGCGGTCCGATCGACCGAACTCGCTTATCCCGTACGCCTGTTGGGGCAACGGTGTCCCGGCCGGCCGCGTCGTCGCGAACGAGGAGGGCACGTGCTTGAGCCCGCGTACCAGGCGGACGTCGTCATCGTGGGGGCCGGGGTCGCCGGCCTCGCGGCGGCCCATCGGCTGACCAGCGCAGGAGTAACGACCGCGGTCCTGGAGGCCGCCCCTTACGTCGGCGGCCGGATGGCGACCGAGAAGGTCGACGGTTTCCGGCTCGACCGGGTCGGGCAGCTGCTGTCCACCGCGTATCCCGAACTCCGGCTGACCCCGGGCCTCGACGCACTCGTCCTGCGTCCCTTCGCGCCGGGTGTCCTGGTGCACAGCGACGGGCGACGGCATCTGGCGGGCGCCTCGCTCGGCGGAGGGGGCGCACGGGGCGCACTCGGTGCTGTGCGCGCCCTGGCAAGCGCCCCGAGGCCGGCCAGGTCGGTCAGGTCGGTCAGGTCCTCCAGGACGGTGGCGTCGGCGATGGCACGTACCGGCGCGCCGCTCGGCGGGGCGTTCGGCGGCGCCGTCGACCAGGCCCGGCTCGGCGCCGCGCTCACCCGGCTCGCCGGGGCCCCCGTGCACCGGCTGCTGGCCCGCCCCGAGTTGCCGGCCGCCCAGGCCCTGGCGAGCCGCGGGCTGCCCGCCCGTACGATCGAGGGCTTTCTGCGTCCGTTGCTCGCCGCGCTGCTCTGCGATCCCGAGCTGACCACGTCGAGCCGGTGCGCGGATCTGGCGCTGCGGGCGTTCGCGAGCGGCCGGCTGTGCGTGCCGGAGGGGGGTGCGGAGACGCTGCCGGAGCTGCTCGCGCGGGCGTTGCCGCCCGGCACGGTGCACACCGGGGTCCGGGTCACGTCCATCGCCACGAACCTGGTGACCACCGCCGACCACGGCGAACTGCGCTGCCGGGCCGTCCTGGTGGCGACCGACGCCCGCGCCGCCGCCGGTCTGCTGCCCGGCCTGCGCGTGCCCGACTTCCATCCGGTGACCGTCGTCCACCACACGGCCGACGAGGCGCCCGCGACCGGCGCGTCCCTGCTCCTGGAGGCGGATCGCGGGGGCCCGGTCACCCACACGGCGGTGATCAGCCGGGTGGACCCGTCCCGCTCCCCCGCCGGCCGCCCCCTGATCTCGTCGACGGTGCTGGGCACCCCGCCGCAGGACCTGGAAACGGCCGTCCGCACGCATCTGTCACGCCTGTACGGGATGTCGACCACACGCTGGGAGACGCTCGCCGTGCACCACACCGCCGAGGCTGTGCCGTCGATGCGCCCGCCGCACGATCTGCGCCGCCCGGTACGGCTGCTGGCGGGCCTGTACGTGTGCGGCGACCACCGGGACACCAGCACCGTCCAGGGCGCCCTGTACTCCGGGCACCGGGCCGCGTCCGCGATCCTGACGGACCTGGGCGCGGGCCCGATGCACATGGCGGAGCCACTGGCGACAGCAGCGAAGACGCAGGCCACTACGGAGGCGACTCCGGAAGCGGAGGAAGCGGCGGCCGCGTGAGCGAACTGGTGCGCGGGACCCGGGGGTCGGCCCCGGGTCAGCCGAGTGCGGCGACCTTGTCGCGGTACCCCCTGACCGGTGCCGCGTCCCGGTAGGGCTCCAGTCGGCGTTCGAAGTCCCGTACGTATTCGGTCGCCCGTACCGAGCGCATTTCCGTCGCCGCGCCGGCCGCCTCGGCGCCCAGCTGGCAGGCCTGGTCGAGCTCGCCGAGGCCCAGCCGGGCCGAGGCGAGCACGACGCGGCAGAAGAGGCGGCTGCGGGCGAAGGCGGGGGCGCGCAGCTGGAGCGAGCGCTCCGCGTGCTGGGCGGCGGCGCGGAACTGCTGCAGATCGCGGTGGCAGTGCCCGAACTCGTCGGCGAGCTGCGCCTCGTCGAAGAACCGCGCCCAGTGCGGGACCTCGTCACCGGGCCGGGCCGCCTCGAGCGCCCGTTCGGCCCGGACGAGGGAGGCGGTGCAGGCCCGGACCTCGCCCAGCACCCCGTGGGCGCGCGCCTCGCACGCGTGCAGCAGCGACTGCACGACGGGCGGCGCCGTGGTGCCGACACCCTGCTGGGCCACCCGCGCGAGCTGTACGGCCTCGCGCCCGTGCCCGAGGTAGACGGCCTGCCGGCTCATGGTGGCCAGCACGTACGAGCCGTACGCCCGGTCGCCGGCCGCCTGCGCGAGCCTGAGCGCCTGGACGAAGTAGCGCTGGGCGAGCCCGTGCGCGGCGATGTCGTACGACGTCCAGCCCGCGAGCCGGGTGAGGTCGGAGGCCGCCGCGAACAGCCGGCGGCCCGTCTGCTCGCCGTAGGTGCCGCGCAGCATGGGCTCGGTCTCGTGTTCCAGATAGCGGACGAGAGCCTGCCGGGCGTGACCGCCTCCGTAGGCGTCGTCGAGGGTGCGGAACAGTTCGCCGACCGAGCGGAGCGCGGCGATGTCACCGCCGGTGACCTTCTGCCCGGGGCCGCGCTCGGCCTGCCCGCGCTGCCGGGGTACGCCGGGGCGCCCCTGTACGGGCACGCGTGCGGCGGGCTGGTCGCCGCGTCCCACGCGGTCGTCGGGGCGTCCGATCAGCCAGTCCCGGCTGGGCACGACGAGCCCGGCCGGGGTGAAGGCGATCTTGCGCAGCTCGGCGTGGCTGCCGGAGTCCTTGCGCCACAGCCCGCTGACGATGTCGACGGCCTCCTCGGGGGTGGCCGCGAACTCCAGCCCCGCGTAGACGGGCGCGCAGGCGTCGAGCCCGAGATCCTGGGCGGTGAGGCGTCGTCCGAGGCGTCGGGTGAACACCTCGGCGATGAGGGCCGGGGTGGTGCCCCGGGGCTGTTGTCCGCGCAGCCAGCGGGTCACCGATGTCTTGTCGTATCTGAGATCGAGGCCGTGTTCGAGACCGAGCTGGTCCACCCGGCGGGCCAGACCCGCGTTGGAGAATCCCGCTTCTGCGATGAGCGCGGCGAGCTGGCGGTTGGGAGTGCGCTGCGCGGGTCGGTCCGTCATCTGCGGTGCGGTCTCCTGCCTTCGGGCCCCTTTGGGGTGCCCGGATCGCTGGTGAGCAGCCCTTTTGGCCTCGTGAACGGCGCGAATGTAGCGGAGCGTAAGCACCCGATAGCACATTTCGACTTACATTCATCCGATCGTGTGAGAATTGGGCGCCGGAGTGACGGGCACAGGGCGGACGTACAGTGGCTTGGGCGCATGACGTGCCTGACACGCAGTCGCCGAGTACGCCGCCGGAACAGCCAGGGAGGCACCCCCGTGAGTGGTGAGTTGCGGTTCGTCCGCATGGGATTCGGTGCCGAGGGAGTCGACCACGTCGATTACCAGACGGCCTGGGACGAGCAGCGCAGGGTGCACGCGGCCCGTTTCGCCGACGAGATCCCCGACACCTGCCTGCTCCTCGAACACCAGCCGGTCTACACGGCCGGGCGGCGCACCGACCCGAGCGAGCGGCCCCTCGACGGCACGCCGGTCATCGACGTGGACCGCGGCGGCAAGATCACCTGGCACGGTCCCGGCCAGCTGGTGGGCTACCCCATCCAGAAGCTGCCGCGTCCGGTGGACGTCGTGGCGCATGTACGGCGGCTGGAGGAGGCGCTGATCCGCGTCTGTGCGGAGTTCGGGGTCGAGACGTCGCGGGTGGAGGGGCGCAGCGGGGTGTGGGTGCTGGGTGACCCGGTCGAGCAGCGGCCCGCGTCCGCGCTCGGGGGGCTCTCGCTGGATCTGGATCCCCGGTTGCACGACGACGAGTTCGATCCCCGGATGAACGGGCCGGAGTACGCGCCGTCCAACGCCGGGCAGCGGCGGGAGGACCGGAAGGTGGCGGCGATCGGGATCCGGGTGGCGAAGGGGGTCACGATGCACGGGTTCTCGTTGAACGTGAACCCGGACAACGTGTGGTTCGACCGGATCATTCCGTGCGGGATTCGGGATGCGGGGGTTACTTCGCTCGCGAACGAGTTGGGGCGGGATGTGACGGTGGGGGAGGTGTTGCCGGTGGTGGAGCGGGAGTTGCGGGGTGTGATGGAGAGGGCGGAGCTGCGGGCGCGGGTGGTGGAGCGGGCGTCGGCGTAGGTTTTTCCCTCGCCCCCGCCGCCCCTACCCGTCCCATCCCTTCTGGGGGCTGCCGCCCCCAGACCCCCGCTTCGGCCTGAACGGCCTCGTCCTCAAACGCCGGACGGGCTGACTATCCAGCCCCTCCGGCGTTTGAGGAGCGGGGG
>NZ_JBEYVP010000079.1:0-19872 GCF_040644035.1 Streptomyces sp. NPDC047042 | reverse complement strand
CCCGTCGAACTCATCGGCGGAGTCCGCTTCCCCGCCATCGGCGAACTCCCCTACCTCCTCACCCTCGCCGGCCACGGCTTCTACTGGTTCCGGCTCACCAGACCAGCCCCGCGCACTGCCCGACGACCGTGAGTGTTCGTGCCCCGCGAAAGGAGCGTCACCATGCCGAAGACCGCGTCTCTTCGCCCGAGCGGGACGGCCCTCGCCGAGCCGTTGACCTCGCTCGGCGGTCTCCTGCGCGAGTGGCTGCCCCAGCAGCGCTGGTTCGCGGGCAAGGACCGGCCCGTCACCGACCTGGACCTGCTGTCGATGACCGAGCTGTTCCCGGGCTGTCTGCATCTGCTCGTCCGTACCGGTCACACGGCCGTCCCCACCCCCGGCGGCCCTCCCCCGCCCGGCGACTGCTACCAACTGCTCCTCGGTGTGAGGGATCGCCCGGCGACGCGGCTGAGACGGGCCCTCATCGGCCACGCGGACGAGGGGCCCCTGGCCGGGCTCCTGGTCTACGACGCCCTGCGCGACCCCCGGGCGGCGAGCCTGCTCCTCGAGCGCCTGCGGCACCCCGGAACAGCCGGACCGCTGCGCTTCGAGGCCGACCCCGGCATCGGCGTGCCCGCCGGACTCACCCCGCGTCTCCTCGACGTCGAACAGTCCAACTCCTCGCTCGTGTACGGCGACGCGTTCATCCTGAAGGTGCTCCGACGCGTCCAGCCGGGTGTCCATCCCGACCTCGAGGTGCCCGCCGCCCTCGCTCGGCAGGGCTGCGCCCGCGTCCCCGCCCCGGCCGCCTGGTTCCGCACCGACCTGCCTCAGGACGCGACTCTCGGGGTCCTCCAGCCCTACCTGCCCGGCGCCGCCGACGGCTGGACGCTGGCCCTGCGCGCCCTCGCCGCCGGACACCCCTTCACCGACGAGGCCCACGAATTGGGGCGGGCCACCGCCGACGTACACCTGGCCCTCGCGACCGCGTTCCCCGGCGACGCCCGCGACGTGCGGCACAGCAGGCGTACGGCGGCGGCGATGGCCGAGCGACTCGACGCCGCCGTGCACTGCGTACCGGCGTTGCGGCCGTACGCCCCGGGGCTGCGGGCCGCGTTCGACACCCTGGCCGGGCTCGACGCGGGTCCGGCCGCGCAGCGCGTCCACGGCGATCTGCACCTCGGGCAGGTGCTGCGCACCGGCGGAACCGGCGGCGACTGGTTCGTGATCGACTTCGAGGGCGAACCGTCCCGCCCGCTGGCGGAACGCCGCAGTGCCCAGTCCCCGGTGCGGGACATCGCGGGCATGCTGCGCTCCTTCGACTACGCCGCACGCACGCGCCTGCCGTGGCACCCCGAGTGGGCGTCGCGCTGCCGCGAGGCCTACTGCGCGGGGTATGCCGCCCGGGCGGGGTGGGACCCGCGCCGCGACCCGGGGCTGCTGTGCGCGTACGAGACCGACCGGGCCGTGTACGAGGTCGTCTACGAGGCTCGGCACCGCCCCGACTGGCTCCCCGTCCCCATGGCGGCGATCGAGCGACTCTCACTCCGAGGAGGCTGACAGCTGTGGCCCTGCACGATCCCTCACTCTCCGACATGCCGTCCCTGGGCAGGCCCGACGGCCTGTGGGAGCCCGGCGACAGGCAGCGGCTGCTCTCCGGCACCCATCACGATCCGCACGCGGTGCTCGGCGCGCATCCCGGACCGGGCGGCGTCGTCGTCCGTGCGCTGCGCCCGTACGCGCGTGGGGTGAGCGTGCTCGCGGACGGGCGGCCGGTGAGGCTCGACGACGACGGTGACGGGTTCTTCAGCGGCGTGCTCCCCCTCCGTCTCACCGGTACCGCGATGCCCGACTACACGTTGCTGGTGTCGTACGAGGACGGCGAATCGGAGATCGAGGATCCGTACCGTTTCCTGCCCGCGCTCGGTGAGCTGGATCTGCATCTCGTCCGGGAGGGCCGGCACGAGGAGCTGTGGAAGGCGCTGGGCGCCCGGCCGATGACCCACCAGGGCGTCACCGGCACCCGCTTCACCGTCTGGGCGCCGAACGCGCAAGGGGTCAGGGTGGCGGGGGACTTCACCTGCTGGGACGGTACCGCGCACCCGATGCGCTCCCTCGGCGCGGCCGGGGTGTGGGAGCTGTTCGTGCCGGGCGTGGGTGAGGGCGAGCGGTACAAGTTCGAGGTCGTGGGACGGGACGGCGGTCGGGTCATGAAGGCGGACCCGATGGCCCGGCGCACCGAGGTGCCGCCCGCGACGGCGTCCGTCGTCACCGCCTCCCACTACGAGTGGGGCGACAAGGAGTGGCTCGCCCGGCGGAACGGATCCGCCGTGCACGAGGAGCCGTTCTCCGTGTACGAGGTGCATCTCCCGTCCTGGCGACCTGGACTGACATATCGTCAGCTGGCCGAGGAGCTTCCCGCGTACGTCGCCGACCTGGGCTTCACCCATGTGCAGCTCATGCCGGTCGCCGAGCATCCCTTCGGCCCGTCCTGGGGGTACCAGGTCACCTCCTACTACGCCCCGACCGCCCGGCTGGGTTCGCCCGACGACTTCCGGTATCTGGTCGACGCGCTGCACCAGGCCGGTGTCGGTGTCCTGCTGGACTGGGTGCCGGCGCATTTCCCCAAGGACGACTGGGCGTTGGCCCGGTTCGACGGGACGTCCCTGTACGAGCCCGGGGACTCACGGCGGGCCGAGCATCCGGACTGGGGGACGTACGAGTTCGACCTCGGGCGCACCGAGGTGCGCAACTTCCTGGTCGCCAACGCCGTGTACTGGTGCGAGGAGTTCCATCTCGACGGGCTGCGGGTGGACGCGGTCGCCTCGATGCTCTACCTCGACTACTCGCGCGACTCGGGGCAGTGGACGCCGAACGTGTTCGGCGGGCGGGAGGATCTCGACGCGGTCGCCTTCCTCCAGGAGATGAACGCCACCGTGTACCGGCGGGTCCCCGGGGTCATGACCATCGCCGAGGAGTCCACGGCCTGGGACGGGGTGACCCGGCCCACCGACAGCGGCGGGCTCGGTTTCGGCCTGAAGTGGAACATGGGCTGGATGCACGACTCGCTCGGCTATATGTGCCATGAGCCGGTCCATCGCAAGTACCACCACCACGAGATGACGTTCTCCATGGTGTACGCGTACAGCGAGAACTACGTCCTGCCGATCTCCCACGACGAAGTCGTGCACGGCAAGCAGTCGTTGGTGTCGAAGATGCCGGGCGACTGGTGGCAGCAGCGGGCGAACCACCGCGCGTATCTCGGGTTCATGTGGGCCCACCCCGGCAAGCAACTCCTCTTCATGGGGCAGGAGTTCGCCCAGGGAGCGGAGTGGTCCGAGGCCGAGGGTCCCCACTGGTGGCTGCTGGACACCGAGTACGCCGCCGAGCCCGACCATCGGGGCGTCCGCGATCTCGTCCGCGACCTCAACACCGTCTACCGGCGCACCCCCGCCCTCTGGGAGCGGGACACCGACCCCGCCGGTTTCCGGTGGGTGGCCGGGGACGCCGCCGAGGACAACGTCTTCGCGTTCCTGCGGCACGACGCGCAGGGAGCGCCCCTGCTGGCCGTCAGCAACTTCTCGCCGGTGGTCCGGCACGAGTACCGCCTCGACGTTCCCGGCTCGGTCCCCGCCTGGCAGGAGGTCCTCAACACCGATGCCGCCCGCTACGGCGGTAGCGACGTCCTCAACTCCGGGACGCTGAAGCCCAGGTCGTCGGGCCTTCTGCTGACCCTGCCGCCGCTCGCGACGGTGTGGCTGGCTCCTTCGTCGAAGGTCCGTGGGAAAAACACTTCACAGTTCCCGACAACAAAGGCCGTGACCTGAGCTACATTCGTTCACCGTCGATAACTCCACCCGTCGGCGCGGTCACAGTCAGTACGATCCAGGAGCAGCGCATGCGCGACTTCGCCCTCGCTCCCCCCACCACCACCGCACCGCTGACGGGCGGTCTCGCCGACAGCGTCTTCGACACAGCCCTGCGCGAGCCGAACCTGCCGCAGATCGCGCGCCGCACCGACCCGGCCAAGCAGGTCTGGACGCGGGTGACGGCCGCCGAACTGCGGGACGAGGTCGTCGACCTGGCCAAGGGGTTCATCGCCTCCGGCATCTCGCCCGGCCACCGCGTGGCCATCATGGCCCGCACCCGCTACGAGTGGACGGTGCTCTGCTACGCGCTGTGGACGGTGGGCGCCGAGGTCGTGCCCATCTATCCGACCTCCTCGCGCGACCAGGTCGCCTGGATTCTCGCCGACTCGCAGTGCAGCGCCATCGTCGTGGAGGACGAGCAGGGCCTCATGACCGTCGGTTCGGTGTGCACTTCGCTGCCCCTGCTGCGCAACGTGTGGCAACTGGACGACGGCGCGCTGCCCCACCTCGTGGAGCTGGGGCGGTCGGTGCCGATGACCACGGTCGACTCGCTGCGCCGTATCGTGCTGCCGGACTCGGCCGCGGTGATCGCCTACACCTCCGGCACGACCGGGCATCCCCGGGGCTGCGCCCTGAGCCACCGCAATCTGGCCAGCCCGTGCGACACCCTCCTCGGGGGGTGGCGGCACACGGCGGCGCCGCCCGGTGAACAGCCCACGATCCTCGCCTTCCTGCCGTTCTCGCACGTGTACGGGCTGATGATCCAGGGCCTGTGTCTGCGCGGTGGCATGCTGATGGGCCATGAGCCCGACCTGGCCGGCGAGGCCCTGTCGGCGGCGCTGCTCTCGTTCAGGCCGACGTATCTGTACGCGGTCCCGTCGGTGTTCGAGAAGATCTACAAGAACTTCCTGCGCGCCGCCCAGAAATCCGGCCGGGGCAGCCTGTTCGAGCGGGCCGTCGGCACCGCGCGGGACTTCGCGACGGCTGTCGAACGCCAGCGGCTCGGCACCGGCTCCGGGCCCGGCTTCGACCTGCGGCTGCAACACGCCCTCTACGAGCGGACGGTGTACCGCAAACTCCGGGCCGCCCTGGGCGGGCGGGTCTGCGGCGCGGTCTCGGGCGGCTCGCCCCTCAACCGCGAACTCGCCCTGTTCTACGCGGGTATCGGTATCCCCGTCCACGACGGCTACGGCCTCACCGAGACCGGCGGCGGTGTCACCGCGCAGCCCGTGGGCCGCGAGAAGTTCGGGACGGTCGGGCAGCCGCTGCCGGGCACCGAGATCCGGGTCGCCGAGGACGGCGAGATCCTCGTGTACGGCGCCTCCGTCTTCCAGGGGTACGTGAACGACGACGCCGACACCCGGGCGGCGCTGCGGGGCGGCTGGCTGGCCACCGGGGACATCGGGCGGCTGGACCAGGAGGGGTATCTGACGATCACCGGGCGCAAGAAGGACATCATCATCACCAGCAGCGGCAAGAGTGTCGCCCCGGCCGCCCTGGAGCAGCGGTTGCGGATGCATCCGCTGGTGCACCAGGCGGTGATCGTGGGTGACAACCGGCCGTGCGTGGGTGCCCTGATCACCCTCGACCCGGATTTCCTGGCGCACTGGCGCGCCTCGCTGGCCCTCCAGGAGGACACACCGCACCGCCAGGCGCGGGAGGAGAACGCCCTGCGGGAGGAGATCGGACGGGCGGTCGCCGCCGCCAACAGCACGGTGTCGCGGTCCGAGTCGATCCGGGTGTTCCGGGTCCTCGCGGAACCCTTCGACCTCAGCAACGGCCTGCTGACCCCCTCGATGAAGCTGTGCCGGGACGCGATCGTGCGGCACTTCGCCTTCGAGATCGACGCGATGTACCAGGCCAGGACACGCTCCCCGCGCCCCGACCCGGCGGCGGAGGAACTCGCGCACTGGGACGACGCGGACAACGTGTTCCGCTGAGCGCACGGCACGTACCCGCCGCAGACCCTGCACGGACCATGGTTGACGGTACGGCGGACGGGCCCGCAGAGTGATCTCCGTATCGGCCTCCCCCTGTACGGATTGGACCTGCCGTGACCAGTACCGCCGCACCGTGGGCGCAGGCGCCCGTCAAGGTCGGGCTCGTCGGCGCCGGACCCTGGGCGCAGTGGGTGCACGCGCGCGTGCTGGCCGCCGGCCCCGAGACGGAGCTCGCCGGCGTCTGGGCGCGTCGCCCCGAGGCCGCTCAGGAGACGGCCGCCCCGTACGGGGTGCCGGTGGCCGCCCGGTTCGAGGAACTGCTCGACTCCTGCGAGGCGGTGGCGTTCGCCGTACCGCCCGCCGTCCAGGCCGAGCTCGCCCCGCGCGCCGCGAAGGCGGGCAAGGCGCTGCTGCTGGAGAAGCCCGTCGCGGAGGACCTGGCGGCGGCCCGGCAGCTGGTGGACGCGATCGACGAGGCGGGTGTCGTCTCCCAGGTGATCCTCACCAACCGCTACCACCCGAAGACCCGCCGGTTCCTGGAGGCGGCGAGGGAGGCGGACGTGTTCGGGGCGCGGGCGTGCTTTCTGAGCGATGCCTTCCTGGGCGGCCCCTTCGCGAGTCCCTGGCGGCTCGAGCACGGCGCGCTGCTCGATCTGGGACCTCATGTCCTCGATCTGCTCGACGCGGCCGTGGGGACCATCGTGCGGGTGCGCGGTGCGGGGGATCCGCGCCGCTGGGTCGAACTCACCTGCGAGCACGAGAACGGCGCGGTCAGCCAGGCCTCCCTGTCCGGTTCGGTGAACGTCCCGCAGGGGATCGCCCGTGTGGAACTCTTCGGCTCGGGCCCGGAGTTGGTGTTCGACAGCACCGAACTGGACCTCGAGGAGAGCTGGCCGGTACTGCGCCGCGAGTTCGCGACGGCCGTGCGCAGCGGTGTCGCCGGTGAGCTCGACGCCCGTCGGGGGCTGCGTCTGCAGACGCTGATGGCGCAGGTCTCCGAGGGCTGACCCCCGCGACCGGGCGTGACGTGGATCACGGCTGGCTTCGGGGTCGAGCCGGAACATCCCGGCGGGGCCGGCCGTTCTAGTCCACGTGGCTGCGGAGGGGACAGTGTCCCCGGGCCTCACCCATAGCCCATGGGGAAGATCGTTCGGCTGAAGCCCCATGGAGCCTTTCGCCGCGAGGCGACCGCCCTCCGCGTGCCACCACCTACGGCCCTGGCTGGTCTCCCCCGTCCAGCCAGGGCCTTCTTGTGTCAAAAAACCGAATTCATGCCTGCCGCCGAGGTGCTCGCCGCGTCCGCAACGGCTGAAATGGGTGTAGGGGAGCCACCGGAACCGGGTAGTGCGCTGCCATGGCGGACGACTTCCCTCCAGATCGCCGGCGAGGAGCCCTGCTCATGACCAAAGCGACGAAGCTGCTGACCGCCCTTCCCCCCGACCGTCGTGAGCGTCTGCTGGCGCTCGCGACGGAGGTGTCCTTCCCGGAGGACTGCACGATCTTCGAGGCGGGCGGCACCGCCGACCGGTTCTGGGTCGTCCGCTCCGGGGCGGTCTCCCTGGTGCAGCAGGTGACACCGGTGCAGCGGGTGACGGTGGCCAGTCTCGGCGCGGGCGATCTGCTCGGCTGGTCCTGGCTCTTCCCGCCCCATGAGTGGGACTTCGGCGCCGAGGCCTTCAGCCCCGTACGCGCCTACGAGTTCGACGCCTCGGCGGTGCTCGAACTCTGTGAGCAGGACCCGGCCCTCGGGATGCAACTGGTGCGGGTCATCGCCGAGATCCTCGCGCATCGGCTGGAGCTGACCCGGGGCCGGCTGATGGAGCACTTCTCGCTGCACAAGCGGGGGCCGGGGTGAGGAGGTCCGGGCCGGTCATCGGACGCGGTAGCGGCGCAGCGCCGGCATCGCGGCTGTCAGGGCCAGGGTGACGGCGACGACCAGGAGTCCGCCCCCGGCGACGGCGGTGCGCGGTCCGAGGGCGGATGCCGTGGTGCCGTGCAGAAGGTCGGCCAGGCGGGGTCCGCCCACCACGACCACCGTGAAGACGCCCTGCATCCGGCCGCGCATCTCGTCGGTCACCGCCGACAGCAGGATCGCCATCCGGAAGACACCGGAGACCATGTCGGCGACCCCGGCGATGACCAGGAACGCCGCGGCCACCCACAGGCTGGTGCTCAGCCCGAATCCCGTGATCGCCAGCCCCCAGGCGACGACCGCGCCGATCACCATCCAGCCGTGCCGGCGCGCCCGCGAGAACGTGCCGGAGAACAGACCGCCGAGCACCGCGCCCACGGGGATCGCCGCGAACAGCAGGCCGAGGGCGAATCCCTCCCCGTACGGGGCGTACGTCTGGGCGGCGAGCTGCGGGAAGAGGGCGCGGGGCATGCCGAAGACCATGGCGACGATGTCCGCGAGGAAGGAGAGCAGGAGCACCTTGTGCAGGGCGATGTAGCGGAATCCGGCCGCGATCTCCCGTGCGCCCGCCTTCCGGGAGGCCGCCGGTCCCGGCGGCAGCGAGGGCAGCCGTACGACGGACCACAGGGTGACGCACAGGGCGAGCGCGTCGATGAGGTACAGCTCGGCGAGGCCCACCACGGGTATGAGGGTGCCGGCGAGCAGCGGTCCCGCGACCAGGCCGGTGTGCATGACGGTCATTCCCAGGGCGTTGGCGGCGGCCAGTTCCTCCTCGGGGACCAGTTGGGCGACGACGGCGCTGCGGGCCGGTGAGTTCAGGCCGAAGAACGCCTGCTGGACGGCGAGCAGGATCATCAGGGTCGCCACCGAGTCCAGGCCGACCAGGGCCTGGATCCAGAACAGCAGCGAGGTGACGGCGATGCCTGTGTTGGTGATCAGCAGCAGCTTGCGGCGGTCCATGCTGTCGGCGACGGCGCCGCCCCACAGGGCGAACACGACGAGGGGCAGGAGCCCGGCGAGGCTCGCGTAGCCGACCCAGGCGGAGGACTGGGTGATGTCGTAGATCTGCTTGGGCACGGCGACGGCGGTGAGCTGGCTGCCGACGGCGGTGACGGCGGTCGAGGTCCACAGACGGCGGTAGGCGGGGCGGCGCAGGGGCCGGGTGTCCATGGCCCAGCGGCGCCGGCCCGGGCGGGGCTCGGTCGTGGGCTCGGCTGTGGACTCGGTTGTGGGCTCGTCCGAGGGCGCGGTCGGCTGGGGTTCCGAGTCGTTGCCTGTGTTGTTGTCGCTGGGGTCCACGGGTGTCCTGGCTGCTGGTTACATCCAATCGGCTCAGCTTTCAATATCACAGATCCTGCCGGGGCCTTCTGCGGCGAGTGTCCCGGCGGCGCTGTCCAGCAGCATGTCGAGGGCCGTCGGATAGGCGCTGGCGACCATGCGGGCGGCGAGCAGCGGGGCCGCTTCGGCGATCCGGGGGTGGGTGCTGCGGGGCAGACGGGCGTAGGTCGAGCGCCACATGTCCTCGTCGGCGGTGAGGCTGGCGCGCGGCAGGGCCAGGGAGGCGGCGTCGAGGGCGGCGAAGGCCAGCGTCTGGTCGATGAAGGCGTGGTAGATCCGTACCGTCTCCGGCAGCGGGAAACCGGCCGTGCGCAGGACGTCGAGGATGGCCTCGTCGGCGGCCAGTTCGTTTGCGCGGCCCGTGACGCGGCTGGCGGTCAGCACCGCGGCCTGGGGATGGCCGACGTACACGGCGTGGATGCGCAGTCCGATGGCGCGCAGGTCGGCCTGCCACTCCCCCGTGGGCCGCCAGCCCTGGAGTGCCTGGCCGATGAGCGCGTCGCCGATGGCGAGGGTCAGGTCGTCCATGCCGCGGAAGTAGCGGTAGAGGGTGCTGGGGTCGGCGTCCAGGGCCAGGCCCAGCCGGCGGGCGGTGAGGCCGGCGCTGCCGTGTTCGCGGAGCATGCGCAGGGCGGTGTCGACGATCAGCCGCTCGGACAGCACGGTGCCGCTCCTGGTGGGACGGCGACGCCGGCGCTTCTCCTCCGGCACTACCTGCTTCGGCACGGCGATCCCCTTCGATCCGCTTCGGTTCTTATGCCAACGCCATTGACCTTAGACGAGGGCGAGGCGTTGGATCGGCGGACAACGGCGTCGGAACCTTTACGAACCTCGCAAAAGGGAGTTCTGCCATGCGTGTGCTGCTCGTCGGAGCCGGCGGTGTGGGGACCGCGATCACCCGGATCGCCGCCAGGCGGTCCTTCTTCGACCTGATGGTGGTGGCCGACTACGACCCGGTGCGCGCCGAGGCCGCGGTGGCCGCGCTCGATGCCGGCGACCGGTTCGTGGCGGAGCGGGTCGACGCGTCCGACGAGGCGGCGGTGGCGGAACTGCTGACCCGGCACGGGTGCGACGTCCTGCTCAACGCGACCGACCCGCGCTTTGTGATGCCGCTGTTCCGCGCGGCCCGCGCCGCAGGAGTCACCTATCTGGACATGGCGATGTCCCTGTCACGCCCGCACGCCGAGCGGCCCTACGAGGAGTGCGGGGTCAAGCTCGGGGACGAACAGTTCGCGGCGGCGGACGAGTGGGCGAAGGCGGGCGCGCTGGCCCTGGTCGGCGTGGGTGTGGAGCCGGGCATGTCCGATGTGTTCGCCCGGTACGCGGCCGACGAACTCTTCGACGAGATCGAGGAGATCGGCATCCGGGACGGGGCGAACCTCACCGTGGACGGCTACGACTTCGCACCGTCCTTCAGTATCTGGACGACGATCGAGGAGTGCCTGAACCCGCCGGTCGTCTACGAGACGGGCCGGGGCTGGTTCACCACACCGCCCTTCAGCGAGCCGGAGGTGTTCGACTTCCCCGAGGGCATCGGTCCGGTGGAGTGCGTGAACGTCGAGCACGAGGAGGTGCTGCTCGTGCCGCGCTGGATCGACGCGCGCCGCGTCACCTTCAAGTACGGCCTGGGCGAGGAGTTCATCCAGACCCTCAGGACGCTGCATCTGCTCGGCCTGGACCGCACCGACCCCGTGACCGTCCCTGGCGCCGCCGGCCCGGTCGCCGTGTCGCCCCGGGACGTCGTCGCCGCCTGTCTGCCCGACCCGGCGACGCTGGGCGACCGTATGCACGGCAAGACATGCGCGGGGACCTGGGTCAAGGGCACGAAGGACGGGGCGCCGCGCGAGGTGTACCTGTACCACGTGGTCGACAACCAGTGGTCGATGGCGGAGTACGGCTCCCAGGCGGTGGTGTGGCAGACGGCCGTCAATCCGGTCGTCGCCCTGGAACTCGTCGCCACCGGCGCCTGGTCCGGTACGGGTGTCCTGGGCCCGGAGGCGTTCCCGGCCCGCCCCTTCCTGGACCTGCTGACGGCGTACGGCTCGCCGTGGGGCATGCGCGAGCAGTGAGACGCACTCCCCGGGCCGGAACCCGGGGAGCGGGGTGTGACGCCGGGGCGGCCTACGGCGCGGAGGGCTTGCCCTTCGTGCCTATCCAGGTCCGGAACAGCTTGTCCAGGTCCTTGCCGGAGATGTGCTCGGCGAGGGCGGTGAACTGGGCGGTCGTGCCGTGGCCGCCCCGGTGCTGGGTGGCCCAGGTGCGCAGGATCTTGAAGAACGCCGGGTCACCGACCGCCTTGCGGAGCTTGTGCAGCGCCATGGCACCGCGGTCGTAGACGGGCCTGCCGAAGATGTTCGCGCCGCTGCCCGGGTTGGCGGGCGGGAAGGACCACAGCTCGTCGTTCTTGGCCGTGGCGTACAGGCCGTCGAAGGTCTTCTGGGCGCTCGGTCCGCCGTGCTGTTCCGCGTACAGCCACTCCGCGTAGGTGGCGAAGCCCTCGTTGAGCCAGATGTCCTTCCAGCTGGTGAGGGCGACGGAGTCGCCGAACCACTGGTGCGCGCTCTCGTGGACGAGGGTGCTCAGGTCGGGTGCCTGGTCGTACACGGGACGGGTCTGCGTCTCCAGCGCGAAGCCGACCTGCGGGGCGCGGTCGACGATCGCTCCGGCGGCGCGGAACGGATAGGGGCCGAAGAGCTTCGCCTCCCAGTCCAGGACGGACGGCAGCTTCCTCAGTACGGGCGCGGCGGCGGAGGCCTCGCGCGGGTCGACGGCGTTGTAGACCTTGATGCCGCCGCGGGTGGTGTACTGCTCGACCTTGAACTTCCCGACCGTCGCCGTGGCCAGGTAGGAGGCCATCGGCTCCGTCTGGCGCCAGCGGAAGGTGGTCTTGCCGCCGGCTGTCCGTTGGCTCAGCAGCACGCCGTTGGCGACGGCGGTGCGCCCCTGGGGGACGGTGATCGTGAAGTCGTAGGAGGCCTTGTCCTTGGGGTGGTTGTTGCCCGGGAACCAGCTCATGGAGCCCTGTGGCTCGCCGGCGACGAACGCCCCGTCGTCGGTGGTGATCCAGCCGTCCTTCGAACCGTCAGGGTCGATGACCGCCTTGGGCACGCCCGTGTAGCTCACGGCGACCTGGAACGTCTGGTTCTTGTTCAGGGCGCGGCGAGGGCTGACGGTCAGTTCCTGCCCGGAGCGCCGGAAGTTCGCGTTGACGCGGTCGACGGTGAGCGCGGTGACCTTCAGTCCGCTGAGGTCGAGGTTGAAGCGGGTCAGTTTCTGGGTGGCGCGGACGGTGAGCACGGCCCTGCCGTCGAGGCGGCGGCTGGTGGGGTCGTAGCGGAGGTGCAGGTCGTAGTGGCCGACGTGGTAGCCGCCGTTTCCGGACAGCGGGAAGTACGGGTCCCCGACACCGGAGGTGCCTGTCGTCGCGGCTCCCGCGGGGCCGGCGGCGGCCAGGAGGGCTGCGAGAGCGACGGGTACGGTCGCGACGACGGCGTCACGACGGAGAACGGCGGTGGGTCTGCCTGCGTACTTCCTGGGGCGTCTCACGCGAGCTCCTACGGTATGGGATCTGATCGTCTTCAGGGTTTTCACCATAGAGGCGTCACCGCGAGGATTCCTCCTCCTTATGGTCAAGTTGCGACCCCTCACGACCAGGCACATCATTCTTTCGGTCAGGTATCTCCGCGACCACCCGGGAGGCCGCTCGTGACCGTCCGTGTCCGCCGTGTCTACGAACCTCCTGAGCCGGAGGACGGCACCCGCGTCCTGGTCGACCGGCTGTGGCCGCGCGGTCTGTCCAAGGAGGCGGCGCACGTCGACGAGTGGCCGAAGGCCATCACGCCGTCGACCGAGCTGCGCCGCTGGCACCACGCCCAGGAGGACACCCCCGACGCCGAGAAGGAGTTCCGGCGCCGTTACAAGGCAGAGCTGGCCGAGCCCGACGCGGTGGAGCGCCTGGACGCGCTGCGCGTTCTGGCCGGCGAGGGACCGGTGACGCTCATCACCGCCACCAGGTCCCCCGCGCAGAGTCACGCCTCAGTGCTGGCCGAACTGCTGACGTCCGGGGGCGGGGGAAAGCACTGACTTCGTGAGGTGCTGAGAGTTTCAGGCGGTCGCCCGCGCCGCCGCCCGCCCGGCCGCTCGGCCCGAGAAGAGGCAGCCACCGAGGAAGGTGCCCTCCAGGGCGTTGTAGCCGTGGACGCCTCCGCCGCCGAAGCCCGCGACCTCGCCGGCCGCGTACAGCCCCTCCACGGGCTCGCCCTGCGCGCCCAGCGCGCGTGAGTCGAGGTCCGTCTGGATGCCGCCGAGGGTCTTGCGGGTGAGGGTGTGGAGCTTGACGCCGATGAGCGGGCCGGCCTCGGGGTCGAGGACGCGGTGCGGGACGGCGGTGCGGCCGAGCCGGTCGCCGATGTAGCGGCGGGAGTTGCGGATGCCCTGGACCTGGGCGTCCTTGCTGTACGGGTTGGCGATCTGGAGGTCGCGGGCCTCGATCTGACGGCGCACCCGGTCCACGTCGAGCAGCGGCTTGTCGGTCAACTCGTTCATCTTTCCGATGAGTTGGTCGAGGCCGCCGGCGACCACGAAGTCCGCGCCGTGCTTGACGAAGTCGGCCACCGGACCGGGGGCGCCCTTGCCGAGGATGCGCTCCTTGAGGAACGCCTTGCGGTTCTTGGCGGTGATGTCGGGGTTCTGCTCGGAGCCCGACAGCGCGAACTCCTTCTCGATCATCCGCTGGGTGAGGATGAACCAGGAGTGGTCGTACTCGGCGATGTCCTCCGTGGTGCGCAGGTACTTGAGGGTGCCGAGGGTGTCGTAGCCGGGCAGGCAGGGGTCGGGCAGGCGGCGGCCGAGGGCGTCGAACCACATGGAGGACGGGCCGGGCAGGATGCGGATGCCGTGGCCGGGCCAGATCGAGTTCCAGTTCTGGATGCCCTCGGTGTAGTGCCACATGCGGTCGCGGTTGACCAGCCGCACGCCAGCCTCGGCGCTGATGTCGAGCATCCGCCCGTCGACGTAGGCCGGTACGCCGGTGACCATCTCGGCCGGTGCCGTGCCGAGCCGCTCGGGCCAGTACCGGCGCACGATGTCATGGTTGGCGCCGATGCCGCCGGTGGTGACGATCACGGCCTGGGCGGTGAGTTCGATGTCGCCGACGCGGTCCCGGTTGGACGCCACTCCGCGCGGCGAGGTGTCCTCGGCGAGGAGCGTGCCGCGTACGCCGCGCACTGCGCCCTCCGTGACGACGAGCTCGTCGACCTGGTGGCGGTGGTAGAAGGTCAGCAGGCCGGCCCGGGAGGCCTGCTTGGCGCTGAGCACGAACGGTTCGACGACCCCGGTGCCGGTGCCCCAGGAGACGTGGAAGCGCGGTACGGAGTTGCCGTGTCCGTGGGCGCGCAGGTCGCCGCGCTCGGCCCAGCCGACCGTCGGCAGGAACGAGATGCCGTGACCGGCGAGCCAGGACCGCTTCTCCCCGGCCGCGAACTCGACGTAGGCGCGCGCCCATTTCACCGCCCAGGAGTCCTCGTCGTCGACGCGGTCGAACTGGGCGCTGCCCTGCCAGTCGCTCCAGGCGAGGTCGAAGGAGTCCTTGATGCCGAGGCGTCTTTGCTCCGGCGAGTCGACGAGGAACAGCCCGCCGAAGGACCAGAAGGCCTGGCCGCCGAGGTTGGCGGCGTTCTCCTGGTCGACCAGTGCGACCCGGCGGCCCTTGCTGGTCAGCTCGTGGGCCGCAACCAGTCCGGCGAGGCCGGCTCCGACGACGATGACGTCCGCATCCATGGCGACCGTTGTCCTTTCTCATCCGCCGCTGTGCGCGGCCGGGTTGTCATGGCCGTCGGTCAGCAGTGCGGTGAGCAGCTGCTTCAGCCACGCACGCGCGTGCTCGACGTCCTTGTCCAGCAGCAGTTGGGTCGTGACCCCGTCGTACGCGGCGATCACCGCGTGGGCGGCGCCCTCGGTGTCGCCGAGTACGGCGGGCAGTTCGGTGTGTCCGGTGGCCCGGGCGAGCCGGTCCGCGACGGCCCGGCGCAGCCGCTCGCGGTGTTCCAGGAGGGTCTGGGCGAGGGCCGGGATCCGGGCCGCGTGGACCAGGAAGTCGGTCTTGACCAGCAGCCAGTCATGGTCGAGCAGCAGGATCTCGGTGACCCGGTCGACAGCCGCCGGCACGTCGAGATCCGGGCCGTCCAGGGCTAGCGCCCCCGCGACCTGTTCGGCGATCAGTGCGGCCCGCTCCCCGTAGAGGGCGAAGAACAGCTCGTCGAGGCTGTCGAAGTTGGAGTAGAACGCGCCTCTGCTGTAGCCGGCCGCCTCGCAGACCTCTTCGATCGAGACCCGCCCGAAGCCCTTCGCGGCGAACACCGCGAACGCGGCCTCCAGCAGATTGGCCCGTGTCCGCACGCGTCGCTTGGTCACCCGCCCCGTCGTTCCCTCGACCGCCATGTCCGGCCCTCCGTTCGATACAGGAATGTATCCGATACATCGATGTATCCGAAGGGGTTCCGGCAGGCGATATCACGCCACTCATCAAATAGGAACGTACATTCGAATGCCGGAGTAGGCTGATGCCATGACCGCGCATCTTCAAGGCTCTCTCTTCGACCAGACCGACGAGATCCGGCTCGGCCCACTGGCCGGAATGCGCCGTACTCCCTTGACCCACCGCGCCTGGATCGACGAACTCCCCGGCTGGCTCCACGGTGCCGACGCCCTGTTCGAAGTACTGGCGGCGGAGGTTCCCTGGCGGGCCGAGCGCCGCACGATGTACGACCACGTCGTGGACGTCCCCCGGCTGCTGGCCTACTACGGCGTCGGCGACCCGCTGCCGCACCCGGTGCTGGCCGAGGCGCGCGACGCGCTCTGCGCGCACTACGCCGACGAACTCGGGGAACCGTTCACCACCGCCGGGCTGTGCCACTACCGGGACGGGCGGGACAGCGTCGCCTGGCACGGGGACCGGATCGGGCGCGGCGCACGTGAGGACACCATGGTCGCCATCCTGTCCGTCGGCACACCGCGCGACCTTCTGCTGCGGCCGGTGCACGGCGGCGAGACACTGCGGCGTCCGCTCGGGCACGGGGACCTGATCGTCATGGGCGGCTCCTGCCAGCGGACCTGGGAGCACGCCATTCCCAAGAGCACACGGACCACGGGCCCGCGGATCAGCATCCAGTTCCGGCCACAGGGCGTTCGGTGAGCACCGGACGACCCGACCCGTCGTGAGCCGCTCCCCCGCGATCTGCTTTGCTGTGCGCCATCCGGCAGCGCACTGCAGAACGGGAAGAACATGCGGGCAGACGTCCAGCAAGTCGCCGATGGCATTTACCTCGTACACGGAAGCAACACCAACTGGGTGATCCTCACCGAGGGGGACGCCACCACACTGATCGACACCGGCTACCCCGGCGACCGGGAACTGGTGCTCGACTCGCTGGCGCAGGTGGGGAGTTCGCCGGAGGCGGTTGCGGCGGTACTCGTCACGCACGCGCACAACGACCACATCGGCTCGGCCGAGTACCTGCGCTCCACGTACGGCACGCCGGTGCTGACGCACGAGGCCGAAGTGCCGCACGCGCGCCGGGACTTCCTGCACCAGGTGAGCGTCGGGGACGTGCTCAGGAACGGGTGGCGGCCGGGGGTGCTCCCCTGGGCGGTGCACGCGATCCGCTCCGGCGGTACCGCGCAGGTGCCGGTCGGCGAGCCGCAGCCGTTCCCGGAGGCGCTCGACCTGCCGGGCGGGCCCATCCCCGTCCACACCCCCGGGCACACCGACGGACACTGCGCCTTCCATCTCCCGGACGCCGGTGTCGTGGTCACCGGCGACGCCCTGGTCAGCGGGCACCCGACCTCCCGGCTCAAGGGCCCGCAGCTGCTGCCCGACATGTTCCACCGTGAGCGCGCGCGTGCGGTGGCCTCGCTGGACCTGCTGGAGAAGCTCACCGCCGACGTCGTCCTGCCCGGCCACGGGCCCGTGCACCACGGCGGCGTGCGGGAGGCGGCCGGGCTGGCACGGGAGCGGGCCCATTGACCAGGCGTTCTAGAGTGGGCTGACGATCACCCGCGGAACGAGAACGGTCGAGCCATGGCATTGCAGATCAGCGCCACCAACCCCGAGCACCCCGCACTCCTGCTCGAGCTGCCGTGGCACCTCCCGCTGGAGGAGTGGCCCGACCGCTATCTCGTTCCGCTGCCGCGCGGTATCTCCCGGCACGTCGTGCGCTACGCGCGTGCCGGGGAAGAGGTCATAGCGGTCAAGGAACTGGCGGAACGCCCTGCCCTGCGCGAGTACGAGCTGCTGCGGGACCTGGACCGGCTCCGCATCCCGGCCGTCGACCCCCTGGCCGTCGTCACCGGGCGCGCCGACGACCACGGCGGCGCCCTGGAACCCGTACTGATCACCCGCCACCTGGGCGGCTCCATGCCGTACCGCTCGATGTTCGAGACGACAATGCGCCCGGCCACCATGCACCGGCTGATGGACGCGCTGGCCGTCCTGCTGGTGCGGCTCCACCTCGCCGGGTTCGCCTGGGGCGACTGCTCCCTGTCCAACACGCTCTTCAGGCGGGACGCGGGCGCGTACGCCGCGTACCTGGTCGACGCCGAGACGGGCGATCTGCACCCGCAGCTCAGCGACGGCCAGCGCGAGTACGACCTCGATCTCGCCCGGGTGAACATCAGCGGTGAGCTGCTGGACCTGGAGGCGTCCGGCGCGCTGCACCCCTCCGTGGACCCGATCGAGTTCGGCATGGAGATCTGCGCCCGCTACCAGCGGCTGTGGCAGGAGCTGACCCGCACCTCCGTCTACCCGGCGGGCAAGTACCACTACATCGAGCGCCGCATCCGGCGCCTCAACGAGCTCGGTTTCGACGTCGCCGAGATGCAGATCGAGCACTCCTCGAACGGCGACACGGTGACCTTCGTACCGAAGGTCGTCGACGCCGGCCACCACCAGCGGCAGCTGCTGCGGCTGACCGGGCTGGACACCGAGGAGAACCAGGCGCGGCGGCTGCTGAGCGACCTGGAGAGCTGGATGGCCACCCAGGACGACTACGAGCCCGGCGACCCCCTGGGGGCCAGCCCGGAGGTGCTCGCGCACAGGTGGGTGCGGGAGGTGTTCCGGCCGACCGTGCGGGAGGTGCCGCGCGAGCTGCGCGGGAACGTGGACCCGGCCGAGATCTACCACCAGCTCCTCGAGCACCGCTGGTACCTGTCCGAGCGGGCGCAGCACGACATCGGTCTCGACGAGGCGGTCAAGGACTACATCGTCAACATCCTGCCCAAGGCCCGCCAGTCGCTGCCCCTGCCGACGGACGAGGCGGCGCCGCCCGTCTGAGTCAGTCGTGCGGGACGACGGCCACCGGGCAGTGCGCGTGGTGCAGCACGCCGTGGGCGACCGAGCCGATCCGCGCGCCCACGGCCGAGCGGTGGGCACGCCGTCCGACAACCAGGAGCTGCGCCCGTGCGGCGGCCGACAGCAGTACCTCGCCCGCGCTGCCCATCTCGACGTGCTGGGTGACGGGTACCTCGGGGAAACGCTCGCGCCACGGCTCCAGCGCGGCGGACAGCGCGTTCTTCTCGTACGGTTCCATGCCGCCGGCCTCCTCCAGGAGCTTCAGCGATCCCGGGCTGTACGCGAACAACGGCGGCAGACTCCACGCGCGTACGGCGAGGACCCCCGCGCCACGGGCCGCCGCGGCCTCGAACGCGAACCGCAGGGCGGGCCCGCTCTCCTCCGGGTCACCGTGCTGGCCCACGACGACCTCACGCCCGGCGGCCTCGTCGGAGGCGCGGTCCTCGGCCCGGACGAGCACGACGGGCCGCGCGGACTCGGCGATCACATGCTGTCCGACGGAGCCGAGCAGGAACCCGACGATCGCCCCGTGTCCACGGGAGCCGAGCACCAGCATCTCGGCCCCCGCCGCGGCCTCGGCGAGGGAGTCCGCCGCACCGCCCTCCACCACGTCGACGGTGACGTCCAGCTCCGGATGCCGTTCGGCGACGCCCTGCGCGGCCTCGTCCACGCCCTCCCGCACCCACTGGTCGTGGGTCTCCCGGCTCGCGGCCCCGAACGCCTGGTCCGGCACCAGCTGCCAGGCGTGCACCACCCGCAGCGGGAGGTCGCGGCGTACGGCCTCGCGGGCGGCCCAGGCCAGCGCGGCGTGGCTCTCGGGCGTTCCGTCCACTCCTGCCGTGATCGGGCGTGTCATTCGGTTGCCTCCGGGTCATGATCTTGGATGCGTACAGCGCCCAGTCTTCACTACGCTGATCACATGACCTTGGAATGGGAACAAGTGATCGTTGACGCGGCGGACCCGGTGGCACTGGGCCGCTGGTGGGCCGACGCGCTCGGCTGGGTGGTCGTCGACGACTCCCACGACGTATACGAGATCCGGCCGACCCCGGACCGGATGCCCGGCCTGCTCTTCGTACCCGTCCCGGAGGCGAAGACGATCAAGAACCGGCTGCATCTCGACTTCCGGCCCGACGACCGGCAGGCCGAGGTCGACCGGCTGGTCGCCCTCGGTGCGCGGCACGCGGACATCGGCCAGGGAGAGCAGTCCTGGACCACCCTGCTGGACCCGGAGGGCAACGAGTTCTGCGTGCTGGGTTCGCGGCGGAACTGACCGACGCGAAGCAGGGCCATCGAACATACGATGGCTGAAAGGTGGCGCGGCACCGGGCTGCGCCGACCGGTGATTCCGATCGTTCGGGGTGGGAGACGTATGGCACAGGCCGCGGACGCTGCGCGGACCGTCATCATGACCGTGGACGACGACCCCGGGGTGTCCCGGGCCGTCGCCCGTGACCTGCGGCGGCGCTACGGCGAGTCCTACCGGAT
>NZ_JBEYVP010000078.1:0-20908 GCF_040644035.1 Streptomyces sp. NPDC047042 | reverse complement strand
ACGCCCTCGACGCCGTACACCTCCCTCGGCGCCACCGGCTGGAACCAGTACGACGTGCTGACCTCGCCCGGTGACGTAGACGGCGACCGTCGGCCGGAACCAGGGGACGAGGCGCAGCCTGCGGAACCTGCCGCCGCAGGCGCGTCCAGCGGCGGGGGCGCGCCGTGGGCTGACCGCTGGCGCGGAAAGATCCGCGACCGGCGGTCCGACTTCGGCGGCTGATTACGCCGAGCGCACAGCGGGACAGGCAGTAGAAGCACGACGAGGCGGTTCAACAGTGATCGAAGGAGAGGGCCCGGTGACCAGCGCCGCAGGCACAGCCAAATTCGCCGCGGGCATGCAGGTCCGTGCACGGGACGAGGACTGGCTGGTCGTCGAGGTTTCCGAAACCTCGCACGACGGCACGCGCCTGGACGTCCGTGGTATCTCCCCGCTCGTACGCGACCAGCGGGCCGTCTTCTTCGCCCACGAATCCCTGGACCAGGTCACCCCCCTGCGGCCCGAGGACACCGACCTCGTCGTCGACGACTCCCCAGAGTGCCGCCGCTCCCGGCTGTTCATCGACGCGCTGATCCGCAAGACCCCACTTCCGCTGTCCGAGCAGCGGCTCGCCACGGTCGGCACCCACCTCGCCGACGACCTCGCCTACCAGCGCGAGCCCGCCAGGGCGGCCCTGCGCGGCCTACGCCCGAGGCTGCTCATCGCCGACGCGGTCGGACTGGGCAAGACCCTGGAGATCGGGCTGCTGCTGTCGGAACTCATCCGCCGGGGCCGAGGCGAGCGCATCCTCGTCGTCACGCCCAAGCACATCCTGGAGCAGTTCCAGCACGAACTGTGGACGCGTTTCGCGATTCCCCTCGTACGCCTGGACTCGACCGGTATCGAACGCATCCGGCAGAACATCCCGGCCGGCCGCAACCCCTTCTCGTACTACAAGCGCGCGATCATCTCCATCGACACGCTGCGCTCCGACCGCTGGCGCAGCCACCTCATGCAGGTTGTCTGGGACGCTGTCGTCATCGACGAGTCACACAAACTGATCAACACCGGGACCAAGAACAACCGGCTCGCGGGCCTGCTCGCCCCGAGGACCGACGCCCTGATCCTGGCCAGCGCCACACCCCACAACGGTCAGCGCGAGTCGTTCGGCGAGCTGCTGAGCCTGCTGGACCCGACCGCCATCCCCGACACCAGCGACTACGACGAGACCCAGCTCGATCACCTTTACGTCCGTCGGCACAAGATGTCCTCCGACGTCTCGGTGGAGATCGGCCACAAGTGGGCCACCCGCAAGCCGCCCGTGGCCTTCGACTGCGTCGCGAACCCCATGGAACAGAAGATCTTCGAGGAGCTGTACGACGTCTGGATCAGGCCGGGAGAAGGCCAGCCGGCTCCGGTGAGCGGCAAGGGTGCCCGACTGTTCCCGTACACGCTCCTGAAAGCCTTCCTCTCCTCGCACAAGGCGTTGGCCGAGACGGTGGAGAACCGGATCGAGCGCATCGACGAGGACGTACAGAAGCACCCGGAGAAGAGTGCGCAGCGAGCCGCAGAGCGCTCGGCGCTGACACAGCTCGGTGCGCTCGTCAGCGAGGCCACGGTGAAGGATGCGGCGAAGTTCCGCCGCCTGGTCGACGAACTGAAGGGCATGGGGGTCGGGCCGGGGTCCGACAAACGCGTCGTCGTCTTCTCCGAGCGCCGGGCCACCTTGCAGATGCTCCATGACGCCCTGCCCGGTGAGCTGGGCTTCGAGGCGAGCGAGGAGAACGGGCGCGGGGCGATCCGCCAACTGCACGGCGGTCGGCCCGACGACGAGCAGCAGCGGACCGTGAAGGACTTCGGCCTGGCGGACAGTGAGCTGCGTGTCCTGCTCACGGGTGACATCGCCTCTGAGGGCGTCAACCTGCATCGCCAGTGCCATCAGATGATCCACTACGACCTTCCCTGGTCGCTGATCACCATTGAGCAGCGCAATGGCCGTATCGACCGGTACGGCCAGCAAACGTCCCCAGAGGTCCGCGCCTTGCTGCTGGTCCGCCAGGACGAGGACCCCGATGTGCCCTCCGCGGACCGTTTGGTCTCCCGGCGGCTGCTGGAGCGCGAGGACGAGGTCCACCGCACCCTGGGTGAGGCCGCCTCCATCCTCGGCCTGCGCGACGAGGATGCGGAGGAGAACGCGATCAAGGCGGGACTCGCGGCCGGGAAGATGTTCGACGAGATCGTCCCCGCACAGCCGGTCGATCCCTTCAACCTCTTCATGGCCCACCACACCGTCGACGGGTCGGGAGCGCACTACCGCGTACCGCAGCTGTTCGCCTCGACACGGGCCTTCGTCGAGGAGGCACTCGACGAGGTCTACGGCAACCCCGAGGAGAAGATCGGGAAGGCGTGGGACAAGGACTACCCGGAGATGCTCTCTTTCGCCCCGGACCGCGAACTGCAGCGACGCCTCCTCGTCCTCCCGCAGACCTATCTGGACGAGCGCGGAGTGCTGGACAGGCTCAGGGTCACTTTCGACGCCGGGTTCGCTCAGCAGCGCCTGGACCGCGCCCGCGAGCGCAGCGGCGAAAGGACCAAGGGCGCGATCACGAGGCAGGAGCGGCGCGAGACCTCCGGCTGGCCCGACGTCAGTTACCTCACCGACCAGCACCCGGTGGTGGAGTGGCTCACCGACAAGGTCCTGGTCCGGCTCACCCGCAACGCCGCGCCCGTCATCACGGCCAACGTCCCCGGACCGGTGTTCCTCATGCAGGGCATGTACTCCAACGCCAAGGGCCACCCGACAGTCCTCGCCTGGTCCTGCGTGACCGGACTCGAACACGGCAACCCCGTGTTCAACGACGATCTGGTCGGTGTCCTGGAGCGCGCCGGCGTGAAGCCAAAAATGCTCAACCGGCCCTTCGCCGGGGACATCGATACCCTGCGCACCCTGGTGCCGAGCGCGGTCGAGGCCACACGGCAGCACCTGCTCGGACTGCGTAGCAGCCAGGAAGAACCACTGATCGAGCAACTGGCCGACTACGAAAAGCGCCTGGCGGCCTGGCGCAGGGCGAGCGAGTCGACGTTCGAGCAGCTCACCTTGGGCGTCCGGCGCGAGCACGAGGAACAGCGGGTGGAGACGACCGCGATAGAGGTCGAGCAGCTGATCGAGCAGCTCGCCACCCAGGGCGACTCGATGATCCGTGTGATCGGGGTCCTGGCCCCCGCCGCCGCAACCGGTGAAGAGAAGGGTGTGTGACCACCGTGGCATTCGAAGCGATCATCAACCGCGGTGAGTACATCTCCGCCCACTACCTCGCCGAGCTCTTTGCCAAGGACCTCACTGACCTGCGTAAGCGCTGGACCTCGGCGAACCGGGCCGGACAGCCCACATCCCGCTTCGGCATGAGGAACCTGAGCCGCGACTATTTCAAGGCCAAGGTCCGCATCACCGAGAAGGAGGACTTCGGCGGATCCGAGCTGTGCAAGCTCAATGACGCTCTGCTCGCCGCGCTCGCCTACGTCCACCGCGGAGATGAGCCGTCAGAGCGCGAGGACGACACCCACACCAGGATCCAGCGGGGTGTCTTCGAGGTCATGCACAGCGACAAGCCCCGCGAAGTCCCCGTCGCCTTCGCGGTGAAGGGTCCCGGAGGCGTCGAGCTGGTCGCGCTGGACGTCAGCTGGAGCACGGACGCCGAACTCGTCGCCTCCGAGATTGAAGACGGTGGCGCGGAGCTGCTCGCCCCCATCGCCCTCGACGGCAAGAACGAGATCACCAGCGCGGCGGACGCCGTCACCTTCCTCTTCGGCAGCGAGGAAGCGTACGCGCCCAGGTTCGTACTCCTGCTCGCCGGCGGTGCAGTGCTGCTTGCCGACCGCACCGCGTGGCACGAGGGCCGATTCCTGGGCGTCAGCATCGACGCCGCGCTTGACCGCAACCTGTCCGCCGACGGCGGCGAACTGGAAGCCGTCTCGGCCCTGTTCGGCGCGGAGTCCCTGCTGACGGAAGGCGGTGCCGCTGGGTTCCTGGACAGCCTCGTCGATAAGGGCCGCAAGCACGCCGTTGGCGTCTCCAAGGAGCTGCGGGAGGGCTTGCGGCAGTCCGTCGAACTGATCGCCCAGGAGATCCTGGACCGGATCCACGACCAGGACGGCGACCCCGCCGAACTCGGTGACAGCACCGAACTAGCCAACCGGCTCACCCGGGAGTCACTGCGCTACCTGTACCGCATTCTGTTCCTGTTGTACGCAGAGGCCCGACCGGAACTGGGCATCCTGCCCAGCAAGGACGACGCCTACCAAGACGGCTACGGGCTCGGCCGACTCGGTGAACTCGTCTCGTACGACCTTCCGGACGAGGCTCAAGACGGCTTCCACTTCCACGAGTCGCTGGATCTGCTGTTCCGTCTCGTCGACCAGGGGCACCGCGCACTGGAAGAGAAGGAGCCGAGCGACACCGGGCTGGACGCGGACGGCATCCGCTTCGAGTCCCTGCGCAGTGATCTGTTCCACGCGAATGCCACGCCGCTGATCGGATCGGTGCGCATCGACGGCCAGCGCATTGACACCCGGCTGCGGAACAAGGTGCTGTGGCGGGTACTGAACCGCCTCATGCTCAGCCACGGCGCCGGCAAGGGCTTCATCTCCTACGCCCAGCTCGGCATCAACCAACTTGGCGCGGTGTACGAGGGCCTGATGTCGTACACCGGTTTCTTCGCCTCCGAGGACCTGTACGAGGTAGCCAAGCCGGACTCGGACGGGCTGGCTGGCACATGGGTCGTCCCCCAGCGCGAAGCCGACAACTACGACGACAAGGTCTTCGTCAAGCGCCCCGACGAGATCACGGGCGTACCCAGGCGGGTCGAGCACAAGAAGGGCTCCTTCGTCTACCGCCTCTCCGGCCGCGAGCGGCAGCGCTCCGCCTCGTACTACACCCCCGAGGTGCTCACCCGTAGCACGGTCAAGCACGCGCTAGCCGAGCTACTCGACCAGGATGGCGAGACGACGAAGGCTCGCGACATCCTGGAACTGGTGGTGTGCGAGCCAGCACTCGGGTCCGGAGCGTTCCTCAACGAGGCCATCAACCAGCTCGCCGCCGAGTATCTGCGCCGCCGTATGAATGAGCTCTCGGTAGAGCGCGGCCAGGACATGCAACTGCCTCCGGACCAGTACGAGGCAGAACTGCAGAAGGTCAAGGCTTACCTGGCCCTCCACAACTGCTACGGCGTGGACCTCAACCACACCGCAGTCGAGCTGGCCGAGGTGTCGCTGTGGCTCAACGCGATGCACGAGGGTCTAAAGGCTCCGTGGTTCGGCCTCCACCTGCGCCGCGGCAACTCCCTTATCGGCGCACGACGCGCGGTGTACGACGCCTCGGCACTGAAGCGAAAGGCATGGCTGACCACGGTCCCGACGTACCGGCCGCTACGGAAAAGCGCCGAGGGAGGGAGCTTCCGATCCGGCCAGGAGATCCATCACTTCCTGCTTCCCACCAAGGGCTGGGGCGCCGTCGCCGACACCAAACAGGCCAAGGAGCTTGTGAAGGAGGAACGCGACCGCCTTGCGGACTGGCGCAAGAAGGTCGCATCCATCCCTTCGGCAGGACAGACCAAGCGTTTGCTGGCACTCGCCACTCGCGTCGAGAGGCTGTGGGAACTGACGAACCGCCGTCTCGCCGTGTCGGAGAAGGAAATCCGCCGCGACGTCGCGGTCTGGGAAGTCGACACGAGTCGTCCCCTGCCAAAATCGTCCGGAGCCGTCTCGCGAGAGCAGGTTGAGGAAGCGCTGCAGAAGCCTGGCGCACCCCGCGGACGTCTGAAGATGGTCATGGATGCGTGGTGTGCGTTGTGGTTCTGGCCAGTGGGGCAACCGGACACACCACAGCCGCCGACGTTTGACGAATGGCTGGACTTTTGCGAGGCAGTACTCGGTGTACCGCCCGCCAAGGCGAAGGCCAAGTCGACGAAGCGTGGCGCTGGTGCCGGACTGGATGACGAGTTCGGGCTGTTCGCAGACACTGGTGATTTTGCACAACTCGCAGTTGACGACGAGCTTGACCGAACACTGAGTCAATGTATGGACATGCCAACGGTGACACTTCGTTTTCCGTGGCTCAGCGAAGTGGATACGATCACCCGCCGCGAGGGCTTTTTCCATTGGGAGTTGGAGTTCGCTCAAATCTTCGCGCGTGGCGGTTTTGATCTACAGGTCGGAAACCCGCCCTGGGTTCGTCTCGACTGGAAGGAGAACCTCGCGCTCGCGGAGTTTGACCCATGGTTCGGGTTGACTGAAAAGATCCCCGAGGGGAGTCATAGCCAGAGAAGGAAGGGCCTGCTATCCGAGAGTTCGTTGCTGCGGCGTTACTTGGCCGATCTTAATTCCTGGGCTGGATTGACTGCCGCGTTGGGTTCGCCGCAAGATCATCCTTCACTGGAAGGACTGCGCACCAACTTGTACATGAACTTCATGGAGCGATCCTGGCGCAATATGAGCCCGACAGGGATCGTCGGACTAGTGCAGCCTGAAACCTACCTGTCCGATCCGAAGGCTGGACCACTTCGGGCCGAAGCTTACCCTCGACTGCGCCTGTTCATTCAGCTGGCAAATAACCTACTCCTATTTGAGGAAATCGACAACAACATTCCCTTTTCGGTTTCAATTTATGGGTCTCCGCGCGAGGTTCAATACAACCAGTTGTGCCGCCTCGTACACCCAGATACCGCCGAGCGCTCACTGGTACATACAGGCGACGGTGAAGTACCGGGGATCCAGTTCGACTCGGGCGGCTGGGATCAGCGGCCGCACAAGAACCGAGTTATTCCGGTCAGTGAATCCACGCTCGAGAGCTGGGCCGCCATCGTGGATGGTCCTGAAACTCCAGCAATTCGGGCACGCATGTTGCGACCAGTGACGGTGAGCGACGCCGAAGCACTCCGGGCGCTTGCTAGGTTCCCCGAGAGGATGGCCTCCCGGAAGTACTGGTGGACATCTGCACTCAACGAGACCATCGCAAAGGCCGACGGGCTCATTGAGTGGAGGAGTGTCGAAGCGCCCTCCTGGGAAAACGTGATTCTGCAGGGGCCCCATTTCGGGCTTGCTGAACCCTTCGGTAAGCAGCCCAACCGCAATTGCAAGTCGAACAAGGACTACCAGCGATGGGACCTTGTTGAACTCCCAGAAAAGGTGATCCCCCGGACCAATTATGTGAGTCTAGTGGATCCGAGTGAGCTTCTGGCAGCTCAACCCACTTGGGGAGCACGTCACTCGACGGAATATTTCCGCCTCGTTTGGCGACGAATGGTCGATCCTGTAACTGAGCGATCGCTCCAGCCTGCCCTGATCCCGCCAGGGCCTACGCATGTTCACACCGTTCAATCTATGGCCCTCGAAGTAAATCGAGATACTGCGCTACTCGCTGGACTCTGGGCATCCCTGCCCACTGATTGCCTGGTCAAGGTCTCTGGGAAGGCTGACGTTCAGGTTTCACTGGCCGGGCATTTCCCAGCGCCGTATGACCATCCCCTCACCACTGCGCTTCTCCTTCGGACCCTCCGCCTTAACTGCCTGACCCGCGATTATGCCCCCCTCTGGGAGGAACTGTTTGAGCCCGCCTGGCTCTCAGATCGCTGGGCGGACCGCGAGTCTTCACGTCCGAAGATCCAGGACATCGAGCCGACCTGGTCTATGGCCACCCCGCTCCGCACGGAGTACGACCGTCGGATGGCCCTGGTGGAGATCGATGCGCTCGTGGCCGTGATGGTCGGTCTAAGTGCCGAGCAGCTGTGTGCCATGTACCGCTCTCAGTTCGCAGTGCTGCGCAAGTACGAGTGGGAGGCGTTCTACGCAGCTGACGGGCACAAGATCGGGGCGGCCACCCACAACGTAGGCGTCCGGCAGACCCCCGAGGAGGCGGCCTACGTCAAGGCGTGGGTGAAGGCCGCTCGTGCCGGCGACCCGACGCCTGAGGTCCCCGAGGGATGGGTGAAGCCTGATCGCGAGGCCGAGATGACCAGGGCCCACGCGGACTTCACCGCGCGGCTGCTTGCTGGCGAGTATGGCGACTATGCCGCGTACGCCGCCGAGCACGGGGATCACGGCAACCTCCTCGGTGCGGCCCAAGCCGAGCAGGTCCTTGCCGACGTTTCGGCAGAAAGCAGGTAAGACGCCGCCATGCTGCCCTCGCTGGTCGCTGAAGACCTCCGTCGTGCCCTCGCCACCTACCTGACGACGAGTTTCGCGCTCGCCGACGACGACGTGCGCGATGAGCTCGACGCGTTCCTGGAGCGGCCGGAGAGCCGGCTGTTCCGCGGGCCGTACCTGCGTGTGCGCACCCCCTTCCGGGAGGCACCCTCCGGCTGGGAGGCCGCCCTCGACTGGAGCCCCAAGGACTTCACGCCATACACACACCAGGCCGCAGCCTGGCAGCGACTGTCCTCGAAAGCTGGGCGTCAGCCGGAGCCGACCATTGTCACCACCGGTACCGGCTCCGGTAAGACCGAGTCGTTCCTCGTACCGATCCTGGACCACTGCGCTCGTGCTCGCGCCGCGGGACAGCGGGGTGTCAAGGCCCTGCTGCTGTACCCGATGAACGCCCTGGCCGATGACCAGGCCCGCCGTATCGATGACTTCCTCGGTACCGAGGCGGCGCTGAAGGACGTCACCGCCGGCATCTACATCGGCGGCGCCTCTGGCCCCCGTTCGGCGTCGGACGAGGACGAGAACGAGCCTGGCTCGTACGGCCGCGACACCGGCGCGACGTCCCTCGCCGGCGATCCCACCATCAAGCACCTGATCACCGATCGGGACGCGATCCGTGCCGACCCGCCGGACATCCTGCTCACCAACTACAAGATGCTGGACCTGCTGCTCCAGCGCATTCCGGATGCCCCGCTCTGGAAAACAGACTCCCTCGCCTTCGTCGTCCTCGACGAGTTCCACACATACGACGGCGCCCAGGGCACCGACGTGGCGATGCTGTTGCGCCGCCTCGGCGCGGCCACCGGGGCAGCCCGTGAGGGACGCCCTCTCGGCGACATCACGCCCGTGGCGACGTCGGCGACGCTCGGCGGGGGGATGCCCAGCGGCTCCTCGTCCCTGGCCCTGGATGGGCCTGAGCGGTCCGATCGTGAGCTGCTGCGTGAGTTCGCGGAGAAGGTTTTCGGGACGCCGTTCCCCGATACGGCGCTCATCGGCGAAAATCGGCTGCTGCCTGGAGAGGTGGTCACCGACCCCGACTTCCTGCTCCCCTCACCGGCCCCTGCGGCTCTGGCGGAGCTGCCCGACCCCCTGGACGACGAGTCGGCCCTCGCGGACCTGGCCCGGCTCATGCTCGGCCAACCCCTCAGTGATCCGGTGCAGATCGGCGCCAAGCTCAAGCAGCACATCCTGGTCAAGGCGATCCTCGACGTCGCCGGGAGCAACCCGGTCACCATCCCTGACATCGCCCGCGAGTTCGCCCAGCGCGGTGGCGGACCAGCCTGGGACGAGGCCGCGCGCAGCGACCCTCGGCTCGTCGAGCTCGCCTTCGCGCGGATCCTCGCGCTGATCTCGCACGCCCGCACCCTGCACCCGGTGACGGGAAAGCCCGGTCCGTTCCTGCGGGTTGAGGCCCAGCTGTGGGTGCGCGAGGTCCGCCGGGTCATCCGTGCGGCGACCTCCGAGCCGCACTTCCGCTGGTACGACGACGACGGACCGACCGGCGACTCCCGGCCGAACCCCGCCAACCTCGCCATCTACCAGCCGACGGAGGTCGACAGCGCCGGGGAGATCGGTGAGCGGACCGATGCCTCGCGTCGCCCTGTGGGGCCGCCCTATCGGCGGCACCTTCCTGCCGTGTACTGCCGTCATTGCGGGCGGTCCGGCTGGGCGGCGCTGTCCACGGAACTGGAGTGGCAGCAGCTCAAGACCAACACCCTGGAGATCTACCAGGCTTCCGCGCAGAAGAAGCGGGCCGTGCGCTGGATGCTGCGGGCCCGCCCGGACGAGTACCCCGTACTGCACCTGCACGCCGAAAATGAACGGCTGACAACCAACCCGACCGCTGACACGGTCGCGGTCATCACACCCCAGGGACCGCTGCCCGTGGCCCCTGACGAGGAGTGCCCCTCGTGCGGTCTCGACGACGGCATGCGCTTCCTGGGCGCTGGCACAGCCACGCTCGCCTCGGTCACCACCACGCAGCTCTTCTCCGACCGGGGACTCGCGGGGAACGAGCGGAAGCTGCTCGTGTTCACCGACTCGGTGCAGGACGCCACCCACCGCGCCGCGTTCATCGCCAACCGCAGCTTCGGCTTCACCTTCCGCGGCCTGCTGAGCAAGCACCTCACCCCGGGCCAGCCTGTCGCTGTACATGATCTCGCAGCTGACGCCGCCGAAGCTGTCGTTATGGCCGCAGGCGCGGGCAAGCGCAGCGAACTCGCCTCCATCGTCCCACCCGACCTGCGCGAGAACCCGGACATCCTCACCCTCCTCGACGAAACAGAGGACTTCAGCGATGCCGGCGCGGCCATGCTGCAGAGCCGCATGGTCTTCCAGACACTCCTCGAGTTCGGTCTGCGCTCCCGCCTGGGCCGCACGCTGGAGCTGACCCGAACCGCTGCCGCAGAGGTCGACCTCAAGGATCTGCCCGCGCTCTGCGCCGAACTACGGGAGCGGCACCAGCGCCTGCCCGGCCAGATTTCCCTGCCGCCGGACGACGGCGCGTACGCGGTATTCCTGCGCGGGCTGGCCGAGCGACTGCGCCTGCGCGGGGCGCTGTACCACCCCTGGCTGCAGGAATACATCCGGCAGGCCGGCGCGCGGCGCTGGCCGATCTGGGGCGGCCGTCCCACCGGCATGCCCGCCTTCCCCAGGGGCCTCGCGGCCCCCGCATTCCCGGTATCGGGCGGCACCCGCACCACCGGCTTCGACTCCCTGTCCCGCGACAACACCTGGTTCGCGGACTGGGGCCACCGGGCGCTGGGCTGCGACCGGCGCGAGGCGCGCGCGGTGGCCGAGCTCGCGATGAAACTCCTCGCCCAGCGCGAGATCCTGGCCACCTACCACGCCGAGGGCGGCGCACTCGTCTACGCGCTCAAGCCCCGCAACGTCCTGATACACCGCATCGACGACACTGCCGCACCGGGCGATGAGGACGGCGTGAACGCGTGCGGGGTGCGCTGTGACACCTGCACCTGGCGGCAGACTGTGCCGCCGAGCCGCCGCGTGGACTGGCTGGGCACCGCGTGCCTGCGGTTCCGCTGCTCGGGCCACTTCGTGGAGGATGACCGCGACTACACCGCCGATTACTACCGGCACCTGTACACCATCGACCGTCCGGGCGACGTGCTGACCGCTGAGCACACCGGCGCGCTCAGCCGTGAGCGACGTGAGCGGGTCGAAGCGGCCTTCAAGAACCGGGCTTCGGCTTTCGACCCGAACGTTCTCACCTGCACGCCCACCCTTGAACTCGGTATCGATATCGGTGACTTGTCGGCAGTGCTTCTCGCCTCCATGCCGCCCGCTCCCGCCAACTATGCGCAGCGCATCGGCCGGGCGGGCCGCAGCACCGGTAACTCGCTCACCGTCACCTTCGTACCGCGAGGCGCCCGAAGCCACTACTACCTGCACGTCCCGGAGCAGATGCTGGCGGGCAGGATCATCCCGCCGGACTGCTACCTGGATGCCTCGGAGATCCTGCGCCGCCAGTACCTGGCCTTCCTCTTCGACCGGGCCGCGGATCGCAGCCTGTGGGAAGGCACGGCGATCCCCGAACGCCCCATGCCGCCACGCATCGGTGAGCTCTTCGGCCATGGCCTGGCCGAGGACGGCTGGTTCAGGCGCTTCCTCGACGTCGCCGGCGCCCGCCATGATCAGTTGTCTGCCACGTTCATCGCGCTGTTCCCCGCGATGGCTCCGGCCGCGGTCCAGGGCGTCCAGTACTTCGCCGCCCAGGGCCTGGAGGAGGCCGTCGGGGCTGCGGCCACCGCGTGGAACAAGCGGGTGGCCGCCCTGCGCTCGCGGATGCGGCAGATCGGCCGGGCCTTCGACGCGCTGTCGACCGCTTCGGGCGATCCGGAACGCGACAAGCAGCGACGCCAGCTCTTCGCCGAGCAGCGGACCGTACGCAAACGCCGGGACTCTCTCGTCTCGGAGAACTCGATCAACGCCCTGGTGCGGCTGGGCCTGCTGCCCAACTACACCCTGCACGACGACGCGACTGTCCTCGACGCCACCTTGTGGTGGAAGGACAGCGACGGGGAATTCGACGAGAGCTCGACCGACTACGGCCGCGGCTCCCGGCTCGCGCTCACCGAACTCGCCCCCGGCAACATCTTCCACAGCGACGGCTACAAGTTCATCGTCAGCACCGTGGACCTGGGCACCGGTGTCGGCGGCGGCGAGAACGCGTACGCTCTGTGGCGGTTCTGCCCTGAATGCGGATTCGTGGCCACCGAGGAGACCGGGCTCGACATCACCGCCTGCCCGCGCTGCAAGGCACCTCAGATCGCCGACCCTGGAGCCGTACACAAGGTGCTGGTGCCCGAGCGGGTCCTCGCCCGCGAGCGGCGCGAAGACGCCCGGCTGACCGACGAGCGGGACGAGCGGGAGCGCAAACAGTTCGACGTGGTCACGCTCGTCGATATCGACAAGGACCAGCCGCAAGGACTGAGGGCATGGCGCCGCACTGGCAGCGGCCTGCCCTTCGGCGTCGAGTTCGCCCGCGTCGCGACGATCCGCACAATCAACCTCGGTCCAGCAGCTGCACCCGGCTCCGCGCACGCGATCCGCGGTGAAGACGTCCAGGTCTCCGGCTTCGAGACGTGCCTCGAATGCGGAGGTGTGCGAGGCGCCCACCCGCAGGCATGGGACCCCTCGGCCCAGCGCGTGGGCACCCGCCACGCGTACTGGTGCTCACACCGCGACGACGGCGTGACCCACGAGCCGACGGAGAAGCTGCTACTCGCCCACGAGCTCACCACCCAGGCGCTGCGCATCCTGCTGCCCGTCTCCACGATGGACCTCAACGACCGCCTCATCTCCTTCAAGGCGGCCCTGCTCCTGGGCATCACCAAGCACTTCGGTGGCGCTCCCGACCACATCCGTGTGGTCACCGACAGCATGCCCGGCGACAGCCAGGAACTACGGCGGCGGTTCCTCGTCCTGCACGACTCGATGCCCGGCGGCACCGGCTACCTGGAACACCTCGCGGACGCCGCAGTGCTGCACCGCGTCCTGACACTCGCGCAGACAGCGCTGCGGGACTGCCCCTGCCAGAAGGAGGAGCAGCGCACCCCCTGCCACCGCTGCCTGCTGCCCTTCGTATCCAGCAGCGAACACCCGCACGTCTCGCTGCGCATCGCGAAGGAACTCCTGGACGAGATCCTCAAGGACTGGGCGGTCGAACCCGTCGACACGCTTTCCGGCGTACGCATCGACCAGCTCGTCGACAGCGAGCTGGAGGACCGGTTCGTCCGCACCCTCATCACCTGGGGTCGCCGAGAGGAGGAGGACGGATCAGTTGCCGCCAAGGCCGGCCAGGGCGGAGTCGAGCACGAACTCCGATTCACCCGCAGTGACGCGGCCACGCGCTGGCGCATGCGGGACCACGTGCGGATGAACACCGCCGTGCCCAGCGAACCGGACTTCCTCCTGGAGCGGACCGACGGCCGGGCGGAACGCGTCGCGGTCTTCCTCGACGGCTTCGCCTTCCACGCGAGCGAGAAGGTCAACCGAATCGCCGACGACGCTGCCAAGCGGGCGGCCCTCCGGGCGGACGGGGTGCTGGTGTGGCAGCTGACCTGGGACGACGTCATGGCGTGGGCAGCAAGCGTCGGCAGCGCCGTGGAAGGGCAGCAGGTCCGTGCCCTTACCAGGCCGCTTCACACGGATACCGCACTCCAGCTCGCTCGCCAGATCCACCAAAGCCTGGTCGGCCAGGCCCGCCCCGACGACACCCTTGACCCGGTCCTGCGCAATCCGGTGGAGACCCTGCTGGAGTTCCTCGCCGACCCCGACCGGGCCAAATGGGCGCGACGGGCAGCCGGCCTGCTGGGCGGCTTCGGGGCGGCGACGCACCCACAGCCCGTGGACCGCGAAGAGATCGGACGGGCGCTCCCCGACGTACTGCGCGGCGCGAGCCTGCCCGTCTCGGCATCGGCCTCAGCCGCGGAGGCGGTCGCATTCGACGCCCGCACCACGGGCCAGACGCGGATCATCGGCCTGCTCGACCGCCGTCCTGAGCCGCGCAGCAAGCAACCGGACATGCGGGCATGGTCCGCACTGACCGTGCTCGACGACCGGCCCGAAGCCATCACAGGCGACGAACACAAGGACCGCTGGACAGACTGGCTGCGCTGGTCGAACCTGCTGCAGTTTCTGCAGCCCGCCGGCAGCGACGAACTCCCCCGATCCCTCCACCAGGTCGCGGTCTCCACCAGCGACCAGGTCGATCCTCACACCGTGGCCCTGCTGACCAGCGCGCTGCCCACGGAAGCAGGAGTCCCGCAGCCGCTGCCGCAGGCATGGACCGAGGCGATCGAATGGGCCTCGTCCCAGGTCGAAGACGTCCTGCTCGCTCTCGTCAAAGAAGCCCGCAGCGGACGCATCGACGTCCCGGAAGTCGGCTTCGAGCACGGAGACCAGGCGATGCAGGCCGAACTCGCCTGGCCGGACGCGAAAGTCGCCATCTTCATCGACCTGGACGAGCGGCGAGACGCCTTCTTCGCGCGCGACGGCTGGTATGTCGCGCAGGCCGGCGCCGTGAATATGAATGAGCTCATCAAGAAGTTGGAGGGGAACTGATGTCCGGCGCCAAGGTGATCATGGCGGACGTCTTCGGGAAGTCCTACGACGCGCTGGACGGCTCCGTCCAGCCGCAGGTGCTGCAGTTCATCATGAAGATGCAGCGCGACCCGGACTCCAACGGCCTCAACCTGAAGCCGCCGAAGGGCGCCAAGGACAAGAGGGTCCGTACGGCACGCGTTACCGACAACTACCGGGCCGTGCTCATGCATTACGCCGACCGCATCTACTACCTGGTCGCAGTGCTGCCTCACGACGACGCGTACGACTTCGCCGCGAATATCCTCTTCGACATCAACAAGGTCACCGGCGGCATCGAGCTGATCAATCTTGGCAGCCTTTACGGCACGCTCAGCGGACAGCCGAAGCCCGCCGACACCACCCCCGACACCCCGTCGCTGTTCGCAAGTGTCTCCGACGCCGACTTCGAACGACTGGGCGTCCACACGTCCATCGTTCCGGCGCTCCGCGAGATCCACAGCGAGGACGCGGTCCTGGGCATTGTCGAGACCCTGCCCAAGCTGGCTCGCGACGTGATCCTGTGCCTCGCCGACGGCATGTCCGTCGAAGAGGTCTGGGAACAGGTCAGTTCACTCGCGGCCACCGACGAGGAAGTCGACACCCAGGACTACGAGGCCGCGATCGAACGCCCCGCCACCAAGGAAGCCTTCGTCGTCACCGGCGACTTCGCCGAGTTCGGACGCATTCTCACCGAGCCTCTGTCTGCCTGGCGGATCTTCCTGCACCCGGCACAGCGAGCGCTGGCCGAGCGCAAGACCCCCTACAAGGGCTCTGTCCGCGTCACCGGCGGCCCCGGAACAGGCAAGACCGTCGTGGCCCTGCACCGCGTCAAGGCCCTCGCCGAACGCCTCCCCGCCGGCCAGGCCATCCTGCTCACCACCTTCACCACCAACCTCGCCAACCTGCTCAAGTCCATGCTCAAGGACCTCGGCGGCGCCCAACTGCTGGCCAAGGTCGACGTCCGGAACATCGACAAGGTCGCCTACGGCACGGTGAAGGAGACCTTCGGCGCGGAAGCGCCCAGCAGACTCAAGGACAGCGAGATCCTCAACCGCTGGATCGATCTCGCCCAGGAACAGCAGACGCCCCGCTTCGACGGCCGATTCCTCGACGCCGAGTGGAAGCAGGTCATCCTGGCCCAGGACATCCGCAGCCGCGACCAGTACTTCGCCGCCAGCCGCGCCGGGCGCGGCCGGCGCCTCAACCGCCCCGAACGCGCCCAAGTCTGGTCCCTCGTCGAGGAATTCGAGCGCAGGCTCGACCGCGAGAAGGCCGCCGGCGTCACCCAGCTCGCCGTTCAGGCAGCCCGGATCGCCTCCGGCTGGTCCGACGAAGAACGGCCGTACCGGCACATCGTCGTGGACGAGGCACAGGACCTGCACGCCGCCCACTGGAAACTGCTGCGCGCGCTGGTCCCCGACGGAAACGACGACCTGTTCATCGTCGGCGACGCGCACCAGCGGATCTACGACAACCGGACGTCCCTGAGCGCCCACGGCATCAAGATCCGTGGCCGCTCCAAGCGGCTGACCCTCAACTACCGCACCACCCGTCAGATCCTCTCGGCATCGCTGAACCTGCTCGGCGATTCCAAGTTCGACGACCTCGACGGGAACCCGGAACAGCTCCGCGGATACCGCTCCGTCCTGGCGGGGGCCAGACCTGAAACCACCGGCTACCGCACTCCCTCCGAAGAACTGACAGCGTTGGCCAAGCGCATCGACAGCTGGCAACAGGAAGGGATCAAGCCCCACGAGATCTCGGTCGTAGCCCGAACCCACGCGACCGCCGACAGTGCTGTTCAGGCACTACGTGACGCCAAGCTAGCCGCAGTGAAGGTCGAGGACTATCGCGTCCCCGACCCCGACGAAGGCGTCCACGTCATGACGATGCACCGCATCAAGGGACTCGAGTACCGCGCAGTCGCCATCGTCGGGGCCGGCGCCCAGCACATGCCGCTGCCCAGCGCCATCACCCCGGAGCACGAGGACCGCCTCCAGCACGCCGCAGACCTCCGCCGCGAACAGTCGCTGCTCTTCGTCTCCGCCACCCGCGCCCGCGAGCAGCTGTCGATCACCTGGTCAGGCCGACCCAGCCAATTCCTGGGGGCCCGCGTAGCTGACTGAAGAGAGTCGAATGGCACCAGGATCCCGGCCAAGGGCCACAGTTCCGGAGAGCTGAGACAGCGGCGGCCTGCATCACGGCCGCCCTGCCCGTGATGCTGATCCTTTCTCTCACCGGTATCCAATTTGATCACCTTCGAACGTTTCCGGCTTGCGAACGCCCAGCGCTGACCTCGGGCTCTAAACCCGGTGGACATGGACTCGCGAACGGTGTTTCCTACCCGATGAGTCGGTCCTGAGAAGGGGGGGACGAGGATGGCCAAAATTCTATCGACAGCACAAATCAGCAGGTTTCTTGAAGAGGGCTTCATCCACGTAAACGGGGCCTTCCCTCCCGCGGTGGCCGAAGAATGCCGCACCATCCTCTGGCCAGACACAGGCTGCGACCCAAACGACCCCTGTACATGGACTGAGCCCGTCATCCGACTGGGCAGCTACGCGCAGGATCCGTTCTTGCGGGCCGCCAACACGCCCCAACTGTTGGCCGCCTTCGATCAGCTGGCTGGGCCACGGCAGGTGGGAGCCGCGCACCAGCATCGGCACGATCCCCGTCAGGTTTCCCCATCCTCGTGACCCTGGGGATGCCGGCTGGCATATCGAAGGGAGCTTCTCTCGCGGCGGGCAGACGTACGTGAACGTGCGCTCCCACGGTCGAGCTCTGCTCATGCTGTTCCTGTTCTCCGACGTCTCGGAAGACGATGCTCCGACGCGGATCCGCGTGGGGTCGCATCTGGCCGTCCCCTCTCGTCTTGAGTCCGCCGGCGACGGGGTTGACCTCCGATCAGGTGGGTGCCACGGACCTGTTCGAGGCGACGGCAGAGCTTCCGCAGGCGCTGGCAACCGGATCCGCGGGGGATGTCTATCTTTGCCATCCGTTCCTGGTCCATGCAGCGCAGCCGCACCGGGGTACGACCCCGCGATTCATGGCGCAGCCGCCCCTCTATCCCGCCGAGCCGTATCAACTCACACGTGAAGCCCACGACTACTCGCCGGTGGAGGTAGCAATCCGGCGGGGTCTGCACCGTGGCACATGACCGCCGGCGAGTCGGGACAGCGGGCCGCGGTGCAAGCAGCAGCGGTGGAAGAAGGGGCTAGCGTGCCGACGACCAACGAGATGCTGCACGATCGCTTCATGGATCTGGCCAGGCTCCCGGAGCGGGGCCTGCTGGTTGACCAGGGCTGTGGTGCCGTCCCGGCCGGTGATGCCGGCGGATCGCAGGGGGCGGGGCCGAGGCGAGTCGTACGGCCCACGCGGCCCAGCGTGTCCCGCCGAAGCGATGGTGGCCCGTCGCCAACGAACCCGGTCTCTTCTCGCCTGGATCGCTAGACAGCGTCTCACCCCGGCCAGACGCACAGCACCGCGTCGGCCATACCACCTGGCCGAGGAAGAGGCCGACGACTGCAGACGCCCAAACTTCCCAGTCACCGACTTACCTCAGGACTGTCGCAGCTCGCTCGGCTCGTACCGGAGTTGGTAGGCACGGACACCGCTGCCGTTCATGCGGTAGATCGTGATGCTCGACAGGAACTGGGCCTTGATGTCCAGAGTGCGCTGCCGCTCCTTCTCCGCAACTCCGCTGATCCACTCCTCGATGTGTTCCGGCAGTTTGAAGGCCAGGCGGTAGGCGTCTTCATCTTCCCGGGGGGACAGCGTCCACTCGGCGGTCGCCGCCTGCCCCGAGCGGCGCAGGCGCACGGTGTGGTCGGGAGACTGTTCGACGTAGGACAGGAACTGCTGCTGATCCTCGGCGGCCAACGGCAGGATGAACGGAGCCGAGGGGAATCCCAGCAGAAGCTCGGCCGCGGCGTGCTGTTCCAAGGCATCGACGAACTGCGTGAGGACCACGGCTGCGGAGGCTTTGAACTGCATAGCGTTGGTGTCGGCTGACAGCGGCACCCCGGGCGGGCAGGTGCCGAGGGCCTCACGAAGCTCCTTGCGCATCCACGCCACGGGAAAGCGCTGCACAGCATGATCTTCCTGTGCCTCGTACAGGTCGGCTGCCGCGGTCTTGATCGCCTTGCGCAGCCAGGTGAAGGACTCCCCGGACAGGTCCACCAGGGAAATCTGGTGGGCAAGCGCATACCGCTGCGCCTCTGGGGTGAAGCCGTTGGCGGAGAACAGCGCGTACGTGTACTGGTAGCGCCTTCTGGGTCGCGTGCCCTCGTGGTCCATGAAGTTCTCGTTGACGTCGTGTAGAACGCCGTGGGCGTTGCGTACGACCTCCAGCCGGCACGGCTCCCGGTAGTGCTTGGCCTCGAGGAACAGCCGGATGGGGAGGGAGAAGGCGGGTGTGAATGCGAACTCCCCTAGCACGTCGACCTGGTGGACGGCGCCACGGCCGCGAACACGAAGCGCGCCACCGGCTCCAGTGAGTTCGGCGCGATCCTGCCGCTCGTCGACAAGCAGCCGGTAGCCGCTGTGCCGCAGCAGCCAGGCCAGCGCCTCCTCCAGCAGGTATCCCCGCAGTGCTGATCGCTTCGCCATACCAACGTTCCCCGCATCCGCTGTTAGCCACCTGCTAGATGTGATCTTCTCATTGGGCGCGGTCGCATCCTCAGAACGGGTCCGCGGAGATGCCGGTCCTGTGTTCGTCGGATTGCCGCCTCACGGCGACCGTTCTGTAAGCGGCACAGCACAGTGGCTCGGAGCCCTCGCGGCCGGCGTCTGATGGTCGTTGTAACTCAGCGCATCTGATGGTTCCCGGGCGAGGTGTCTACGGCGTCCAGGAGTGTGAACAGCGGGCGGTGATCATGGCCGGGTTCCGGTTCCCACTCGGAAAGGAGAGTGTCGAGTGCGTTGGTGTAGTACCGGATAGCGGCGGTGATGCCCGTGCGGTCGTACGGGACGGGTGCCGAAGCGAGCCTTGCGGCCCACGCGTCCCAGCGGCTGCCGCCGAAGCGGTGGTAGCTCGTCCCGGTGTCGCGGTCGCGTAGAAGCATGGCGGCGACGAGTACATAGCGGGCGAGTTGCAGCGTCAGGTGCGCGCCGATGAGGACGTCTTCGCGGGCCGCCTTGACCGCTGCGAGAACGGCGTCGAAGCGGAAGTCGTTGACCAGTTCGGCCATGGCACACGGCGGATCGTCGCCGACCGCATGGATGGGGCCAGGTGGTATCTCGCGGTCAGCGGGGTCCACGGCCGTGATGTCGAGTCGCCGCAGGTCGGACAGGACCAGTCGGAGGGTGTAGCGGACGGAGCTCCCGCTGCGACTGGCGGCGAAGACGGGTGAAAAGCGGGCACCAATCCGATGGGCGAAGTCCTCCGCCACAGTAACTGGTTCCCGAGCAGTGATCACCAGGTCGAGATCGGACCATCGATCGATGCGGGGCAGATCACCGCTCGCCGAACCATGCGTCCCCAGGTCCCGGATTCGGCTGTCGCCGGATGCCATCTCCACAAGATCAGGCAGCATCTGCAACTGCCAGTTGCCGAGGTCCTGTACCACCCCATTACCTCCAGCCCCAGAGGCCGAACAGCGCCAGACAGTCCCATGGCCAGATTCCGCAGCCCCCCATTCGCGACATCCTGCGAGCCCTGGACGAGATCCTCGACGCGCATCTGGCCGTCGAGCAGGCTGGGCTCGTTGTCGTGCGACAACCACTTCGCCGCGCAACTCGACAAGATCGTCCGGGATCCAAGTAGCTACCCAGTCTATGGGGACCCGGGCCAATGGCTTCTCCCTCGACTTGGGTGGGAGTGCGGCAGCGTCCCACGCAGGATGCTCCACGTTCTCAGTACGTCAGGTGTGTCAGGGAAGCGATATCGAGGACAGTCATGCCGTCCAGCGTGGTGATCGCGCAAGAGGGGACACCTTCGTTCAGCAGGCTGTCCGTCACCGCGTCATCGCCGATCAGTGTGCGAACCAAGTCCACTGTGGCACCACCGTGCGTGACCACAGCGAAAGCACCCGGTGTCAGCGCTCACGGAATGTTCCCGTCGGGGTGTGATCCGCTCACGGAATGTTCCCGCGGGCCGCTCGTCGGTTCCCGGTAGTGCGCTCGTGAT